>JBOHKB010000029.1:0-6411 GCA_050728815.1 Propylenella sp.
ACGTCGTTCTTGGCGAGATACTCGGTCAGGAACTCGCAGACCAGCCGCGCGTCCGCGTCGTCGAAATGCGGCTCCTCTCCGCGCCTGATCGCGGCGATCGCTTCCTCGGAAAGGCCGGCCTTCCGCGCTTCGCCTTCGTGAATGCGCCATTCGTATTCGGCGTCCCAGTGGCGCGCCACGACGAGGATCGCAAGCTCCGAAAGATGCTGCGGAAGGCCCGACCCGTAGCGGCAGAAGGCGCCAAGCTCCTGGACGCGGGCGGCGAGCTCCGGGCTTTCCAGATAGAGGTGGAAGATCGAGGGCACCGTCCCGCGGGGACCCGCCTGGATCGCATCGAACACCGCCCGCTGGCGCGGATCAAGCTCCTCGCGGCGGAGCGGCCTGAATCGGTCGGTCATCGGGAGAGCCTACACCGAGACGGGCGGGTTGGCAGGCTGCGAAGCCAGGCGCTCTAACGCCCGCTCAACTCTTCAAGAAATCGAGCACGATCTCCGTGAACCGCTCGGGCGCCTCGAGATTGGACGCGTGCGCGACGCCAGCGATCTCCACGAACCTCGCGCCGGGCGCCATCTTCGCGAATTCGCGTATCTCGTTCGGGTGCGGCCCATCCAGCTCGCCGACAACGAAGAGCGTCGGGCAGCGGATTTCGCCAAGCCGGCGCTTGTAGTCGAGCTTCTGCAGCGCCCTGCCCGCGCCGACATAGCCGGCCTCGGAGGTGCCGACGATCATCGCCCGCGCCCGCGCGACGATTTCGGGTCGCTCCTTGCGGGTCTTCTCGGTGAACCAGATCGGCATCGTCACGTCCGCCACCGTCGCCAGGCCGTCCTCGCGGAGCTGCTTCATCCTCTGCGTCCACATGTCGACGAAGAAGGCCGGCGAATCGAGCCGGCAGTCGGCCGCGACCAGCTTCGTCACGCGTGTCGGATGCGTAAGCGCGAGCCCCACACCCGTCATGCCGCCGAGCGAAATGCCGAGCACGAGCGAGCGTTCGACGCCGAGCGCATCCCACACCGAAACCACGTCGGCGACGAGATCGTCGAGCGAGGCGGCAGGGCGCTCGGCGTTCGAACGGCCATGGCCGCGCGCGTCGAGCTTCAGAAGGCGAAAGCTCTTTCCGAGCGCCGGCGCTTGGTCGTCCCAGAGCGAGAGATTGCTTGCGAGCGTGTGGAGGCAGGTGAGCCACGGTGCGCCCTTCGCGCCCTCGACGACGGCATGCAGCCTGTTGTCGCCTGCTTCGATGAAATGCTCTTCAGCCATGGCGGCGCTCATGCAGCTTCGCTCGAGGATGCGGTGAGGCGGTTGATGGCCGGCATCACCTTCTCCACCATCAGCTCCATCGAGCGTTTCGCCAGCCGTTTGTCGGCCCAGTCGTGCCCGGCGTAGAGCAGCGTGCCGAAATCGCCCACCACCTCGCGGAAGGCGAGCAGTTCCTCGATCACCTTGTCCGGCGTGCCCCAGACGACGAGGTCGTCGACCACGCCTTCGACGGTTACCGAGGAATCGGGAGCGTTCTGGTCCGCCTTGAAGAGGTTGGCGCGTCCGTTGCGGACGAGCTTCGTCGCAATCGAATTGTAATAGCCGTAATAGGGGCCGCCGCGCGACGTGGCGTAGCGCTTGGCAGTGTCGTGGTCGTCGGCGATGAAGATGCTTTTCGCCACGCGCCAATTCTCCGGCTCCGCCGGGCGGCCGGCGCGCTCGCACCCCTCGACGTATTTCGGCCAGTGCGACTTCACCCATTGCGGCAGCAGGAAGTTCGCGGAGATCGGGTCCCAGCCGCGCGCCGCGGCTTCCGTTACGCCCTTGGAGAAGGGCGCGACGGCGGTGACCACGATCGGCGGATGCGGGCGCTGATAGGGTTTCGCCAGAAAACCCTGGCCGAGATCCGGAATGAGCGTCCGCTCCGTGGAGATCGACCAGTGCTTGCCCTTGAGATTGTAGGGGGGCTCGCCGGCCCAGATGGCGAGCACATGGTCGATCGCCTCGACGAACATCGCCGTCCGGTCATTGTCGAGGTTGCCGAACACCTCAGCGTCGGACAGCAATCCGCCGGGGCTTATCCCCATGATGTAGCGGCCCTCCGCCATGTGATCGACCATGGCGACCTCGGCGGCGACGCGCGCCGGATGGTGGTTCGGCATGTTGATGGTGCCGGAGCCGAGCTTGATGCTCTTCGTCTCGCTCAGGAGCCAGGCGATGAAAATGAGCGACGAGGTGATCGTCTCCGCGCCGTCGGTGATGTGCTCGCCAAAGAAGCCCTCGACGAAGCCGAGCCGTTCGGCGAATAGGGCGAGCTCGCGGTCCTCCTTCAGTGTCTCGTGGAGCTTTCGCCCTACCGGATGGATGGGCATCGTGAAGAAGCCGAGCTTCATTCCATTCTTCCGTCAGCGCGCGGGACCGCCCGAAAATTCGGGCAAAGATAGGGGTTCGCTTCTGATCGCCGAAATTATAAGAAATACTCAGATGGATCAGCGCCGCTAATGCCATGCCGGACAGCCTGCGCAGCATCAAGGTGTTTGTCGCCACCTACGAGGAGCGGTCGTTCACCGCCGCCGCGAAGCGCGAGCACGCGACGCAGTCCGGCGTCTCGCAGCACATCCGCAAGCTCGAGGAGCGGCTGGGCGCCAGTCTTTTTTCCCGCGACCGCGGCCGTGTCGTGCCGACCCCGGCGGGCGATGCATATTACGGCCGCTCGGTGGAGATGCTGCGCCTCGCCGAGCTCGCGGAAAGCGCGATCGGCCGCTTCGGCAAGGGGCTGACAGGAGAAATCTTTATTGGCCTGATGCCCACCATGACCCGGTCGGCGCTCGCCCCGACGCTCTCGCGCTTCATCGCGGAGCACCCGAACGTCGCGGTGCGCATCGTGGAGGCCTATAGCGCCGTGCTCACCCAGCAGGTCCGCTCCGGCGATCTGGATTTCGCCGTTGTGCCGGCGCTCGCCGGCACGCCCGGCATCGCCAGCCGGCATTTTCTGAGGACGGTCGAGGTGCTGGTCTCTCGCCGCAGCTCGCGGCTGAAGCATCTGGAGCCGATCCGCCTGAGGGATCTCGGCGCATGCAGCTATGTCGTCCCGGGGCAACGGAACACACGCCGCGGCAGTATCGAAATCTACCTCTCCGCCAATGGCGCTCGCTACGACCGGCTCCTGGAGCTCGACGCGATGATGGGGACGCTCGATTTCGTCGCCCGCTCCGACTGGCTCACCATTCTTCCTGGCATCATGATGGCGTCGGACATCAAGCGGCGGACCGTGACGATCAACCCGATCGTGGACCCGGTGTTCGTGCTCGACCTCGCGCTGATCGAGCCGTCGCGGCGGCCGATGACTCCCGCCGCGCGGGCGTTCCTCGATATCCTGCTCGACGAATCGAAGCGGCTCGACGAGCCATGGGCGCCTTATCTTGCCTCAGCGAAGCGGCGTCCGGCGAATGTGTCCCCGCGGCGGCAGGGGGGTTCATGACTTCGCAGGCGGATGCAGAGGGGTCGCGGCCCAAGAATGCCGGTTTGGCGGCATTGATCTCGCGAGAGCCGTTGATCGTCTACGCACTACCCTGGCATTCGCCCCTTGGCCTCGCCGAAGGTCTCGGAGAGAGATGCCGCGCCAGGCCAGTCACCTTTCTCTTACCGATCGTCTGGCACTGCAATGAGAAAAGCGCGCAGGCAAAGGCAGTCGCAGCACGGGAGTTCGCTGCCAAGCATCCGATGCACACCGTTATTTTTCTCGGAAACACCCCCTCCGAGATCGAACTGCTGTCCGCGGCCGGCTGCACCGCCTTCTTCTCGAGCCAGAACGTCTTTGTGTCGGAGCGCGATTTTCGCCCTCTGCCGGGCGTGGAGGTAGAATTCGATGCGGTCTACAACGCGCGGCCCGTCCCGGAAAAACGGCACGAGCTCGCGGCCGAAATCGAAAGGGTCGTCTATATATGCGGCGTGACCTCCGTGGCCGAGCCGCCGGAGGCCCGCAGAATCGTCGCGGATCTTCTTGCGCTGGGCCCGAAGCACATCATCGTCAACGACATGGCCGATGGCTTGCCTGGCTGGCTCGACCGGCAGGCGGTGAACAACGCGCTTGCCCGTGCGGCGGTCGGTCTGTGCCTGACAGCAGTGGAAGGGGCGATGTATGCGAGCGTCGAATATTTGCTCGCTGGGTTGCCCATAGTCAGCACGCCGAGCCTCGGGGGGCGCGAAATCTTTTTCGATCCCGACTATTGCTTGATCGTCGAGGCCAATCCTCGAGCGATCCGTGAGGCCGTTTCGGCATTGCGCCGCCGCGATATCCCCCGCCAGTACGTCCGCGAGCGGACGCTCGCCAGGCTGGAGCCGGAGCGCCAGAGATTCATGGCTTTCGTCGAGGATATCAAAGCGCAGCATGGTGTGCCCAGAGCCTATGAGACAGAGTGGAACTACCCCGAGGGCCTTCAGCTGAGATGGCGGAGGGTTGAAGACCATGCGGGCGATTTCTTCGGCCGAGATGAGGCCGGCCGGCGTTAACGTGCGCGAGCGGCGGAACTTGATTCTTGTGCGCCTGCCGGGCAATGCTCGGTATAGACAAAGCCGGCGGAAGCCGGCCGCCCCCGGTGTGGGCGGGCCGGTTGAGGGCCTGTGGTTTCGTCGGCGCGCATCTGGTTTGAGTATCGGCGTGTCGCCTGTCGCGGTGCAAAGGCACGTCAAGTAGCCATGTGGAAGCTCATTTCCCTTGTCGGTCAGGACGACGCCGACATCCTCCCGCACTTCCTGGAGCACTACCGGTCGCTCGGAATCGGCGAGCTCAATGTTTTCCTGCACGGAACGTGGACTGGCGCGAATCTCGCGCCGCTCCGATCCGCCGATGTGGTCATCGCCGGCGTGCTGCCTGCCGGAGCCGACGTCGATGTCACGTCGTCGGCGCTGGACGCCTATACGAGACGGTTCGAGGACGAGTGGGTCGTCATTGTCGAGCCCGACGAGTTCCTCGAGCTGCCATATGAAACGCTCGAGCAGACGGTGGCGGCGCTCCAGTCGCTCGGCGCGGACGAATTGCCGGCAACCGTATTGCAGCGCGCCGCGCCAGACGGCCGCCTGGCCGCCCTGTCGGGCGAAGCTCGGCCGAGTGAAGTCTTTCCCTGCTACGATTTTCGCCTAGCCGAGCGGATGGACGGGCCGGAGCCGATCCGCAAGACCAAATATCCGCTGGTGCGCGTCGCGACCGGGCTCCGCCTGCCGGGAAACGCGCATTTGCCGCACACTGGCCGCGCCTCCGCCTATCATCCGATCCGCGGCGTCCTGCATCACTACCATTGGCGCGACCGGCTGAGCGGCGCTGTCGGGCAGGGCCAATTGCGGATCGCCGATCAGTATGAGCACGACGCCTATCGGCGGTGGCTGGAGGCGCACGATTTCTGCGTCCCGGCTGAGGGGCTCAGGCGCTACAGCCGGAAGGCCCTTTTCCATGAGGGACATCTCATCTGTCCGACCGTGCGGCAATCGGAAGCCTCTGCCGCCCTGGAGCAGTGCCGGCTTTCGCACTGGGGTGCGGCCGAAGAGCTGTCGAATGCGGAACGCCAGGTCGCAGCCATACCGAATGCGGTCGCGCAAGTGGACGAAGGCGCGGCCGCCTACCTGGACCGGCGCTGGCTGCTGACCCCGCCCGGCCGGATCGCCCTGGTCACGATCGAACTGCAGGGTATGTACCGGTCGGGCGGCATCGGAACCGCTATGGCGGCGCTCGCGGAGCGCCTGTCGAGCGCGGGGCACGAAGTGCATGTCGTGTATTGTCCGTTCATAGGACCGCCGTCGCTGGAGGCGCGCTGGGTTGAATACTGGTCGGCGCGTGGAGTGCGAATTCATTACCTGCCCATTTTCAAAGATCAAAACAGGCATACGCCGCCCGACGAGCTCGCGCTGAAGGTCGCCGACCTTCTGCAGTCAAACGAATGGGACGTGATCCATTTTCACGAGACCTGCGGATTGGGAGCTGCCGCGCTCTTGCTCAGGTCCGCGGGTCTTGCGTTCCAGGACTCCCGGATCGTGGTGACGGCGCATGGGCCGACCACGTGGCATCGGCGGGGCAATTCTCTCGCCTGGAACCGCCAGGAGGCTCTGCATGTGCTGCTTGAATCGATCTGCGTCGAGTTCGCTGACGTGATCGTCTGCCCGAGCGCCTACATGGTGGAGTGGCTGCAGAAAAATCTTCCAAGCCCTGTCTCCCGCGTCGTCGTGCCGAACTGCCTGACGGGCGAGAGCCGGCGGTTCGGCCGGGTTCCTGCCGAGCGGCGAAGCGTCCGCAAGATCGTCTTTTTCGGACGCCTCGAGTTTCGCAAGGGCATCGATCTTTTCACCGACGCCATTGACCGCGTGCTGGCGAGCGGACGTCACGACTTCGAGGTCGTACTCCTCGGACGCGCGGAAGGGGAAATGGCCGACCAGCTGACGGCC
>JBOHKB010000030.1:0-40665 GCA_050728815.1 Propylenella sp.
CAGCAACGTCCGCCGCGCTACCGTGCGCGGCGGGACGATCGGGTTCGGCGTGCTCGGCGGCGCGGTGTGGCTGCCGGCGCCGGCGGAAATCTGACCGACCAGCTCGGCGGCCGGAATCTTCGCCGCCGGCTTGCGGCGCATGCGGCGATGAGGCCGCGACGCCGGGGGCGCGCGCGGAGCCTCGTCTGTGCCGGATAGCTGCTCAGTCATAGAGCTCGATATGGCCGCCGTTCAGCACCAGCCGGCGTGCATCGTATTGTTCCATCAGGCCGAGGTCGTGCGTGGCGATGATCACGGACGTCCCCAGCCGGTTCAGCTCGACGAAGAGGCGGAGCAGCCTGCGTGCGAGCGGCGGGTCCACGTTGCCGGTCGGCTCGTCGGCAAGCAGCACCTCGGGTTTGGTGATGAGCGCCCGCGCAATCGCCGAGCGCTGCTTCTCGCCGCCCGAGAGCACCTGCGGATGCACCCACATCTTGTCGCCCAGTCCGACCCATTCGAGCAGCTCGGTTACGTCGCTGCGGTAGCTCGATTCCTCGGCGCCGGCGACCCGGAGCGGCAGCGCCACGTTCTCGAACGTGGTCAGGTGGTCGAGCAGGCGGAAATCCTGGAACACGATGCCGATGCGGCGGCGCATGGCGGGAATCACGTTGCGCGGAACGGTGGCGGCGTCGCGGTTGAAGATGCGCACGCTGCCGCGCGTCGGCCTGAGCGACAGGAAGAGCAGGCGGAGGAGGGAGGTCTTTCCCGCTCCCGACGGCCCGGTCACGAACTGGAACGATCCCGACGCGATGTGAAAGCTCACATCGCGCAGGACCTCCGATCCGAGGCCGTATCTCAGGCCGACATTCTCGAAGCGAATCAATGCCCCAGCCTCGTTTCCTGCTTCGTGGCGGACAACAAGCTCCCCATTAAGACGGCGTTAACGTTAGCAATCGATGAATCGCCCGCCAGAAATTTCTCCCGGGCTGGGCCAGTGACCGCATCCGACCTCGCTCAATCCGCTCATGTGGTCATCCAGTGCCCGGCCTGCGGCGCGAGCGAAACCGCCGAGCCCGAGGCGCTCGCCGGCCACCCGACGATCGTTTGCCGCGAATGTGGCGAGACGTGGCCCTCGGCCCGGCCGCGGTCGAAGCGCCGCAGCGAACTGGTCAGCCAGACGAGGGCGCATGTCGAGAGCAATCTGATGGAAGCGTCCCGCCGGCCGCTCGTGACCTACTCCGACGGCGCCGAGAGCGCCTGGGCGGCGAAAGTGGCGGGCGATCACTGGCCCGAGCCGCCGCGCCCGCGGCGGCTTCCGATGGCGGTCGGGGCCGTCGCCGCTTTGTCCTTCCTCGCCGCCTTCTTTGGCGCGCGTGAAGCCGCCGTCACGGCGCTCCCCGACCTTGCCGGCCTCTACGCAGCCATCGGATTGCCAGTCAATCTTGAGGGAATCGCTATCGAAGGCGTCGCCGCCGACCGCACGCCGACCGCGGCCGGCGACCGCATCGTGGTGCGCGGCACGATCCGCAACGTCGCCGGGAAGGCGATGCCGGTGCCGCAACTCGCCGCGATCCTCTACGACAGCGCCATGGGGCCGTCGCGCGTCGAAGATTTCGATCCCCCAACCGCTACCATCGCCGCCGGCGAGACGGCGTCTTTCACGCTGACCGTCGATCGCGCCCCGCTGCTCGCAACGCGGGTCGCGGTGCGCTTCCGCCAGCCCGACGCAAAGCTGCCGCAAGGCGTAGAGGCGACGCCTGCGTCGGCAACGCAATGACGGAACCCGATGCGTCCCGGAAGCGCGTCCGATGCCTGTTCTCCGCGGAGGAGATCGCCGCCCGCGTCACCGGACTCGCGCACGACATCGCGGCGAGCGAGCCGAACCGGCTGCTTGTCGTCATCGTGCTCAAGGGCGGCTTCGTCTTCGGAGCCGACCTTGTGCGCGCGCTTGCTCTGGAGGGCGTAGGCTTGGAGATCGAGTTCATATCGCTGGCGAGCTACGGATCGCGGCTTGAGACTTCCGGCGAGGTCCAGGTCCGGCGCGACATCGAGGTCGCGGTCTCCGGCCGCGACGTCCTCATCGTCGACGACGTGCTCGATTCGGGCCTGACGCTCCGGTTCGCCCGCGACCTGATGCGCTCGCGCGGCGCGCGGCGCGCTTCGATCGCCGTCATGATCGACAAGCCCGAGGGCCGCCGCGCGGAGATCGAGGCCGATTACGTTGGGTTTACCTGTCCGAGCTATTTTGTTGTGGGTTACGGCATGGATGCCGCCCATGCCTGGCGCGAGCTCCCCTATGTGGGCGTGCTCGAACCCACTCCGAGCGAAGCCGGGCAATAGGAGAGGTCATGCGTATCCTCCTGACGGAAGACGATGATTCGGTGCGAGCCTTCGTGAGCCGCGCGCTCGAGCTCGACGGCCACGACGTCGACACCGCCTGCCACGGAGTGGAGGCGCTCGAGCGTCTGACGGAGATGGAGGGCGCTTACGACCTCCTCGTCACCGACGTGAAGATGCCGATCATGGACGGCATTGCGCTGGCGCACGAGGCGTCGGGCCAGTGGCCGGGCCTGCCGATCCTGCTGATGACCGGCTTCGCCGATCAGCGCGAGCGCGCCGAAGACCTCGCCGAGAAGATCCGCGACGTGGTCACGAAGCCCTTCACGCTCGAGCAGATTCGCGAGGCGGTAACCGGCGCGGCCACCGCCGACGAAGACACGGAAGAGGCCGAGAAGGCGGCGTAACCTCCCGCTTCACTCCAGATTGAGCAGCCGCTCCAGGTATTCGAGCTCGTAGCGCGGGCGGAAGCGCTCGCCGAGGCGGTTGCGGATCGCCTCGAGGATGCGCCGTGCGCGCTCCACGTCGATCTCGTCGGGAACCTTGACGTTCTGGCCGAGGTCCGGTCCCTCGGTGCGCTCCGGCCGGCCGAGCGGGTCGCGCCGCCCCATGGGCCGGCCGCCGAATTGCTGGCCGTCCTGGCCAGGCTGGTTCGCGTACATCTGCTGCATCATGCCCTGCAGCCCCTCGCGCAGAGCGTCGAGCGCCTCGCCCTGGTAGCCGTAGGCGTCGCCGGGGGCGAGCTCGCCGAGCGAGCGCGTCGCGTCCCCCATGGCGCGCCCGGCGCGGCCGAGCGAACGGCCCATGCCCTCGCCCTCGCCGGGCTGCATGCCCTCGCCGTTCTCGCCCTGCTGCTGGCCCTCGCCTTCGCCCTGCTCTCCGCCCTGGCCCATCTCCTCCATCAGCTGGCGCAGCCGCTCGGCAAGCTCGCCCTGGCCCTGCTGCAGCTGGCGGAGCATTTCCTCCAGTTGCTCCTGCGTCAGCGGGCCCTGGCCGCCCTGCTGGCCGCGCTCGCCAGGACGGCGGCCCTGGTTGAGCTGGAACGTGTCGTCCATCAGCCGCTGCTGCTCCTGCATCATGCGGGCGAGTTCGTCCATCTGCCGCAGCATTTCTTCGTCCATCGGCGACATCTCGCCGGGCTGCGCCATTTGCAGGTTGTCGAGCATCTGCTGCAGCTGGCTCAAGAGCTGCTGCGCCGCCTCCATGTCGCCCATCTGCGCAAGCTGCTCGATGCGGTCGAGAAGGTCCTGCAGGTCCTGATTGCTCAGCTCCTGCATGTTCTGGTCGGACGGCATCGGCGGAAGATTCTGGATGCCGCGCTCCGCCATCTCGGCCATGAAGCTCTGCATGAATTCCTGCATGGCCTGGCGCAGCTCGTCCATCAGGCGCGCGATCTCCTCCTGCGAGGCGCCATCCTTCAGCGCCTGCTTGAGCGCCTCGCGTGCTGCGTTTAGGCGCTCTTCGGCGTCGGACAGTTCGCCGTCCTCGATGGCGCGCGCCATCTCCCAGAGATAGTCGAGAACATCGCGGAGATCGTCGTCGCTGCGCGCATTGACGAGACGCGCATGGCCGACGCGCAGCCCGAGATAGATGCCGGAATCCTTGATCCTGGAAGGCGCGAGCGTCAGCGCGTCGAGAGCGGTCGTGACCAGCTGGCGTTTGTTGGCGTCGAGCGCGAGGATCTGCCGCTGCTCCACCAGTGCACGCGCGAGCGGGTTGTAGAAGGGCCGCGCCGGAAGCGTCATGCGGCCCTGATCGACGGGACGCGCTTCCTGGCCGGCGGCGTCCTTCACCACAGCGTCGGCGTTGACCTCGAGCCCGGCATAGGGGTGCGATTCGAGCCGCGCGTCGCCGCGCGCCGTGCCGTCGCGGGCTTGGCTGCGGTCGATGCGGAGCGCGGCCAGAGGCTCATCCACGAGGGCCCGCACATCCTTCTCTTCCTCGACGGGACGGAAGGTCACGTTCCCCTCGGTCACGCCGTAATCGTCGGTGACCGGAAAGTTGAGCGTGAACGAGCCGGAGCGGTTCACCGTCATCGGCCCGCGCGCGATTGTCGGCGGCCGGTCCTCGGTGACCTCGATCGGGTAGGCCGTCTCTCCGTCGGCGTGAGCGATCCTGACGGTGGCGTCGCTCACGAGCACCGACTGGTAGCTGCGGATGACCTCCTCCGTCGCTTCCGAGCGTCCCTCGGCTTTCGGCGCGAGCCCTTTAATCGCGCCATCGCTCTCGATCGTCACTTGGGCCGGGTCGCGCGACACGACGCGCACGGTGAGCTTGCTGCCCTCAGGCGCGGTGACCGGCTCCGCGGCGGCCGCGCCGGTGCGGCGGGAGAGGAAAACGGGCGCCTGCCTCGTATACGCGGGCGGATCGATCCAGGCGTCGATGCGGGTGGCGACCGCGACGGGCGGAGGCTGGATTGGCGAGAAGGCTTCGGCGAGCCGCGGCGTCCACTCGCCCCAGGCGACGGCGAAGGCGACCGCAAGCAGCACCGGCACGGCGAAGCGGAGGCCGTTCCGGTCGCGCTCCGTCATGCCCGGCTGCGGCCGGCCGGCGCGGAGGTTTTTGAGCGAGGCGTAGAGACGCTCCTGGTTCGCGCGCCAGAGCGCCCGCGCCGCGAGATCGTCGGCGACGGGCGACATGGTGTCGGAGAGGCCGCGCGCCGGCCGGTGCGGCAGCCCGGAGGTGAGCTCGACGCGGCGCATCCCCTCGAAGCGGTCGGGGAGCCGGACGCGGATGAGCCGGATCAGGCCGAAAGCGAGAGCGGCTCCGAGGACGGCGAGCGTGCCGAGGCGCAGCCAATCGCCGCCGAGCCGCCAATAGCCGAGCCAGGAAAGCGCGACGTAGGCGCCGGCGACGCTGAGGATCGGGACGGCGAGCGGCCACAGCCGCTCCCACGCCGCCGCAACCCGCGCGCACAGGATCGCCCGCTCAAGCAGCATGAGCTTGCGGTCGCTCCGGCGCGAAGCTTTCAGCGGCATCGATTCATCATACAAGCGTTCGGGTTAAGTATCACGCACCCGCACAATGGCCAGACAAAGGCGCGCAAATCACAGCAAGTTGCATGCCGGAAAAAGCGGGAACGCGCCGCGCGAGTTCCAATCAGCGCCGGCCATCCGCGTGTCTCTGGGCTTGTCAGGAGCCGCCGGGTTCAGCCTCGGTTCCAGTGTCGGGGAAGTTTGCCAGGGGCTCGCCACCTGGCTTCAGGCTCTTGAGGTAGTCCTCGGTGAAGTCGATCTTGATCTCTGCCCAGAGCGGCAAGTGGTCGGACATCTGCCAGGTGCGCCATGTCCGATAGGCGCCAAGGTTGATCTTCGCGTCCTTGCCGGTCTTGGTCTTCTTCGGCAGCAGACCGCTGTATGACGCGAAGTCGTCGTCGCGGAATACGTAGTCCTGCCATTGAAACACCCCGGAATCGACGATCTCCACCTCCTTCGCCTTCGTGCGGAGAGCGATCTGGTCGTAGAAATTGCCGGAAAAGGCGGTTGGCCTCCGCATCTTCGCCGGCACTTCGAACCCGCCTCCCAGAAGTGCGCCGAACAGCTCGTCTTCGGGATTGAGGATGTTGAAGTCGCCGAGCAGGATGTACGTTTCGCCGTTCTTCTTCTGCCGCTCGGCGAAGAAGTTCGCGATGTCGCCGATTTCGCGCTTCCGCACCGCGGTATCGTCGGCCGAGCCATAGTAGATGTGGACCGTGCAAAGGTTGAATTTGAACCAGCCGGCCTGAAACGCCACGAGGAAAGGGGTGCGATTGAACTGCGGCGGGGTCTTGCCCTTCTTGGCCGCGAGGACAATCTCTCCCGCCAGATTGCGGAATCGGATCTTGCGCGTGTCGTAGACGAAAGCGAGCCGCTCCATGTTTCCGCTCTGGTCGGTGACGATGTACTCCCAGTAGGGCCCGAGCCGGCGCATCAGCGCTTTGAACTCGCGCATATCCTCGTTGACCTCTTGCACCGCGACGAGGTCGAAAGCCGAGATGATCTCCGCGACGTAAATGAGTGATTCAGGCGAACGCGGCGCTGGGTTGAGACGGTGTCCGCCGAGGTCGCGGATATTCCAGGTGGCAAGGTGGAAGGAGCTTTGCTTGTTGCTCTGCGTGACCGTGGTGGCCAGCCCCGTGCGCAGGGCGAGCAGCCGATCGAGTGTCCGGGATTTTGCAGCTGCATCCTTCCAAAATCGAATCCCCGAATACTGAACCATCGCTGCCCCCTTGCCGGCCGCGCGACACGCCGCGCGGATAAACCACAAGTCGCAATCATACACCTATAGGTGATATCCGTCAGTAGGCCGACGCCCTTCCGTCGTCAGGCCAGCCAGTCCGGCATCCGGTCCAGCCCGATCAGCTCATCAAAAGTCTGGCGCGGGCGGACGACCGCGAACTCGGCGTCCTTCACCAGCACCTCCGGCACGAGCAGGCGCGAATTGTAGGTGCCGGACTGCACCGCGCCGTAGGCGCCGGCGGAGTAGATCGCCAGAAGATCGCCAGGCTCGGGCCGCGGCAGGCTGCGTCCGCGGGCGAAGAAGTCACCGCTCTCGCACACAGGGCCGACTATGTCGCAGACGATTTCGGGAGCATCGGTCTCCGTGACCGGGCCGATGCGGTGGTAGGCGTCGTAGAGCGTCGGGCGAACGAGATCGTTCATCGCCGAGTCGACGACGATAAAGATGCGATCGCCGCCTTCCTTCACATAGATGACTTCCGTGACGAGGATGCCCGCGTTCCCGGCGATCAGCCGGCCCGGCTCGAAGAGCACGCGGCAGCCGATCTTGTTCATGTGCTTCTTCACTGTGTCGGCGTAGGCGATCGGCAGCGGCGGAGCCGCCGCGTCCTCGCGATAGGGGATGCCGAGCCCGCCGCCGAGATCGACATGCTCTACTCGGTGGCCGTCGGCGCGTAGCTCCACGACCAGTTCGGAAATCAGCCGGAAGGCGTTGTCGAAGGGCTGCAGGTCGGTGAGCTGGCTGCCGATGTGCGTGTCGATGCCGACGACGTGGATGCCGGGCAGCTTCGCCGCGCGCGCATAGACCTCGCGGGCGCGCGTGAAGGGAACGCCGAACTTGTTCTCCTTCCGCCCGGTGGAAATCTTTTCGTGCGTGCGGGCGTCGACATCGGGATTGATGCGGAGGCTGACCGCCGCAGTCTGACCGCGCGCCGCGGCGAGGCGCGACAGCAGCTCAAGCTCCCCCTCCGACTCGACGTTGAAGCAGAAAATGCCAACTTCGAGCCCTTTGACCAGCTCGTGCTCCTTCTTGCCGATCCCGGAGAACACGATCTTCTCGGCCGGCACCCCGGCTGTGAGCGCGCGTCTCAGTTCCCCCTCGGACACCACGTCCGCGCCCGCGCCGAGTCGCGCCAGCGTGGCGACGACCGCCTGGTTGGAGTTCGCTTTCAGCGAATAGCAGACCATGTGGTCGAGGCCGGCGAACGCCTCGTCGAAGACGCGGTAGTGGCGGGTGAGCGTTGCGGTGGAATAGCAATAGAACGGCGTGCCGACCGCCGCCGCGATCGCCGGCACGGGAACGTCCTCGGCGTGGAGCACGCCAGCGCGATGCACGAAATGGTGCACGGGGCCGCCTAGAGCAGGAAGTCTAAGAAGAAGCGCCGGCGCGGAGGCGGAGCAGCCTGCGGTTCCGCCGGCGCGCCGACGACGGATGAGCCGGGGTCGAGCGGGGAAATGCCGTCCTCGGGAAGCGCCTGCGCGGTGTCCTCGGCCACTGCGCCGGGAGCCTCAAGCCCACCGCGCCGGCCGCAGCCGGAAACCGCGACGGCGGCGAGAACGACGATGATCAGCGAGCGGACCGGCATGAGAACCCCCGCGGCGACTATAGCGGAGAGCGCTGCTTACGCATCACCCTTCTCAGAACCTAGGATCAGACTGCTGATACCCCTGCGCTGGTCAGCATACGCTCTTGGCATCGCAAGAACGATGGAGTTTCCTGTTTTGCTAACAACCCGAACGAATTTCTTGTCGAACCACCGCTCCTCGCCTTCGAGTTTGATGGTTGTCGAGTAATTCTGTGCTGTTTCGCGGAACGGTTCGATGCAGACACAGACTTCGCCGCTCTCAGCCGCAAGCTTCGAAATCCATCTGCGTGCAGCCGCGCGCACGTTCTTCGGTGCCGTGCCGCCTTCGCTCGTGCGGCTCGCCACCGACGCCTCCACCGACAGCACGCCGTAAACTTTCTCCGTGATTGCCGGGTGCACGGCCTGCATCGCTTCGAACGGCAGCGCATCGAGCGCCACGCCGCGCCTCTCCGCCTCCGCCACGATGCGGCCGGTCACGTGATGCGCCTCGCGGAACGGGAGGCCCGCTTCGCGCACGAGCCAGTCGGCGAGGTCGGTGGCGGTTGAGTATCCCGCGCCGGCAGCCGCGCGCATCGCCTCGCGGTCCGGCGTCATGTCGGCGACCATGCCGGTCATCGCGGCGAGGCAGAGCGAGAGGCCCGGCAGCGCGTCGAAAACCTGCTCCTTGTCCTCCTGCATGTCCTTCGAATAGGCGAGCGGCAATCCCTTCATGACCAGCGTGAGCGTGGCGAGCGCCCCAAAAATGCGGCCGGCCTTGGCGCGCACCAGCTCGGCGGCGTCCGGATTGCGCTTCTGCGGCATGATCGAGGAGCCGGTGGTGAAGCGGTCGGAGAGTTTTACGAAGCGGAACTGCGCCGTCGACCAGAGCACGATCTCCTCGGCGAAACGCGAGAGATGCACCGCGCAGATCGACGCGGCCGCGAGCGCCTCGAGCGCAAAATCGCGGTCGGAGACGGCGTCGAGCGAGTTCGCCGTCGGCCGGTCGAAGCCGAGCGCAGCCGCGGTCGCCTTACGGTCGATTGGGAAGGCAGTGCCGGCGAGCGCTGCGGAACCGAGCGGGCATTCGTTGAGCCGCCGGCGGCAATCGGCGAAGCGTCCGCGGTCGCGCTGAAGCATCTCGACATAGGCGAGGAGATGATGGCCGAAGGTCACCGGCTGCGCGCTCTGGAGATGCGTGAAGCCGGGCATCACCGCGTCGGCATAGGCTTCGGCCTTCGCCGCGAGCGCCGATTGCAGCGCGTGCAGCTGATGGTCGATCGCGTCGATCGCGTCGCGCACCCAAAGTCTCAGGTCGGTCGCCACCTGGTCGTTCCGCGAACGCGCGGTGTGCAGCCGGCCCGCCGGCTCGCCGATCAGCCCCTTGAGCCGCGCCTCGATGTTCATGTGAATGTCTTCGAGCGCGCGCGAGAACGTGAACTCGCCGGCAGCAATCTCTGACGCGATTTTGTCTAGACCCGCGACAATTCGCTTCGCATCTTCGCTGGAAATGATGCCTTGGTCGGCGAGCATCTCAGCATGCGCGCGCGAGCCGGCAATGTCCTGCTCGGCGAGCGCCTTGTCGAAGTCGATGGAGGCGTTGATCTCCTCCATCAGGGCGTCCGGCGCTTCACCGAACCGGCCGCCCCACATTCTGTTCTTCATGGTCCCTCGCCGCGAGGCGCGTCTCTATGGCCGATAAGCAAAGCCCGATCGGGAAGTTTTGGCGCCCCGGCGCCGCCGTCGCCGTTCTGGTGGCGCTGTTTGGCGCGGTATACGTGACGCTCGGCGAGCAACGCAATCGCGGCGGCGATTCCGTCTGCTCGGCGGCGGGGTCGCGCGCGGCGGCGCTCGACCCGCTTGTGGGAGGCGAGCTTGCCGCCTTTCAGCTCGCCAAAATGCCCGAGAAGCTGTCCGAGCTTGCCTTCACGGGCGCTGACGGCGAGGCGAAGACGCTCGCCGACTTCCAGGGCCGTGTGGCGCTCGTCAATCTTTGGGCGACGTGGTGCGCACCCTGCCGGCAGGAGATGCCGGCGCTCGATCGCCTTCAGGCGGCGCTCGGCGGCGAGGATTTCGTCGTCGTGCCGGTCTCGATTGACACGGGCGACCGCGAGCGGCCGGCGCAGTTCCTAGAGAACATGGGCGTCAAGAATCTGCCGCTTTACACTGACCGGACCACCAAGATTTTTGAGGAACTGAAGCGGCGGGGACTCGCAGTCGGGCTGCCTGTCACCGTGCTCCTCGACCGCGACGGGTGCCGCCTCGGCCACATTAACGGCCCGGCGGAATGGGACTCTGACGACGGCCGCAGGCTGATCGAGGCGGCGATCAAGGGGCAGGCAGCGGAAAGCGGCTGACCGCTTGACAGACGATGCGCCCGGTCTCTATTTAACACTAGCGTTAAATAAGAATGCCATGGAGGCTCACGATGGAAGCGCACAAGATCGTCTCGCGCGAGGAGTGGCTGGCGGCGCGGACCGCGCTGATGGACGAAGAAAAGCGCTTCACCAAGGCGCGCGACGCGCTGAGCGAGAAGCGGCGCGCTTTGCCCTGGGTGCGGATCGACGAGAGGTACTCGTTCGAGGATGCGGACGGACGGCATTCGCTCGGCGACCTCTTCGAGGGGTGCAGCCAGCTCGTCGTCTACCACTTCATGTATCCGCAGGAGTGGAAGGCCGGCTGCAAGAGCTGCTCGTTCTGGGCCGACAGTTACAACGGCATCGTCGATCACCTCCGCCAGCGCGACGTTGCGCTGGTGGCGACTTCCGCCGCGCCGTTTGCGCAGCTTGAGGCCTTCCGCCGGCGCATGGGCTGGAGCTTTCGCTGGCTGTCATCGGCCGGCACGGACTTCAATCGCGATTTCGGCGTTTCCTTCACGCAGGCCGAGCGCGACTCCGGCGACAAGCTCTACAATTTCGGCACCGTGCGTTTCGGCGGCCCCGAGGCGCCCGGCGTCAGCGTGTTCTACAAGGATGAGACCGGCGCGATCTTTCGCACATATTCCTGCTACGCGCGCGGGCTCGACATGCTGAACACCGCATACCAGATCCTCGACCTCGTGCCGAAGGGCCGCGACGAGGCCGCTCTCAGCTTTCCGATGGAATGGGTGCGGCTCCGGGACGAGTACGGGAAGCCAGCGGCGGCGAGGTCGGCCTAGCGGTTCACGCGACGCGGACCAGGCGCGACACCTTCAGGAAGGACTTGAGCCGCTTTCTCAATCGCGTCGCGTCGCGGAGTTCGCATTCCCACACGACGAGCGCCTTCCACCCGGCTTGTTCCAATTCGTGGCGCACGCGCTCGTCGCGACGACGGTTCCGCTCGATCTTCGCCGACCAGTAGTCGACATTGGTCTTAGGCATGCGCGCGCCGCGAGCGCAGTCGTGCCCATGCCAGAAGCAGCCATGCACGAAGATGGCGCGCTTGCGGCCGAAATAGACGATGTCGGGTTTGCCGGGGACATCGGGGCGATGCAGGCGGTAACCGGGGGCAATGGGCTGAAGAAGACGGCGAACAGTCAGTTCTGGCGTAGTATTGCGGCCCTTGACCGCGCGCATTGTCGCGGATCGAAGGTCACTAGGTATTGTCACCCCACGAACTCGATTCTCAGGCTGGGGTCGCTCTCGCACTTGGAAACTATTTCGTTGTAACGGTCGATTAGCTGCTGGACCGTCGCCGGTCGCGCGTCGCGGTCAAACTCGCTCCATTCATATAGATTCGATGCCAGAAACTGCTCGATTTCGATGACATCAATCCGATCGTTGAGTACCGCTTGGCTCGCGTGCGCCTTCGCGCCCCCAAGCCCGTCCTCGGTGGTAATGATCAACGGACGCAGTCCCGATTCCAGGTTCTGCCGACATTTCCGGACTAGCGCTCCGCTGGGAGCGGTGGTGACGTGAATTGCGACATCTCCTACGGAGAAATCGCTCGTCCGATTGGAAGGGGCGTCAGCGGTAGCGAACCCGTGGTGGTCGATCTTGCCATCGGTAATAAGGTCGAGCTTAGCGCCCACAAGGTGCTGCATGATCGCACCGGCGTACATGGTTCCACTAACCTCGCGCTGCCGCTCTATTGATTGTTCGATAAGGTTATGAACGCAGGCCCGAAGAGACTTCGAAGGATCGAGTTTGAATGCGAAAGGTTGTGAGTCAAAATAGGCGAGGACGCGCTCGATCCAGTAAGTCTCCACTTCGTCGAGATTGAGCGCCTGCTTTCGCCAAAGTTTGTTGAGGACGTTTGCATATGCTCTCATTCGCCCCATGTTGCCGCGACTTGTCCGTCCGCCTTCATCGGAGAGGATGCGCTCTATCCCATGTTCCTTTAGTATCCTTTTGATAGCCCCACCGCCGAGGCCAGCTACTTGACCCTCTTGCGCTGTGCGGAAATCGTCAGGCTCTATGGGGAATTGCCGCGACTTCAGCTTTCTCGTAATTATGAGCACAAATGAGAGGGAGCCTTTTGAGGAGCCGATGTGCGCCGCGTCGAAAGCGTCCAAAGCGGCCTTCTGAACCGGGTCCATTATTCCGCTGCGACCAACGCTTCGGCTGGAATTTTGATTGCGTTGAGAATCGGCTGGAGGAGAAAGCTTGAGAGATGCCGCACGACCGGCACCGCCACCCCATCTCCCAGCAGGTGATAAGCCTCGTTGTAACGTGTCGGCAGAGTGTAGTCGCCAAGACCCATAAGCCGCGCTGCCTCTTTGGTGGACAATAAACGCGTCCTAACGAGGTCGCCGTCTACCACTATGATCGTTTGTCTGCTCGATCCCCCTGCCGGAGTGCGGAGGCAACCTGAGATGTTGTCGAACCGTACCTCGGCTCGCTGTGTCTTAATGCCAGCATCGTTTCTTCGCGTCCGTTTGTAGATCGTCCCAACTACCCTGTGGCCTTTGGACTTTGCCGCCTCCACTTTCCTGACATTTTGGGGAGCCATCAAAGAGAGCAGCCGCTGCGTTTCGGCCTGGCTATGCCAGCCAACGTCAGTTGGATCATCGACGATCACATCCGCCAGCTCAGTAGTTCGGATCGCGGGCGCTCGCAATTGCCACCACCGCCAAGCCTTTCGTAGGTCAGGTCGCAGTCGCGCGTAGCTGATTTTCAGCGCGTCCGAAGTCCAGAGTTTGGAGGGGCTATCTGCGAAGGACGACGCGGGTTGCTCAAGATCGCAACGCACGGCAACAACAAAGAGGCGTGGACGCGACTGGGGAACGAAGTGAACAGCGTCAAGCATCATCGCGCCGTAAACGTAGCCGAGCTCTTTCAGAGCCCGGCAGATCGTTTCGAAGTCACGGCCATCCTTCGAAGTAACGGTGCCCCCAACGTTTTCCAGCACGAGCAGCCGCGGTGCGCGCCCACGCATCTTCAAGCCATAAATCAGATCGTGAAAACCCCAGAACGCGCTGGAATGTTTGGCGTCCAATCCCCCACCATTCCCCGCCAGTGACAAGTCCTGACACGGGAAAGACGCCCACGCGAGATCGGCTTCACCCGGAAGGTCAGGTGCATTCAGATCGAAGACGTCGCCCAGCCGGAATTCGTTGTTGCCCCAGTTCGCGACATACGACGCTGCCTTTTTCGGATCATTGTCGTTAGCGAACACGCACTGCCAGTCCGGCTCGAGGCCGGCCCGCGCCATCCCGCCTCCGGCGAAGAACTCGTAGAAGGTCGGCTTCATGGTTTCCGGCTTACGCTGAATCCGCCGAGAGACTACGCGTTCCTCATCTGTTCTGTCCAGTGGCAGAGCGAGGATTTCCAGCGTTTTTGCCGAAGACTCAGCGCGTCGGAACCGGCTTCTCGCCGCGATAGTCGTAGAAGCCGCGGCCGGTTTTCCTGCCGAGCCAGCCGGCCTCGACATATTTTACGAGCAGCGGGCAGGGGCGGTATTTCGAATCCGCGAGCCCTTCGTAGAGCACCTGCATGATGGAGAGGCAGGTGTCGAGGCCGATGAAATCGGCGAGCTCCAGCGGCCCCATCGGGTGATGCGCGCCGAGCTTCATCGCCATGTCGATCGCGTCGACCGTGCCCACGCCCTCGTAGAGCGTGTAGATCGCCTCGTTGATCATCGGAAGCAGGATGCGGTTCACGATGAAGGCCGGAAAATCCTCCGCCACCGCGATCTTCTTGCCGAGCTTCTCGACAAAAACCTTCGCCGTCTCGAAGGTCGCATTGTCGGTGGCGATGCCGCGCACCAGCTCCACCAGCTCCATCACCGGCACCGGGTTCATGAAATGGATGCCGATGAACCGCTCGGGGCGGTCGGTGGCTGCGGCGAGCCGGGTGATGGAGATCGACGAGGTGTTGGTGGCGAGGATGGCGGCGGGCTTCAGCGCCGGGCAAAGCTCGGTGAAGAGCTTGCGCTTGACCGCCTCGTTCTCGGTGGCGGATTCGATCACGAGGTCGGCGTCGCCGAAGGCGTCGAGAGAAAGCGCCGGCTGAATGCGCGCGATCGCTTCCTTGCGAGCTTCCTCGGTGATGCGGCCGGAGGAGACCTGGCGCGCGAGGTTGCCGTCGATGGTGGCAAGCGCCGCCCTGACACGATCTTCGCTCACGTCGTGCAACACCACGGAATAGCCGGCGAGCGCGCAGACATGGGCGATGCCGTTGCCCATCTGCCCCGAGCCGACCACGCCGATCGTTTTCATGTCAGCCATGCCTTGCGCCCCGTTCTTGCCCGCGCGGAATATCCCGCAAGCACCGGCAAAGAGGAAGCGGCGTTCGTGCGAATTTGCCGGGAACGGCCGGGGCTCAAGTCTGTTGCTCCGCCCTTTTCTTCAGCTCCGCCTGCAGTTCGGGAAGCGCGTGGAATAGATCGGCGACAAGGCCGTAATCGGCAACCTGGAAGATCGGCGCGTCCGCGTCCTTGTTGATGGCGACGATGACGCGAGAATCCTTCATGCCGGCGAGGTGCTGGATCGCGCCCGATATGCCGCAGGCGATGTAGAGGTCGGGCGCGACAATCTTGCCGGTCTGGCCGACCTGCCAATCGTTCGGCGCGTAGCCGGCGTCGACCGCTGCGCGGCTCGCGCCGACCGCGGCGCCCAGCGCATCGGCGACGGGCAGCATCACCTCCTGGAATTTTTCCTTCGAGCCGAGCGCCCGCCCCCCGGAGATGATGATTTTCGCCGCGGCAAGCTCCGGGCGCTCGGTTGTCGCCACGCTCTCTTCAACGAAAGACGAGAGGCCGGGATTCTCTGGCGGCGTCACGCTCTCCACCGGCGCGGAGCCGCTGCCCGTTTCCGCCGCCTGGAACGAGGCGATGCGGATGGTCACGACCTTCTTGGCCTCGCGCGACTTCACCGTCTGGATCGCGTTTCCGGCGTAGGTCGGCCGGCGAAACGTGTCGGGGCCGAGCACCTCGGAGACGTCGGAAATCTGCATCACGTCGAGGAGCGCGGCGGCGCGCGGCATGACGTTCTTGCCGGAGGTCGTGGCTGGCGCGACGAGCGCATCGTACGGCGCGGCGAGGCTCACGATCAGCGCGGCAAGCGGCTCGGCGAGCCCGTGCTCGAGCGCGTCCGATTCCGCGAGGAGCACCTTCGTCACGCCGGGAAGTTTCGCCGCTTGCTCCGCGACACCGGCCGCGCCCTTCCCGGCGACGAGCACATGCATGTCGCCGCCGAGCTTTGACGCCGCAGCGACAGTCTTCGCCGTCGCCTCGTTTAGGCTCTTGTTGTCGTGCTCGGCGAGAACCAGCGCGGTCATCCGGAATCCCTCACAGCACGCCGGCTTCGTTCTTGAGCTTGTCGACGAGATCGGCGACCGACGCGACCTTCGCGCCGGCCTGCCGCTTCGACGGCTCGACCGTCTCAAGCACCTCCAGCCGCGGCGTCGTATCGACGCCGAAATCGGCGGCGGTCTTCGTGTCGATCGGCTTCTTCTTCGCTTTCATGATGTTGGGGAGCGAAGCGTAGCGCGGCGTGTTCAGCCTGAGATCGGTGGTGACGATCGCCGGCATCTTGAGCGTCACCGTCTGCAGGCCGCCATCCACCTCGCGCGTGACCTTGATCGAACCGTCGGCGAGTTCGAGTTTTGACGCGAAGGTGCCCTGCGCCCAGCCGAGCAGCGCGGCGAGCATCTGGCCGGTCTGGTTGGCGTCGTCGTCGATCGCCTGCTTCCCGAGGATGACGAGCCCCGGCTGTTCCGCCTCGACCACCGACTTCAGAAGCTTGGCGACGGCGAGCGGCTCGACGATGCCGTCGACATGGACCAGGATGCCCCGGTCCGCGCCCATTGCGAGGCCCGTGCGGATCGTGTCCTGCGCCTGCGCCGGGCCGATCGAGACGAGCACGATCTCCGTCGCCTTGCCTGCCTCCTTGAGCCGGATCGCCTCCTCCACCGCGATCTCGTCGAACGGGTTCATCGCCATCTTGGTGTTCGTCAGATCGACGCCGGAGCCGTCGGGCTTCACCCGCGGCTTCACGTTCGCGTCGATCACCCGTTTCACCGGGACGAGCACCTTCATGACGGTCCTTTCGGCCTTGCCGCGGCCCGGACTAGCCGCCGGGGCAGGGCATATCAAGCCGCTCCGCTTCCATGCCGCATCCCGTTGGTCAACCCGGCTTCGGCGCGTTGCGGTCGAAGAGCGCGACGCCCGGGCGGCGGAACACCACGATGAGCCCCGCGCCGGCAGCGAGCCCGCCCAAATGTGCCCACCAGGCGGTCGCATCGTCCTCCGCCGCGGCGAGGACGTTGAACGCCTGGAACACGGCCCAGCCGCCGAGCACCCACATCGCCGAGAGCCTGAGCGGCAGGCGCCCGAGCAGCAGGATCCAGAGCTTTACGCGCGGGTGCAGCACCAGATAGGCGCCGATCACGCCCGCCACCGCGCCCGACGCGCCGATCAAAGGCGCAGGGGAATCCCAGTTGAAGAAGGAATGGGCGAACGCGGCGGCGACCGCGCAGGCGAAGTAGAAGGCCAGATAACGGACGTGCCCGAGCGCGTCTTCGACGTTGTCGCCGAACACCCAGAGGAAGGCCATGTTGCCGAGGAGATGCAGCCAGTCGGCGTGCAGAAACGCGTAGGTCACGTAGCTGGCGGGCGCGGGAACGTATTGCGGCAAAACCGCCTCGAGCCCGTTGGCCACGGCGGGTATGAATCCGAATCCGACCGCGGCGACGTCGATGGATGACGCATCGAAGCCGCCCGTCAGAAAGAAGCAGACGACGGTCACGCCGATCAGCGTGACGTTGACGTATGGCCGCGACAGGTAGCGAAGCGGATTGTCGTCGTGGAGCGGGATGAACACGCGCTTGGGCTACCGGTTCTTGCCCGGGACCCAGAGCACGTCGCCCTCGCCGCGCTTGTTCACCCAGCGGCTGGCGACGAACAGGAAGTCGGAGAGGCGGTTCATGTAGATGAGCGCCGGCTTGCCGACGCCCCCGGGCTCCTCGCGGGCAAGCGTCACCATCAGCCGCTCGGCCCGGCGCGCGATCGTCCGCGCGAGGTGGAGCGCCGCGGCGGCGCGGCTTCCGCCGGGAAGCACGAACGAGCGGAGCGGCTGCAGCTCGGCGTTGAGCCTGTCGATGTCACGCTCAATCCGCTCCACCTGCGACTGGACGATGCGGAGCGGTTCGCTTTTTCGGGGCTTGCCGTCGTCGGGAGTCGCAAGCTCGGCGCCGAGGTCGAATAGGTCGTTCTGGATCGCGGCGAGCATCTGGTCGAGTTCGGAGTATTCCGCGGAAAGCTCCGCCCGCGCGATGCCGATCGCCGCATTCGTCTCGTCGACCGTCCCATAGGCCTCGATCCTGAGATCGTCCTTCGGGCGGCGCTCGCCGGTGCCGAGCGCGGTCGTGCCGTCGTCGCCGGTCTTCGTGTAGATTTTGTTCAGGACAACCATTGGGCCAGCTTACAGAGACGGTCGCGGCGAGGGGAGGGCGGTTCGGCGATCAGAAACGGTAGCCGACATAAACCCCGGCATGCGTGATGCCGCTATTGCCGGCGCGCCCGTCGTCGCAGAGACCGGCATGCGAGGAATGATCGACCGATGCGAGCACGCGCCAATTGTCGTTCACATCCATGCCGAGCGCGATGCTCTCGCGAAACAGCCAATGACAGCCGAGATCGAGGCCGTCGCCCGGAGAATCCAGCGGACCGTCGTGCCACGTGCCGCCAAAGCTCCCCTCGAAGAAGAAGGAGTTGTAGATCGGAAAATGCCAGGTCAGGCCCGCATAGACCTGGTTTATGGGGTCGTCACCCGTCGCCAGGTTGCCGCCCACATGCACCCGCGGCCTGAGCAGCGCGTTCGCCCAATAGTTCTGCATGGGCGGGACGAAACTCTTGAAATAGAGCTGGCCGCTGAGCGTCACGCCGGAATCGTCGTTCGGCTGCACCGGGTAGACCGCACCGCCGCGCACCTCGTCAAAGATGCCGAACAGCCCCTCGCGCTCGGAAAATTGCTGCGCGGCCGCGTCTGACGCGAACGCGGCGCCCGCGAAGGCGATCGTCAACGCCGCCCGCATCACACGCATCACGCCCCCCGAAACCGCCCGGACCCTTGGATGCTACCCGAACGAGGCCGGGCGGGCAGGGGGGCGGGCCGCGAACTTGACCGGCTGTGGCATCGCGGCAACGCCTTATCGTTGGGTGATCCAGAGGAGCGCCATCGCCACCAGGATCGCCGCGAACTGCGCGATGACGCGGGCGCGCATCAGGTTCTGTGAGGTGTTGGCGGAGCCGCCGCGCATCATGTTCCAGAGTCCCGCGAGAAGCACGATCAGAACGATGCCGAGCGCGACGGGGAGGAGCAGTTGGCCTAAGGAGTCCATCCGAATTAGGTGCGCCTCGCCGCCTTTATGTTCAAGCTGCTCATCCCTTGCTCGTCGCCCAGGTCAGGAAGGCATGGAGCTGGCGCTTCGACGCGAAGCGCCGGAGCCCGCTCATCCAGTAGGTCGGCTGCGTCACGAAATATTGCGGGCGCGGATTGGGGCTCTCGCACGCCTTGACGAGCGCCGTGAATACCGCTTCCGGCCCGAGCTCTCCGACGGTGATCCCGCCCTTCTTCATTGAGCGGAGCCGCCGCCGGTAGTAGACCGCATGTACCGAGTGCTCGATATCGATATTCGCCCGCGCCTTGGCGACGGCGTTCCTCATGAGGTTCGTGCGGATCGGTCCGGGCTCGATCGCCACGACGTGGATTCCGGTGCCAGCGAGCTCGATCCTGAGCGTATCCGAGTAGGCCTCGAGCGCAAACTTCGTGGAGGCGTAGGGCCCGCGAAAACCCATGGTGATGAAGCCCATGACCGAAGAGCACATCACGATGCGGCCGTGGCCTTGGCGGCGCATGGCCGGGATGACGCGGCGCGTGAGATCGTGCCAGCCGAAGAAGTTCGCGTCGAACTGGACGCGGAGCACCGGGGTCGGCACGTCTTCGAGCGCCCCCGGCTGCGCATAGGCGCCGTTGTTGAAGAGCGCGTCGAGCGTGCCGCCGGTGTCCGAAAACACCGACTCGACAGCCGCGGCGATCGAATCCTCCTCGGCATAGTCGAGGTAGAGCGCGGCGAGGCCGGCGCTCCTGAGCGCCTCGATGTCCTCCGGCTTGCGGGCTGTGGCGAAGACGCGCCAGCCGCGCGCCTTCATTGCATGCGCCGCATGGTTGCCGATGCCGGTCGAGCAGCCGGTGATGAGGATCGATCTCGCCGTGCCTGCCATGAAACCTGCGCGCCCCGCCCGCTTCGCAGGTGCGACCTCTATGGCAGAAACCGCACCCCTGAAAGCCCCATCGGCGCGATGGCCGCTCCCGATCGCGGGCGCTAAGATCGCCGGTCCCCTTAGACGCAAGCGCGGAAGCCGCTCTTGTCAGATGCCGTCCCGGACCGCTGGATCGAGATCGGCCGCTATCTTCTGCCGAGCGAGGCTGAAGGCGAGGCGCTGGCGCTCGCCGCAATCGGCATCGGCTCCCGCCTGATCCCGCAAGAGGGCGGCGTCGGCCTCTTCGTCTCCGACGCTGACGCGGCGCGCGCGAGCCGCGAGCTTCTGGAATACCGGCGTGAGAACCGCCCTCGCGCTGAGCCGGCGCTTCGCCCCGCCTCGGAGGGCGTCGACGCCGCGCTTGCCTATGCCGCCGTGCTCGTCGTCGTCCACGTCGTCGCCGGCCGGCGGATGTTCGGGGTCGACTGGGTGTCGGCGGGCGCCGCGGAGGCCGGCCTGATCCTCGGCGGCGAATGGTGGCGCGCGCTGACGGCGCTCACTCTGCACATCGATTTCGGCCATCTCGCCAGCAACGCGGTCGCAGGCGGCGTGCTCGGTATTCTCCTGGCGCAGGTGCTCGGCCCGGGGCTCGCCTGGCTCGCGATCCTTTTGGCGGGCGGCATCGGCAATGCGCTGAACGCCCTCGTCCAACCAACGCAGCACACCGCGATCGGCGCCTCGACCGCCGTGTTCGCGGCGCTCGGCTTGCTCGCGGCGCTGATGTGGCGGCGGCGGGCGTCGCAGTGGACGCGCCGGCTGCGCCGGTGGCTGCCGCTTGCCGCAGGCGTGATGCTGCTCGCGTTCCTCGGCACAGGCGGCGAACGCACCGACGTTGGTGCGCATATCGCCGGCTTTGCGGTTGGCGTGGTCGGAGGCGCCGGGCTTGCCTTCGCCGGGGCGCGCGTTCCGCAGGGAAGAGTCGCCCAATACTCCTATGGCGCCACGGCGCTCGCGCTCTGTGGCTTCGCATGGCTGCTGGCCGTCGGCGCGGTGTAGCTGGGCTGAACGACCGCCCCTAAGCCTTCGGGCCGTCGTCGAGCCCCAATCCGGCAATCAGCTCCGCAGGACTTTCGCCGGCCTCGCGCCGCACGCGGATTGTTTCGGAACCGCGCGACTTGGAGAGCTTGGCGCCGGTCGCGTCGAGGATGAGGCGGTGGTGGAAGTAGCGTGGCTCGGGCAGGCCGAGCAGTTTCTGCAGCAGCCGGTGCACGGAGGTCGAGGGCTGAAGGTCGAGACCGCGCACCACGTCGGTCACGCCCTGGAAGGCGTCGTCGACGACGACCGAGAGGTGGTAGCTCGCGGGCAGCTCCTTCCGCGCCAGCACCACGTCGCCCCATTGCGTCGGGTCGGCGACGTGCGCGACGGCAGGAGCGGTGTCGAACGGATCGGCCTCCCGCCAGGAGAGCGCGTCGAGGCCGTGGAGCGCGCGGGCCACATCGAGCCGCAGCGCATAGGGCCGGCCGCTTGCGATCTCCGCCTCGCGCCGCGACTTCGGCCAGTCGCGCTCAGGCCCCGGGTAAAGCGACGCGCCGTCCGGGTCGCGCGGCCAAGATGGTCCCCGGGAAGCCGCTGCGGCGGCGACCTCGGTGCGGCTGAGAAAGGCCGGGTAGAGGAGGCCAAGCCTGTCGAGCGCCGCGAGCGCGTCCCGGTAGGCGTCGAAGCGCTCGCTCTGCCGCATGACCGGCTCCTCCCAGCGGAGCCCGAGCCAGCGGAGATCCTCGTAGATCGCCGCCTCGAACATGGACCGCGCACGGGCCATGTCGATATCCTCGATGCGGAGCAGCAGTCGCCCGCCGGTCGCCTCAGCGGCGTGCCGGTTGAGGAGCGCCGAATAGGCGTGCC
Organism: Propylenella sp.; assembly: GCA_050728815.1. Classification (GTDB taxonomy): domain Bacteria; phylum Pseudomonadota; class Alphaproteobacteria; order Rhizobiales; family Afifellaceae; genus DASWJZ01. The sequence goes on from JBOHKB010000030.1 coordinate 21,620, forward strand.
CGCCGTGGAGATAGCCGTTCGGGCTCGGCGCGAAGCGGAACACGCGCGGCCTCTCGCCGGGCCTCGGCCCCTGCTTCCGCACTTCCGCCACCTGAACACCTCCTCGGCGCCGGCATAGAGGAGGGCGCCAAACCGGCCAAGCTTCTGCGAGATTGCGCCCGCGCGCGGGGAGTGCTGTCTATTGGGTCGAAGAGGGGAACTTTCCGATGCTGCTCAAAAGCGATCCGGTGAATGCGTTCATGACCTACGATGCGGTCGCCGTGCCCTCCGCGCCGGCTGGTCCGCTCAGGGGCCTCACCCTCGCGGTGAAGGACATCTTCGACGTTGCCGGCTACCCGACCGGCGGCGGCAGCCCGATCATGCAAGCCGAGAGCCCCGTTCACATCGAGAGCGCTCCGATCGTCGCAGCGATGCTGAACGCCGGCGCTCGCTTCATTGGCAAGACGCAGACCGACGAACTGACCTTCTCCATGAACGGCCAGAACAAGCATTTCCCCGAGCCGATCAACGTGCGGGCCGAGGGCCGCATCACCGGCGGCTCGTCCTCCGGCTCCGCCGCGGCCGTCGCCGCCGGCCTCTGCGATTTCGCACTCGGCTCTGACACCGGCGGCTCGGTGAGGGCGCCCGCGAGCTATTGCGGGCTGTGGGGGATCAGGCCGACGCACGGCCGCGTCGACAATCGGCGCGCCATGCCGCTTGCCCCGTCCTTCGACACGGCGGGCTATTTCGCCGACGAGCCGGCAGTGTTCGCCAAGGTGGCGCCGGTATTCCTCGGCGACGACCGCAAGGCTTTCTCGCTCACGCGGCTCTTCAGGGCGGACGACGCGTTCGCACGGCTCATCTCTGGCCGGGAGGCGGATGCTCTTTCGCCTGCGGTCGCGAAGGTCGAATCGCTCCTCGGCAGGGCCGACGGCGTACCCGTCGCGCCGGATGGCCTGATCGAGTGGTACGAGACTTTTCGCCGGCTGCAGGCAGTCGAGGCGTGGAAGGCGCATGGCGCGTGGATCACGGACCGCGACCCCGACATGACGCCCGGCGTGCGCGAGCGCTTCGAGTTCGGCCGCGACGTCCCCGCAGGCGAGCGGGCCGCAGCCGACGGGCGGCGCAAGGATTATCGTGCGAGGGTCGAGGGGATCGTCGGCGACGATGCAGTGCTGATGCTGCCGACGGTCCCGACGATCGCGCCAAAGCGCGACCTCTCCGGCGCGGCGTTGCAGGCCTATCGCGAGCGCGCGCTTTCCATGCTGTGCATCGCCGGCCTTTCCGGCCTGCCGCAGGTGTCGATGCCGCTCGCCGCGCTCGACGGCTGTCCGCTCGGCCTATCGCTGATCGGCCCGCGCGGCGCCGACCGTGCCCTCGTGGCGCTCGCGCTCGAGGTTGCGAAGCGCTGAGCCGAGGCGACGGATGGAAAAGTCTTGAAATCGCCGGCTTGACGCGGCAGTCCGGCGGGGCCCGGCGGGAAAGCGGGCGATTTGCAATACCGGGGCAGCCTTGCACCTTCGCGCTCTCGTCGTTCTGATTCTGCTTCTCGCTCCGGCGGCGGCGCTGGGGCATCCGCATGTCTGGGTGGATGCCGCTTCGGAGGTCGTGTTCGACGACAAGGGCCGCGTCGCGGCGATCCGTCATCACTGGCGGTTCGACGAGGCGTTCTCGGCCTATGCGCTGCAGGGCCTCGATACCGACCGCGATGGCGAATATTCAGAGGAGGAGCTGGAGCCGCTCGCGAAGGAGAACGTCGAGTCCTTGTCCGAATACGACTTCTTCACCTTCCTCTCCGTCGGCGACTATCAGGCCGGCTTCGCCGCGCCCGAGGACTACTTCCTCGAGCTGTTCGACGGACGGCTCCTCCTCCACTTCACGCTGCCGCTCGCGCAGCCGTTCTCCTCCAAGAGCGCGATGCTGCTCGAAGTTTACGACCCCGAATATTACGTCGCCTTCTCGCTGCCCAACGAAGAGGCGGTGCGTCTCGTCGATGCGCCGGCCGCGTGCAGGCTGACGGTCTATCCGGCGCAGGAGCTGGATGCGGCGGCGGCGCAGGTGCTTGCGACGATCGGCGCCGACCAGCGCGAGCTGCCGGCGGAGATGAAGGCGCTCGCCGCCGGCACCGAGAACAGCGCCAGGATCGAGTGCGGAGCGTCGGCGGGGCCCGGAACCGCTGCGGATGCGGCGGCAGAATTGGCGCAGTCGGGCAAGACAGGCGACCTGACGGCGCTCCCGGCCGAGCCTTCGGCGGAGCAGGCGCCCGCCGAGCCGGCGTCGGCGGCTCCCGAGCCCGCCACGGCGCCTTCCGGCGGGCTGATGGCGCGGATCGCCGCGTGGCAGAGAGCGTTCAACCGCGACCTCACCCAGGCGCTGAAAGGTCTCAAGGACGGCGGCGCCTTCTGGTGGCTCGGCGGCATCTCGTTCCTCTACGGGATCGCGCACGCCGCGGGCCCCGGCCACGGCAAGGTGGTGATCTCCTCCTATCTCGTCGCCAACGAGTCGCGGCTCCGCCGCGGCGTCGCGATCGCCTTCATCGCCGCCTTCGCGCAGGCCGTGGTCGCCGTCGGCCTGATCGGCGCTATGGCGGTCGTCCTCAACATGACCTCTATGGCGATCACCGGAACGGCGAAGGTTTTCGAGGCGGGGAGCTTTGCGCTGGTGGCAGCTCTCGGGCTCTATCTCCTGGCGCGCAAGGGACGCGATGCGTGGGCGGTGTTCCGCGCGTCCCCCTCCCCCTTGCGGGGAGGGGCTAGGGGAGGGGCAGCGCCAGCCGCCGTGTCGCTCGGCGCCGCGTCGGTCCATTCACACGACGATCCCAACCACAATCATATTCACCACCATGACCGGAGCCACCCCTCCCCCAACCCCTCCCCGCAAGGGGGAGGGGAGGCGCATTGCCATCATCACATCGCGCCACCGGCAAATGTGAAGCCAGGACTCTCCGGCGCGGCCGCGGCCATTCTCTCCGTCGGCATACGCCCCTGCTCCGGCGCTCTCGTCGTGCTCGTCTTCGCGCTGGCGCAGGGCGTGTTCTGGGCGGGCGTCGCTTCGACCTTCCTGATGGCGCTCGGGACGGCGATCACCGTCGCCGTCCTTGCCGCTCTCGCGGTCGGCGCGAAGGACCTTGCACGCCGGCTGGCGCAGGGCGACGGCCGACGGTCGGGCGAGATCATACTCGGACTCGAGCTTGCCGCGGCGCTCTTCATCACCGCGCTCGGCGCGGTGCTGTTCGCCGGATCGCTCTATGCCGGAGGGGCGAGCACTATCGGCTGAGCTCGATCGGCTCACCGTGCGGCGTCGCCTCGGCGGCGCGCCGCCATGCCTCCTTCAACACGGCGAGGTCGGCGCGGCCCGCGACCTCCTTCTTCGCCAGCATCTCCTCCAGCGCCGCGAGCCATGCGCGCCAGTAGGCCTCGGCATTCCCCGCATCCGCGTCCGCACTCGTGGCGACGTGGCGGCCGAGCGCCTCCGACCATTCGGTCCAGGCAAATAGGCCGCGCTCGTTGAGGGCCACGGCGAGCGCGAAGGCGCGCGCCGCCCATGGTGTGGGGAAGACCGGACCGTCGGCGTCGCGCGGGATGGAGCCGACGCCGGCGAGCGCGTCCCAACCGGCTTCAGGCGCGCTCAAGGTAGGGATCCCAGAGGTCGATCGCGATTTCGTCGCCGTTGCGGCCTTCGGGTCCCCACACCTCCGGAGAGTCGAACGTCACCGAGTAGAGCCAGCGCGGGTCCTCGCCGCGACCGGCGGCGCTCGCGTCCGCGAACACGTGCACGCCTCGCACCGCCGCGATCCGGCCCTTCCGCCCGCGCAGATAACGCGGCAGGCGCGTGTGGCTTGACGGGTTCATCACGCGGGCGCGGACCATGTCGCCGACCTTGAACCGAGCGGGCGAGGACGGCTCGCGCTCGGTTGGCGCGCCCTTCGCCAACGCGGCGGCGACATTGTCGGCCGTCACTTTCTGCGGCAGCGAGACAGGCGGCTCGCTCGCCTTGCCGCTCGCCACCTCCGCGGCGGTCGCCAGGCCCTTCTCGACCGTGAGCCGCTCGAGGCCCCTCAGCCAGATTTCGTAGTAGGACGAGGCGAGGTAGTCGGCCGGCGGAATGCGCTCGCGCGCTTGCCGCGACATGTCGAGGGTCCACGCGCCGGTCCCGCCCATGGCGAGCGTAAGCGCGAAGACGCGGCGCTCCCATTTCGCATGGAACGCCGGCTCGTCCGGCTCGGGCGCGATCGGCCCAAAACCCTGCGCGCCGCCGAGATCGTGCGGCCCGTTCATTCTGACGCGTCGGGGTTCTTCGGGAGGCCAGTGCCGATCATCGAGTCGCGGGTGACCAACTCGGCCAGCCGCTCCGCGTCCCACCCTTCCGTTCCGGAGGGCCGCATCGGCACGACCAGGTAGCGTATCTCGGCGGTCGAATCCCATACACGGATGCGGGTCGTTTCGGGCAGCGCCACGCCGAATTCCTTCAGCACGGCGCGCGGTTCGATCACCGCGCGCGACCGGTAGGGCGGGGACTTGTACCAGACCGGCGGAAGCCCGAGCACGGTCCAGGGGTAACAGGAGCAGAGCGTGCACACGACCATGTTGTGGAGGTCGGGCGTGTTCTCGACCGCGACGAGGTGCTCGCCCTGGCGGCCTGCGAAGCCGAACTCCTCCACGGCGGCGGTCGCGTCGTCGAGCAGACGGCGGCGATAATCCGGGTCGGTCCACGCGCGCGCTACGACCTTGGCTCCGTTCCGCGGACCGATCTTGTTCTCGTAGGTGTCGATGAAAACGTCGAGCGCGGCGGGGTCGACATAGCCCTTTTCGGTGAGCAGCGTTTCGAGCGCTCTTACCCTTAGCTCCATCTCGTCGAGATGCGAGCCCTCATGATCGTGGACGTTGCTGTGTGCGGCGTGTCCGGACATCGCCTATTCCGCCGCGAGCGGCATCGTCCGCGTCGCATGCTCCCGCGCCGCCTTCCCGAAGGCGCGGAAGAGCGCGCCCGATGGCGGGTCGGTCGAGGCCCAATATTCCGGATGCCATTGCACGCCATATGCAAAGGCTTGGGTGTCGGCCACGCGCACCGCTTCGACGGTGCCGTCGGAGGCGCGCGCCTCGACGACAAGCCGCGGCGACAGCCGGTCGATCACCTGGCGGTGCAGCGAGTTCACGCGGATGCATCGCGAATGGAGCATCTCCGCAAGCCGGCTGTCGCCCTCGAACGTTACCTCGTGGGCGAGCTTGAAGCGCTCCTCGACCGGAAGATCATACGGCGCGCGATGGTCGAGGCTGCCCTCCCGCTCCTGCGCCTCGGCGTGAAGCGTCCCTCCGAGCGCGACGTTCAGCTCCTGAAAACCGCGGCAGATGGCGAAGAGCGGGACGCCGTGCTCGATCGCGAGCGGGATTAGCCTGAGCGCGGTCGCGTCGCGCGCGACGTCGTAGGGCTCGTGCTGCGCGCTTGCTTCGACGCCGTAGCGCTCGGGGTGGACGTTCGAGCGCGAGCCGGTGACGAGGACGCCGTCAATGCGGTCGAGCACGCCGTCAAGATCGAGCGCCTCGCCGAGGCTCGGCAGGACGAGCGGCACGGCGCCGATCCAGGTCAGCGCCTTCAGGTAGGTTTCGAGCGCCGCGTGCCAGACATAGCCGTCGCTCTCGCGGACATCGGCGGTGACGAGGATGAGCGGATTCATGCGGGGATCATCCACGGGGCAATGCGCGTTATTCCAGGTCACATGTAGTTGAGCGGTGCCGCCGCGTCACCTCCGTTTGACGCGCCAAGTGTACCACCCCTAAAAACACCGAGATACGCCGCCCGTTAGCGCTGGACAGGCCTATCGGACGCATGTCACGTTGCTGAAAATCACCAATGAGGGAGGAGCCGAAAATGGATCGTCGTTCTTTCATCAAGAAGGCTGGTCTTGCTACCGGCGCGGCGGCGACCGCCGCTGCGTTTCCGATGCCCGCCATCGCGCAGGGCATGATGGAACTGAAGATGGTCATGACCTGGCCGAAGAACTATCCGGCGCTGGGGACCGGGGCGCAGCGCGTGTGCGACCGCATCGCCACCATGACCGAGGGACGCATAAAGGTGACCCTATTCGGCGCGGGCGAGCTCGTCCCGCCGTTCGAATCGTTCGATGCCGTCTCGCAAGGCACGGCCGACATGTACCAGGGCGCGGAGTACTACTGGCAGGGCAAGCACAAGGGGTTCAACTTCTTCGCCGCCGTGCCGATGGGCCTCACCGCTTCGGAGATGAACGCCTGGGTCCATTACGGTGGCGGCCAGGAGCTGTGGGACGAGCTGGCCGGAGGGTTCGGCATCAAGTCGTTCCTCGCGGGCAATACCGGCGCGCAGATGGGCGGCTGGTTCCGCGAAGAGGTGAACACCCCTGAGGACCTGAAGGGACTGACCTTCCGCATGCCGGGTTTCGGCGGCGAAGTCCTGCGCAAGGTGGGGATGAACGCGGTCGCCCTTCCGGGCGCGGAGATCTTCCCGGCGCTGCAGGCGGGCACGATCGACGCCACCGAGTGGGTGGGCCCGTGGCTCGACCTCGCCTTCGGCTTCCAAAAGATCGTGAAGTTCTATTACGGGCCGGGCTTCCACGAGCCGGGCACCGCCCTCGCGATCGGCATCAACAAGGGCGTCTGGGACAAGCTCTCGCCGACGGATCAGGAGATCGTCAAGACGGCATGCCACGCCGAGAACGGCATCATGTACGACGAGATCAACGCGAATAACGGCCCGGCGCTCGACGAGCTGATCAACAAGCACGGCGTCCAGGTCAAGCGCTTCTCGGACGAGATATTCGAGACGTTCGCGAAGGCCAGCGAGGAGCTGATACCGACCCTGATCGACGACGATCTCGGACAACGCATATTCGACAGTTTCAGCGCCGCCCGCAAGAACATCGGCAGCTGGACGAACCTGCAGGAACGCTCCTTCGTCGAGCTGCGCGCCAAGTTCGTAGCCTGACGGCGTAAGAGGATCGGGGAGCAGGCGGTCGCGCTGCTCCCCGTTTTCGTCTTCGCTCCTGAAACGCACCGGCCGCCCTATGCGCTCGCTCGTTGACCTGGTCGACGCCGTGAACATCCGCATCGGGCGAGCGGTTGCGTGGCTGGTCGTCGCGATGATGCTCCTGCAAGTCCTCGTCGTCATCTGCCGCTATGTCTTCGGCATCGGTTCCATCCAGGTGCAGGAATCGATCCAGTATATGCACGCGTTCCTGTTTATGCTCGCGTCCGCCTATACGCTTGCTTTCGACGGGCACGTCCGGGTCGACATCTTCTACCGCGAGGCCTCGGCGCGGCGCCGCGCGCTCGTAAATCTGGTCGGCGCGCTCGTCTTCCTGATCCCGGTCTGCATCCTGCTGCTCCTCATCTCCTGGCGCTATGTCGGACGGTCGTGGGCGATCCTCGAGGGCTCGCACGAAACGTCGGGCATCCCCGGCGTCTTCCTTCTCAAGACGGTGATACCTGTCTTCGCGGTTCAGATGGGTCTGCAGGGCATCGTCATGGCGGTTCGGTCCGCTCTCGCGCTCGCCGGTGATCGGCGCGAGCTGGAGAGGCTCGACGGTTCGGCCGCCGCCGAGCTGGCCTGAAGGGTTCGCCGTGGGGGGGCTCGCGCAGTCGCTCGACATTTTGATGTTCGTTGCGGTCTGCGTCGCGGTGCTCGCCGGCTTCCCGGTCGCCTTCACGCTGGGGGGTGTGGCGCTCGCATTCGGCCTCCTCGGCTACGCCCTCGGCGCGTTCGACCCGGCCTTTCTCACCGCATTCCCGCAGCGCGTCTATGGCACCATGACCAACGAGGTGCTGATTGCGGTGCCTCTGTTCATCTTCATGGGCGTGATGCTGGAGCGATCGCAGGTCGCCGAGGAGCTCCTGGAAACGATGGGCCGCCTGTTCGGCAGACTGCGCGGCGGGCTGGGCATTTCCGTCTCGATCGTCGGCGCGCTGCTCGCCGCCTCAACCGGGATCGTCGGCGCCACCGTCGTGACCATGGGGCTGCTGTCGCTTCCCACGATGCTCCGGCGCGGCTATTCGCCGGCGCTCGCCTGCGGCTCGATCGCCGCTGCCGGCACGCTCGGGCAGATTATCCCGCCGTCGATCGTGCTCGTGGTGCTCGGCGATCAGGTTTCCGCTTCTTACCAGGCGGCCCAACTGAAGCTCGGGATATTTTCCCCGGACGCGGTTTCCGTCGGCGACCTCTTCGCGGGGGCGCTGTTCCCCGGGCTCGTCCTCGTCGGCATGTACATCCTCTTCCAGATCGGCATGGCGGTGTTCCGGCCGGCAAGCTCGCCGGCCATGCCGGCGGAGCCGGGCCTGGAGGTACCGATCTCGAAGGTTCTTCACTCCCTGATTCCGCCGGTGGCGCTCATCATTGCCGTCCTCGGCTCGATCCTGGGCGGCCTTGCGACGCCGACGGAAGCTGCTGGTGTGGGCGCTCTCGGCTCGACCCTTCTCGCAGGCCACCGCCTGCGCGAGGATCGGCCGCTGCCGATCTACGTCGCCGTCGCCTCTCTGATCGGCTTGCTCATTCTGACTGCGAACATGGATTTGCGCGTCCGGCGGACCCTGATCTCGGCTGAGGATTGGACAGGGATCGTCGCTGCGTTGATCCTCTGCGTCGCGGTCGTATGGGGCGTGGCTGCCGCGCTCTGGCGCACATGGCGGGTGCGCAACGTGCTCCGTTCAGTTGCCGAAACGACCGCGAGGATTACCTCAATGGTATTCGTGATCCTGATCGGCGCGGCGCTCTTCAGCCTGGTCTTCCGCGGCCTCGGCGGCGAGCAGCTCATCGACGAGGCGCTTTCCGACCTTCCGGGCGGCGCGCTTGGCGCGGTGTTCGCAGTCATGCTGATCATGTTCGTGCTCGGGTTCTTCATCGACTTCCTGGAGATCGTCTTCATCGTCGTGCCGCTGGTGGCGCCCGTGCTGCTCAGGATGGAAATGCCGGACGGCGGGACGATGAGCCCCGTCTGGCTCGGCATCATGATGGCGGTGAATCTGCAGACCTCGTTCCTGACCCCGCCCTTCGGCTTTGCCCTTTTCTACCTGCGCGGAGTGGCGCCGCCGAGCGTGCGTACGATGGACATCTATCGCGGCATCGTTCCCTTCGTGCTGATCCAGATCCTGGCGCTTGTCATCCTGTGGGAGCTGCCTGGACTCGCGACCTGGCTGCCGGCCACGCTCTACGGGCCATAAGCCGCCCGACTGGCAGCTCTCTCAGGGAACCGATGCTTCCGCCGGGCGGTTGTCAGCGAAAGAGGTTGGAGGCATCCATGCCAGCGAAATCGAAGGCACAGCAACAGGCGGCCGGCGCTGCCCTCTCCGCCAAGCGCGGCGAACGCTCGAAGAGCTCGCTCAAGGGAGCGTCGAGAAGCATGGTCAAGTCGATGAGCGAGAGACAGCTCGAGGAGCTGGCGAGCGGCAGCCGCAAGGGCAAGCCGAAGCGCGTGACGAAGAAGAAGTAGGGCAGGGGCCTTCTCTCCGGGGCTTCACGTCGGCCGGCTGAGCGTCTAAGGCAGCAACAGCGAGCCGTGCGGGCTCGCCCCCATTCGAGGTTACGTTGCAAACGTGGTGCCTTGCGTGCTGAGACTCTGTTCCGCTTGGCTCATCCCTCTGGCGCTTCTCGCTATTTCCGCCTGCGTGGATCAGAGCCAGTACCTGGAATTCGCGGGCGGCGGCTTCATCTTCAACTACCGGAACGCCACCGCGAGCTACGGGATCGTGCTTGTGCCGCGCCGCGATCCGCCGCCTGGCGCGATCATCGAGGCCAGCTTCGAGGACCCGGCCGGCGGCGATCCGATCGTGCTCAGCCGGCCCGCGCGCGGCGGCGGCCGCATCGAGTTCGAGACGCCGGCCGTGCGCGGGGTGAGAAAGGGCCGCCCCTACCATGTCGTCGTGCTGCTCAAGTCGGTGGAAGGCAAGGAACTGCTGCGGATCGAGAAGGATATTGTCTCGGAGCTTGACCAGACGGTGCTGCCGGAGCGGCCGCTCGCGATCGGACCCGGCTACCAGACGAACATCGACCGGAGCGAGGTGCCGTTCCCGCCCTCGCTCTACCGGTCGCCGTCTAACTAACCAGAGCGGCAAAATCCTCCGCGCAAGTACAATTCGGGATGGATTTTCTCCGTCGCCGACACCAGAGTCTATTTCCGGTGCGGATGATTCTGCGCGATAGTTCTGCGTGCGAGGAAGGCCGATGGCCCGCCACGGAATAACGCTCGGCGACAAATACGATCTCGGCAAGGATCGCGTGTTCGTATCCGGCACGCAGGCGATCGTGCGCCTGGCGCTCATGCGGAAGGAGCTGGATCGCCGCGCCGGCCTCAACACCGCCGGCTTCATCAGCGGCTACCGCGGCTCGCCGCTCGGCGGGCTCGACCAGCAATTGTGGCGCGCCGGCAAGCTGCTCGAGGAAAACGACATCGTCTTCCAGCCGGGCCTCAACGAGGACCTAGCGGCGACTGCCGTGTGGGGCTCGCAGCAGGCGGAACTGCGCGGCGAAGGACGCTACGACGGCGTTTTCGGCATCTGGTATGGCAAAGGGCCGGGCGTCGACCGCTCCGGCGACGCGCTCCGCCATGCCAATTTCGACGGCACGTCCAAGCATGGCGGCGTGATCGCGCTGATGGGCGACGACCACACCTGCGAAAGCTCGACCACAGCGCACCAGTCGGAGTTCGCCTTCGTCGACGCGATGATGCCGATCCTGAACCCCGCCGGGGTGCAGGAGATCCTCGATTACGGGCTGATCGGCTGGGAGCTGTCGCGCTTCGCCGGCGTGTGGGTCGGCTTGAAGTGCGTCAAGGATAATATCGAGGCGACGGGATCGATCGACGCCTCGTTCGGCCGGCTGAGGGTTGTCCGACCGGATGTCCCAATGCCGCCCGCCGGGCTCAACATCCGCACCGGACGAACCGCCGTGGAAAAGGAGGAGCTGCTGCACCGCTGGCGGCGACCGGCCATGCTCGCCTTCCTGCGCGAGAACAGGCTCGACTACATCGCGATGGGCGGCGGTCCGAGGCCCCAGCTCGGCATCGTGTCGCTCGGCAAGAGCTGGCTCGATACGCTGGGCGCCCTCGACATCCTCGGCATCGACGAGAAGCGCGCCGCCGACCTCGGGCTCAGGCTCTACAAGGTGGCGGCGCCTTGGCCGCTCGAGCCGACCGGCGTGAACCGCTTCGCCGACGGACTCGAGACGATCCTCGTCGTCGAGGAGAAGCGCTCGCTGGTCGAGACGCAGCTCAAGGAGCAGCTCTACGGCCGCGCCGCCGCGCCGATGGTGGTCGGCAAGCGCGACGAGCAGAACAACGTGCTCCTGCCGGCCTGGGGCGCGCTCGACGCCAACCAGATCGCGCTGATCGTCGCGAAGCGCATCCTCGCCTATGCCGAGGATTCCGAGATCGCCGCGCGCCTGAAGCAGCTCGAGCATGTCGAGGCGGTCGTGAGGACGACCGAGAATGTCGGCGCGCGGACGCCACATTTCTGCGCCGGCTGTCCGCACAATACGTCCACCGTCGTTCCCGAGGGGAGCCGCGCCTATGCCGGCATCGGCTGCCACTACATGGCGCTCTGGATGGATCGCGGCACCGAAGGCTTCACCCACATGGGCGCGGAGGGCGCGAACTGGATCGGCGAGGCGCCGTTCTCCACCCGCGAGCACGTTTTCCAGAACCTCGGAGACGGCACCTACGCGCATTCCGGCGCGCTCGCCATCCGCGCCGCCGCGGCAGCCGGCGTGAACATCACCTACAAGATTCTCTACAACGACGCGGTTGCAATGACAGGCGGCCAGCCCGTCGAGGGCGGGATGACGGTCGATATGGTCGCCCGTCAGGTCGTCGCGGAAGGCGCGAAGCGCGTGGCGCTCGTCACCGACGACCCCTACAAATATCCGAGCGGCACGAAGTGGCCGGCGGGGCTCACCATCCACCACCGCTCGGGGCTTGCCGACGTGCAGGAGGAGCTGCGGCGCGTCAAAGGCCTCTCGGTGCTGATCTACGATCAGACTTGCGCGGCGGAGAAGCGGCGGCGGCGGAAGCGCGGAACCTATCCCGATCCCGACAAGCGCGTCGTCATCAATTCGCTCGTCTGCGAGGGCTGCGGGGACTGCGGGATAAAATCGAATTGCGTTGCCATCCAGCCGCTCGACACCGAGTTCGGCCGCAAGCGCAAGATCGACCAGTCGAGCTGCAACAAGGACTATTCCTGCCTCGAGGGCTTCTGTCCTTCCTTCGTCACCGTGCACGGTGCGCGGCTGAAGAAGGGCGCCGCGGCGTCGCCCGACCGGCTTCCGCCGGTTCCCGAGCCGGCGCTGCGGCCGCTCGACCGGGCGCAGGCGATCCTCATCACCGGGGTCGGCGGAACCGGCGTCGTGACCGTCGGCGCGATCGTCGGCATGGCCGCGCATATCGATGGTCTCGGGGTCGGCATCATCGACATGGCAGGGCTTGCGCAGAAAGGCGGCGCGGTCACCACCCATATGCGGATCGCGCCGAAGCCGGAGGAAATTCACGCGATCCGCATCGCCGCGGAAGAGGCGGATACCGTGCTCGCCTGCGACATCGTGGTGGCGGGCTCGAAGAGCGCGCTCGCGGCGATCCGGCCCGGGGAGACCCGCGTCTTCGTGAATCGCCACGAGACCTATCCCGGCGATTTCACCCGCGAAGCGGATTTCTCGCTGCCGATACGCCGGCTCGAACGGGCGATCGAGGAGCGGGCGGGAGCGGGGCGCGCGCATTTCGTCGAGGCGCAGCGCCTCGCCGTGGCGCTTCTCGGCGACGCTATCGCCACCAACATGTTCATGGTCGGCTTCGCCTGGCAGCAGGGCGGGCTGCCGGTGTCGCGCGGGGCGCTCCTGGAGGCGATCCGCCTGAACGGCGTCGATCCCGAAATGAACGCCGCCGCCTTCGAGTGGGGCCGGCGCGCGGCCGTCGATTTCGCTTCCGTAGAGCTCGCCGCCGGGTTGAACCTCGAGCCGGAGCGGGCGCCGACGCTGTCAGACATCGTCGACCGGCGCGTCGCTTTCCTGACCGCCTACCAGAACGCCCGCTACGCCGCCCGCTACAAGGAACGCGTCGAGCAGATCGCGGGGATCGAGCGCCGCCTGATGGGCGGCGAGACGGCGGTCGCCGCCGAGGTCGCGCACGCGCTCTTCAAGCTGATGGCGGTGAAGGACGAATACGAAGTGGCGCGCCTCTACACCGACGGCTCGTTCGAGCGCCAGTTGAAGGACGAGTTCGGGAGCTGGGGGTGGCTGCAGTTCCATCTCGCGCCGCCGCTCTTCGCGCGCCGCGACAAGCGCACGGGCCAGCTGAAGAAGCAGAAATTCGGGCCGTGGATGATGGGCGCGTTCAGATTGCTCGCGCGGCTCCGCTTCCTTCGCCCGACATTCCTCAGTCCATTCCGCTATACGGCCGAACGGCGCTGGGAGCGCCAGCTCCTCAAGGACTACGAGTCCGATCTCGATGTGATCGAGGCGAAGCTTTCCGCCGAGAACAGTGGGCCGGCTCTGGCGCTCGCCTCTTACCCGCTCCGCATCCGCGGCTTCGGGCACGTCAAGGAGGCGCAAGCTCGCCCGGTCCTTGCCGAGCGCGACCGGCTTGTCCACGCGCTCGACGAGCCGGCGCAGGGCGAGCTTCTCCAGCTCGCGGCGGAGTAGGGGCATCCGCTACGAAACCGGTTGCCTTTTCCGGATCACTCGTTATGTTATTATAATCGTTATAACATCGGACCAGATCAATGGAACTCAAGGTCAGGAAAATCGGGAACTCTTTTGGAGTCATTCTCCCGCGGGAGGTTTTGTCGCGCCTTCACGTCGGGGAGGGCGACAGCCTCTCTCTAACCGAGGGAAGCGGCAGTTACCGTATCAGCGCGTACGACCCCAAGATCGCAAGGCAGGTCGAGGTCGGGAAGCGCGTCATGCGTCGGTACCGCAACACGCTGCGGGAACTCGCCAAGTGAATGTCGAATGGGTGGCGCTCGAATCCGTTCTGACCTTCCACGACCTGCAAATCAGCGAGAACGGGGGAGTTGAAGGAATTCGCGACCAAGGCAGCCTTGAGTCAGCCTTGGGGCGTCCCGAGCATCTTGCGCAATATGCCGAGCCGGATCTGTTTGACTTGGCCGCGGCCTACGCGTGGGGCATCGTTCGGAATCACCCGTTTGTCGACGGCAACAAAAGAACAGCCTTCGTTGTTGCGGTCGCGTTTCTTGAGCTGAACGGTCACGAGCTGAAGGTCGACGAGGCCGATGCCGCGATCGTATTCTTGAGGCTCGCGGCGAACGAATATTCCGAGCATGACCTTGCCGAATGGCTTCGTCGGAACTCCGAATAAGTGGGAGATAGCCGCGGCCCTAGCTCTGCTCAGCTCCCGAGGCTCTCCCCGGTCTTCACCCCTGCCGCGCTCGCCCATTCCGATGCGGCGATCTTGCCGCCGCCGGCCGCGCGTACGCGCTTCACCAGAATCGCACCGTCGGACGTTGCGACCGTGACGCCATCGCCCGACACACCGAGCACAGTGCCGGGCGCGCCCGAGCCCTCGCCGTGGCGTGAATCGAAGAGCTGCACCTCGGCTCCGCCGCGCGTGGTCCAGGCGCCCGGCTGCGGGTCGCAGCCGCGGATAAGATTGTAGACGTCGGCCGTCGGCTTCGACCAGTCGACCGCCGCATTGGCCTTGCGGCACCAGCTCTCGTAGGTCGCCTTGGAATGGTCCTGCGGAATTTTGGGCGCCTTGCCGGTGCGGACTAGGTCGAGCGCCTCAATCATCGCGTCGACGCCCATCGGGAAGAGGCGGTTGAAGTAGAGCGATCCGAGCGTGTCGTCCGGCCCGATATCGACTTCCTTCTGCAGCAGGATCGGACCCTCGTCCAAGCCTTCGTCAGGCCAGAAGATCGTGAGCCCGGTCTTCGTCTCGCCCTGGATGATCGGCCAGTTGATCGACGAGGGCCCGCGGTGCCGCGGCAGCAGCGAAGGGTGGTACTGGAAGGTGCCCTGCTTTGGCGCGTCGAGGACGTTCTGCGGCACGAACAGCGTCACGTAGGCCATCATGCACACATCCGGCTTTGAGGTAGCCATCAGCTCGTAGGCTTCTGGGGTCTTCCAGCTCTTCGGCTGGTGCAGCGGCAGCCCTTTCGCGGCCGCCAGCTCGGCGAGCGGGTCCTGCGGCCGCCCTTCTTTCGCGGGCGCGCAGAACACCGCCACCACGTCCTCGCCTTTCTCAAGAAGCTTTTCGAGCACGGCCTTGCCGAAGGCCTGCTGTCCATGCACCGCGATTCTCATTGGCTCATCCCGTTTTTCTCTCCCTGGAATTTGTAATACCAGATATCCCGGAGGTCGGGCCACCCGTGTGGAGCGCTCTTCTGTCCACAGTGCTGGACGCTGTCGCGCCACGGCATACTTTGCGGGAATTGGAGGATTTCTTGCTGAAGCCCACTGCAATCGACTCATTGATCGACGATCGCCGCGAGGAGACGCGCGCGCTGCGCTTCCCGGCCGAGCACCCGCCTGTCGCGGCCGGTCGGATCGGCGTGCTCCTCGTCAATCTCGGCACGCCGGAAGGCACAACCTACTGGCCGATGCGGCGCTATCTCTCGGAATTCCTCTCCGACCGCCGCGTCATCGAATGGCCGCGCTGGCTGTGGCAGCCGATCCTGCAGGGGATCGTGCTTTCGGTCCGCCCGAAGCGGAGCGGCGCGCTCTATGCATCGATCTGGAACAAGGAGCGGAACGAATCGCCGCTCCGGACTTTCACGCGCTTGCAGGCAGAGAAACTCGCCGCCGAGTTGGCGAGCGAGGAGGGCGTGATCGTCGACTGGGCGATGCGCTACGGCGAGCCGAGCGTCGCCTCGCGACTCGATGCGCTGAAGACGGCCGGGTGCGAACGCATCGTCCTGTTCCCGCTCTATCCGCAGTACAGCGCGAGCACCACCGCGACGGTGAACGACGTCGCCTTCGACGCGCTGAAGCGCATGCGCTGGCAGCCGGCGCTCAGGACCGTCCCGCCCTACCACGACGAACCGGTCTACATCGACGCACTAGCCGAAAGCATCGAGAAGCATCTCGGCGCGCTCGATTTCGAGCCCGAGTACCTGATCGCTTCCTATCACGGCCTGCCCGTCTCCTATTTCAGGAAGGGCGATCCCTATCATTGCCACTGCCAGAAGACCTCGCGGCTCCTCCGCGAGCGGCTGGGTTGGCGCGAGGGGCGGTTGCTTACCACCTTCCAGTCGCGCTTCGGGCCGGAGGAATGGCTGCAGCCCTACACTGACAAGACGGTGGAGCGGCTGGCGCGCGAGGGGGTGAAGCGTATCGCCCTGGTCAATCCCGGCTTCGTCTCGGACTGCCTGGAGACGCTGGAGGAGATCGCGGTGCTGAACCGAAAGATCTTTCTCGACCACGGCGGCGAGAATTTTTCGCACATCCCGTGCCTGAACGATTCGCCACAGGGCATCCGCGTCATCACCAAGGTCGTGCTCCGCGAACTGCAGGGCTGGATCTGACGGATTCAGCCGGCGATTGGGTGGATTCTGCGCCGGACCGCGCGCTAGTATCGCTCGGCTCCGGCGCCCGGTGTTAAGGGCTGCGTGCCGCAAGCCAAGCAGGAGGAAACGACATGAAGAGACTTTTGTTCGCCGCGATCGCAGCCGCTGGCTTTGCGCTTCCGGCCTTTGCGCAGCCGAGCGCGCTCACCATCATGGCGCCGGCCGGGCCGGGCGGCGGCTGGGACCAGACCGCACGGTCGATGCAGCAGGCGCTGCAGGAGGAAGGGATCGTCTCCAGCGTGCAGGTGATCAATGTACCGGGTGCCGGCGGCACCGTCGGCCTCGCGCAGTTCGTCAACGACAGCCGCGGCAGCGCCGAGAACCTGATCGTCGGCGGCTACGTGATGGTGGGCGCCATCATCGCCAACAAGTCTCCCGTGTCGCTCGCCGATGTCACGCCGATCGCCCGGCTGACCGGCGAATACGAGGCAGTCGTTGTCCCCGCCTCCTCCGACATCCAGACGATGGGCGATCTTGTCGAGAAGCTGAAGGCCGATCCCGGCTCGGTAAGCTGGGCGGGCGGTTCGGCCGGCGGCGTCGACCACATTCTGGTCGGCCAGATCGCCGAAGCCGCGGGCGTCGATCCGACCAAGATCAACTACATCCCCTATTCGGGCGGCGGCGAAGCGCTCGCCGCGATTCTCGGCGGACAGGTGACCGCGGGCGTCTCCGGCACCGGCGAGTGGCAGGGCCAGATTCAGTCCGGCGAGCTTCGCCTGCTCGCCGTCAGCTCGGGGGAGCGTCTCGCAGGCTTCGACGCGCCGACGCTGAAGGAGAGCGGGCTCGACGTTGAGACGCAGAACTGGCGCATGGTCTCCGCTCCGCCCGACGTCAGCGACGAGGACAAGGCGACGCTCGTCGCCACCGTGGAGAAGATGGTGGACTCCGCCGCCTGGAAGGGGATTCTGGAGCAGAAAGGCTGGGAAAACACATTCCTCGCGGGAGCCGACTTCGAGGCTTATCTGCAGGGGCAGGTCGAGCAGACGACGGCGGTGCTGAAGGGACTGGGCATCGCCCAGTGAGCCTGTCGGACAGTAGCGAACCGGCTGAGCGCCGCCCCGATTGGGCGGCGCTCTTCGTCGCCGCATTCCTCATTGCTCTTGCCGCGGTGGTGGCGTGGGACGTTGCCCACATGCGCACCGGCGTCGCCACCTATTCCCGCATCGGCCCGCGCGCCTTCCCCGTGGGCATCGCGATCGGCCTCGCCGGCCTAGGCGTTTTGACCGCGATCATGGCGTTCCGCGCCCGCGCGCCGGAGCTTGAACGCGACGAGGTCGCCCCGATGGTGTGGATCGTCGGCGGCCTCGTTGTGCAGATCGCGCTCCTCCCCATCGCGGGCTTCTCAATCGCCACCGGCGCGGTGTTCGCGGCGACGGCGCGGGCTTTTGGGCGCGGCCCGCTGTGGCTCACCTATCCGGCGGGGGTCGCGGGCGCGCTCGCGATCTGGCTCTTCTTCAGCAAGGCGCTGAAACTCGTGCTGCCCGCCGGCCCGCTCGAGCGCCTCTTCTGAGGCCGCGGCTCGATGGACACCCTATCCGCGCTCGGCCACGGCCTCTTCGTCGCGCTCCAGCCGATGAACTTGCTGTTCGCGGCGATCGGCGTGACCCTTGGCACCGCGGTGGGCGTCCTTCCCGGCATCGGCCCGGCGCTCACAGTCGCGCTTCTCCTTCCCGTCACCTTCAAGCTCGACCCGGGCGGCTCGCTCATCATGTTCGCCGGCATTTACTACGGCGCGATGTACGGCGGCTCGACCACGTCGATCCTGCTCAACACGCCGGGCGAGAGTGCGTCGATCGTGACCGCGCTCGAAGGGAACAAGATGGCGCGGGCGGGGCGCGGCGGGCCGGCGCTCGCGACTGCCGCGATCGGCTCGTTCGTCGCCGGGACGCTCGCAACGATCGCTCTCGCTGTACTCGCGCCGTGGGTCGTGCGCTTCGCGCTCTCTCTCGGCCCCGCCGACTATTTCGCGCTGATGGTGCTCGCCTTTACTACCGTCTCCGCCGCGTTCGGCAGCTCGGCGCTCCGCGGGATCGTCAGCCTCTTCATCGGACTTACGCTCGGGCTCGTCGGCATCGACCTGCAGAGCGGGCAGGCGCGGCTGACCTTCGGCGTGCCCGCATTGCTCGACGGCGTAGAGGTGACGACCCTCGCTGTGGCGCTTTTCGCCGTCGGCGAGACGCTCTCCGTCGCGGCCGCGCGGAAACGCGGGCAGGAGACGATCGAGCCGGTGCGCGGCTCGCTCTGGATGACGCGCGAGGACTGGCGGCGCTCGTGGAAGCCGTGGCTGCGCGGCGCAACAATCGGGTTCCCGATGGGCGCGATGCCGGCCGGCGGCGCGGAGATACCGACCTTCCTTTCCTACACCGCCGAACGGCGGCTCACGCGGCGTCCGGAGGAGTTCGGCCACGGTGCGATCGAAGGCGTCGCCGGACCGGAAGCGGCCAACAACGGCAGCGCCGCAGGGGCCATGGTGCCGCTGCTCGGCCTCGGCATCCCAGGATCGGGCACGACGGCGATCATGCTCGCGGCGTTTCAGCT
>JBOHKB010000031.1:0-6327 GCA_050728815.1 Propylenella sp.
CGGCGAAGCGCGCGCGCTCGTCGGCCGGGAGCGTGCCCAGCACGTGTTCGGCGACGTCGTTTTGCGGCTCCGCGTTCATTCCCGCTCCAGACACGCCCTCAAAAGCCTGATGCTGCGAAAGAGCAGCGTTTTGATCGTCCCGACCGGCCGGTTGAACCGCTCGCCGAGCTCCTCGCGCGAGTATCCCGAGCAATAGGCGAGGACGACGCAGTTTCGCGCGTCCTCGTCGAGTTCGTCCAGGCAGTGCCTGAGCGCACGGGCCATTGCCGGGTCGCCGGCGGCAGGGGCCGCCAGGCGCTCCAGGATGGTGTCGTCGTCCGTCGTCCGCGCCTGCTCGACCTTTTCCGAGCGGATGCGGTCGATGGCGCGGTTCCGCGCGATCGTCGTCAGCCACGCCATGGGCTCGCCCGCTTCCGGCACGAAGCGCTCCACGTTCTGCCAGATCTTGACGTAGGTCTCCTGCAGCACTTCCTCTGCAACCGGCCTGTTGCGTACGATACGCAGAACAACGCCGAAAAGTTTTGGCGAAGTAGCCTCGTAGAGCGCGCGGAAAGCCCCGCTGTCGCCCTTGGCGGCGGCGCTCAAAAGGCTCTGAAGCGAGCCCCGGTCTGCCGTCTGGCGTTGGTTCAAGCCGCCCCACCTCCGTGCGAGGAAGGTAGCACCGCCGGCGGCCGCCATCCATCGCTTGTAACCATAGCCTCGCCCGTCTACATGGGGCGGCCTGTCTGAACCCGCGCGATTCCGGAGGCGAGATGCGCGCGCTCCTCGACGTCACCCTGCTTGCGCTGCAGCTCTATTGGTGGGTGATTATCATCGCCGCCATCTTCTCCTGGCTCTACGCCTTCCGGGTGGTCAATCCGAACAACCAGGTCGTGGGCATGATCGGGCGCACGCTCTACGCGCTGACGGAGCCGGCGCTCCGGCCGATCCGCCGCTATGTGCCGCCCTTCGGCGGCCTCGACATCACGCCGATCATCCTGCTCCTCATCATCTTCCTCATCCAGCGCGTAATCTGGCTCTACATCTATCCGAACGTCTTCTGAGGCGTGCCTGTGAGCGCGCCGCCGTTCGAGCTGCATCGCGGCGACGTCCGCCTCCGTGTGCGGTTGACCCCGCGCGGCGGGCGCGATGCGCTGGAAGGTGTCGAGACGCTCGCCGATGGGCAGGCGGTTCTGAAGGCGCGCGTCCGCGCCGCGCCCGAGAAGGGCGCCGCCAACGCGGCGCTGGAAAAGCTCATCGCCCAAGAACTTGGCGTGCCGAAATCGGCGGTGTCGGTCGTCACCGGTGCGACCAGTCGCGTGAAGACGGTGCGGGTCGAGGGCGAGCCCGAAAAGATCGCGGCTCGGCTCGTCAAGTTCGGCTAGCGGCTTTCAGGGCCGGAATTCGTACCAGATGCACGGCAGCGTGCGCCCTCCGAGGGACTCGTCGGTGCGGGCGACGAGTCGCCCGCCGTAGCGCGTGTAAAAACCGTTCGCGCGGTCGTTCTCGGCGAGCGCGCGCACCAGCACGCGCACATAGCCGCGGCTCTTGATGCGCTTGAGCGTGGCGGAGAAGAGCCGCACGCCTAAACCTATCCCCTGGTATTCCGGCCTGAGGTAAAGCTCCTGCACCTCTGCCGCGCTCGGGTGGCTCCGCCCGCGCGCCGGCGCGAAGCTTGCATAGCCGGCAACGGTTCCGTCGACATCGAGGACGAGAATCGCGCGGCGACTCAGGATGTCGCGCCACCAGCCGGCCCCGCGCCTGACGATCATCCGCTCGAGCGTGACGGCGGGGATGATGCCGGAATAGGCCTCCCGCCAGGAGCTGGCATAGACGTCGGCGAGCTGCCCGGCGTCGGCGGCGCGGGCGGGACGAACGTCTATGACGATCGATGTCATGGACGAATCGTAGCCGCATCTCCGGCGGGAGAAAAGTCGAAAGCGCGTGCGCTCGATCCGCCGCGACCCTTGCAGCGCAAATTGGTGTGTAGTATATACTACACATGACGGCGTTCGGCGAGCACGTCCGCGAGCTCCGGGAGAAGCGGCGCGAGGACGACCCGCGCTATTCGCTCCGGCAGGTCGCGGGCCGCGTCGGGATCGAGCCGACCTATCTCAGCAAGCTGGAGCGCGGCGAACTTGCGCCGCCCTCGGAGGACACGACCGTCAAGCTTGCTCAGGAACTCGGCGAGGATCCGGACGTGCTTCTCGCGCTCGCGGGAAAAGTGTCGAGCGACCTGCAGGCGATTATCCGCAGGCGCCCCAAGCTTTTCGCCGAGCTGATCCGTCAAATGAGACGCGCGCCCGACCATGCGATCCTGAGGGTCGTTCGGCAGGTGCGCGAAGGCGAGTGGTGAGGGGGCAGGAGAAAGGCCGAAAATGATCACGCTCGAACGCGACATGCTGAACTTCCGCTTCCCCGATGTGCACGACAGCGCCGTCTGCCCGATCCACTTTCAGCGCACGCTGAGACTCCCGGACGATGGCCGCACCTATCCGCTCCCTGCCGGCCTCGGGCGCTTCCCGCTCCGCCACATCGACGATTTTCCAGGCCTGCCCGAAACGTTCCGCAGGCGGGGCGGGGTGGTCATGCCGATGTGGCAGGCGGAGGCGATGTGGGTCTGCTTCGCCGGCTGGGGCGATTACCCGTTCGCCGTGAAGATCGCCGCCGGCAAGATCAACGCGGTTTCCGGCGAGGACTGGCGGGAAGGCCTGCACCGCCACCCGCAGGACTATGTCGTCGTGCCGCGGCAGCCCTGGCTCGACGGATTTTCGGTCAAGGCCGGCCGCATCCGCCAGTTCGTGGCGGCGCCGCTCGGCAAGGGCATCACCGCCGAGGAGCAGCTGACCGGCGCGGCCGAGCATGGCGGCCTTCAGATCGTCGCCTATCCGATGAAGAAGGAGGCCTACGAAAGGCTGTTCAAACGGGAGCTGGTCGTCGCTGAACTCTATCAAATGCCGTTTCCCTGCGCCGCCCCGGTGGCGTCGATGGGCCTCGCGGCGGGTGGGCTGATGGAGCAGGAAATCTATCAGGACGAATACGATTTCGATGTCTGGGACCTTCGGGCTTCGTCGCGCTGCTTCGTCACGCTCCTGAACGCGGAGGACTGGCATCGCATCACAGGTGAGGCGCCGCCGACCGAGCCGATCTCCGCCGGCGTGTATCACAAGCACCGCATCCCGTGGTTCGACTACTACGCCGCCGACGCGACGGCGCTCGCCGGCTCCTTGCGGCTCGCCGGCCTGAAGACGATCAAGGACGCGGTCAAGTTCGGGCTCGGAAAGGACAAATGGAAGGACGAGCCGGTTGCTGTTCCCCCAGTCGTCCAGCTCGGGCCGGACAAGCGGCCTCACCGGGCGTCGAACGAGGTGCGGCAGGCGGATTTCTGAAGTCGCAGCACGGGCGCGGCGCGTCGTCGCGCCGCACCTCAAATCTCCAGCCGCGCTCTTCCTTGCCGCGTGTGTCGGAGAGAAACTGCGCTGACACCACCAACTCGCGCCTCAGTCTACTTGTCTGCCTTCGGCCGTCGTGCTCCGGGCGCTCGCAGCTTGCATTGGTGCGCGACGCCAGGCCGAGGGTGTTAACCCGGAATGCCGCTTGAACGCTCGCCTGAAGGCCTCCTCTGATTCGTAGCCGACTTCAGCTGCAATCGTCGCTATGCCTTTGTTACTGCTTTGCAGCGACTGCGCCGCGAGCTGCACGCGCCAAAGTGCAAGATAGGACATCGGGGCCAGCGCGAGAAAGCGATGGAAGCGGTCAACCAGGGCGGACCGCGAGAGCCCGACATGCTGCGAGAGCTCAGGCATTGTCCAGCGGCGACCGGGGCTTTCATGAAATGCTTGCAGCGCTCGCGCGACGTGGCGGTCGCCGAGGGCAGCGAGCCAGCCGGTGTCGTCGATCCGGGCCTCCGAGATGTACTGACGAAGGATCTCGATGAACATCAGCTCGGTGAGGCGCGAGATGACGCCCGACGCTCCCGGACGCCCGGCGGCCGATTCAGAAACGATGTAGCTCAACGTTGCGTCGATCCAGGGAGCCGCGTCCCGCTGCGGCCGCACGACCAACTGCTCCGGGAGACTCGTCAGGATGGGATTGAACAGCAATTCGTCGCAATGCAGGTAGATGCAGATCATGTGGGTGTACGGTCCGTCCGCGCCCAGTCGGACGACGGGCATTCCCGTCCAGGGCGGTGGCGGCAACATCGTAGAAAGGCGCACCGGGTCAGCTGCTTCACCGGCCCCCATGAGGTGCTGGTGGCCTAGGGGAAAGCCGATCATGTCGCCGCGGCCCAGCCATACCCGTGGGCGCCCTTCGATCTCGACCCAGCACCCGCCCTCGGCGACAATGTGAAACATAACGATCCGCGTCTTGCTGGTGTGCAGCATGCGGGCGACATCCGCGCCCTTGGGCATGTCGAGGGCCCAGGGCTCGGTGAACTCGCCGCGCAGCAGGGCTGCGCCGACGACTCGAAACACTTTGAGTACGTCTGACAGCACGTCGAGCCCTGCCGGATCTGGCGCCGACTCGGCAAGAAAAGGCGTTTTGGTCACAAAGCCCGGCGTTTCGGTCATGGGCAGTCGCGTCGCCGCAACATAGCGTCCGTTCGCCACCGATCTTACCGGTTGGCTACAGCAACGTCACGGAGACGCAGGATGGCCGAGTCTGAACGAGAATTGGTCGTAGTCGTCACGCATTCCTACGATCACGAACTGTCGTCGGTGGCGTTCACCATCGCACTCGGCGGCATCACCGCCGGGCTTCGCGTCGCGATCTTCCTGACCAGCGCCGCGGTCGATTTGGTCCGCAAGCGCGCGGTGGACATGACCGTCGCAGCCCCGCTCGAGCCGCTGGCTGCGATGATCAAGGACTTTCTTGCGCGCGGTGGCACCCTTTGGGCTTGCACCCCGTGCGTCAAGGCCCGCGGATACGAACAGGGCGATCTGATCGACGGCGTGATCATTACCGGCGCGAGCAAGGTGCACGAGCGGATAAAAGCAGGAGCCGCGACCCTCAGCTTCTAGCCGAACGGAGACGCACGATGACAACGCTCGCCGCATTCGATCCCAAGCACCTCGAGGCCAAGGTCAAGGCGATGTACCGCAGCGTCGCCGAGGAGCCGCACGGCTCGTATCATTTCGAGATCGGCCGCGGCCTTGCCGAACGGCTCGGCTACGAGGTATCCGATCTCGACTGGATACCCGGCCAAGCGATTGAGTCCTTCGCTGGGGTCGGATACTTCTTCCATCTCGCCAAGCTGATCGCAGGCGAAACCGTCGTGGACCTCGGCAGCGGCTCCGGGATGGATACGTTCCTCGCGGCCCTCAAGGTCGGCCCGCTGGGAAAGGTCTTCGGAGTCGACATGACCGACGAGCAACTCAAAAAGGCCGAGCGCCTGCGCGAGCGCGCGCGCTTCAACAACATCCGCTACTTGAAAGGCCATATCGACGCTGTGCCGCTCGGCCACCGCAGCGCCGACGTCGTTATCAGCAACGGCGTCATCAACCTCGCCACCGACAAGGGCAAAGTCTTCGCGGAAGCGGCCCGGTTGCTCCGGCCCGGCGGGCGGCTGGCGATCGCCGACATCGTGACCGATGTCCAGCTGCCGGAGAAGATCGTGTGCAATTCAACGCTCTGGGCGGCCTGCATCGGCGGTGCGGCGCAGCGCGACGCCTACAGCCGGGGAATCGAGGCGGCAGGCCTGAAAGTGGTCGCCATCGAGGACAATCCCGCCTACCAGTTCCTGTCGGACAACGCCAAAGGCGCCAGCGTCAAATACGGGGTGAAGAGCGTGTCGCTGCTCGCGACCAAGCCTGCCTGAGGGGCTCGCTTTGATCCGCGCAGCCTACGCCGCGCTTGCGGCCTTCGCCCGTCCCGCGCGTTTGCGTTCATGCGGGTCGAGGATCGACTTCCGGAGCCTTATCGATTTCGGCGTCACCTCTACCAGCTCGTCCTCCTCGATGTAGGAGAGCGCGCGCTCGAGGCTGAGCTTCATCGGCGGCGTCAGGAGCACGTTCTCGTCCTTGCCGGCGGCGCGAACGTTGGTGAGCTGCTTGCCCTTCAGGACATTCACTTCGAGGTCGTTGCCGCGCGTGTGCTCGCCGACGATCATGCCCTGATAGACGCGCGTGCCAGGGTCGATCATCATCGGGCCGCGCTCCTGCAAATTGAACAGCGCGTAAGCCACGGCGTCACCCTGGGCGTTGGAAAGAAGGACGCCGCTCCGCCGGCCGGGTATGTCGCCGCGCCACGGCTCGTAGGCATGAAAAATGCGGTTCATCACCGCGGTGCCGCGCGTGTCGGAGAGAAGCTCCGGCTGATAGCCGATCAACCCGCGCGTCGGGATATAGA
>JBOHKB010000032.1:0-21468 GCA_050728815.1 Propylenella sp.
GGCCTATAGCGTCTTCCACCAGCCGGCCGCGCCGGATACGGCCGGCGCCGACGCGTCGAACGTCGAACGGCGCTCGATCCACATGGATCTTGTGTCAGAGGACGGAGCGCTTCGTTCCAGCACGGTCCTGGGCCGGGCGGCCGTTTTCTTCGGCTGGTTTGCCGCGTTCATGCTGTCGATGGCGACGATCGGGCTGATCCCGACGTGCCTCATCTATATCGTCGCCTACATGTGGCTGGAGAACCGCGAGCCGTGGCGCCTGACGCTGCCGATGGCGCTTGGCGTGGGAGTCTTCGTCTACATCGTTTTCGACCGGTTCCTGACCATTCCCTGGCCGGATACTTTTGTCGGAAAGCTGTTTCCGGCGCTCCAGGCGATTCCATCGGTGTAATATCGGCAAGGACCGAAACAACGAGGCGGATGCGCATGCAGGAAGAACGCGGCAGAGAGGCCGGACTCGGCCACAACAGCGAAGCGGGCGAGAACGAGGTCGTCTGGGAGCGCTGGACCAAGAAGCGCACCTTCGTGCGCGCGCTCGAGGGCACCTACGGCGAATTGCGCGAGGAGCTCTATAGCCAGCCGCGCATCTACCATACGCGCGACCTGAAATGGAAAGGCGGGCCGCAGAATTTTGGCAAGAAGGTCATCAATCCGCAGGCGGTCAAGGTCGCCCAATCGATCGAGACCCACATCGACGTCTACGCCCCCGGCGGCTACGGCCAGAAGCACGGCCACATGAACAGCGCCGTCTTCTACGTGCTGAAGGGCAGGGGGCACGACGTCCACGACGGCCGCCGCATCGAATGGGAGGCGGGCGATGCACTTGTCGTGGAGAACAGCTGCGTCCACCAGCACCTCTCCGACGATCCGGACGACGAGACGATCGTGCTCATAATGAAGGCGAAGCCGCTCTTCCTGTTCATGCACATGATCTTCCAGAAGGTCGTCGAATATCCGCCGAAGGAGCCTGTGCCAGGCCACGAGGACTACGCCCCGCCGGCGGAGCTGTAACCGGAGGAATGGAAGACAGGACAATGAGCGAGACGCCATCCTTCCTCGATCCGGTCGAGCGCGAGCGCGCCCATTCCGGCGGCCCCAGTGTCGATTTCTATGCGGAGGCGCTCAAGGCCTCGAAACAGTTTCGCGACGAGTACCGCGGCCGCCTGAACGTGGTGAAGTGGCACGACATGCCGATGGAGCGGTCCGCCGATGGCCTGATCAAGCACATCATCAACGAGCGCATGGACACCAAGGAGTGCTGCGTCGACATCTACATGCAGTTCATCCCGGCGGGCGGCGCGACCGGTACGAGCCGGCACCTGACCGAGGAGGTCGCCTACGTGGTCGAAGGCCACGGCTACGACCATCACTACGACGTGCGCTTCGACTGCAAGGACGAATACGTCTGGGAGTGGGACAGGAAGCCGAAGAAGTTCGAGTGGGGCCCCGGCGACTTCGTCTACATCCCGCCTTACTGCGCCCACAAGCGCTTCAACACCGGCGACAGCGAGGCGCGGGTCATCGTGGTCAACAGCCGCATCATGAAGGCGATCGGCTTCGACTGGTTCGATCAGCTCGAGCCCGCGGCCGGCTTCGAGGACGTGTGGGTTCCGCCGTCTGACTGACTGGCGAAGGAGCAGCGGCAATGGAACTGGAGCGCATCGTCTCTTCGCTGCTGGCGGTCGCCGCCGATCCCTACATCATGCTGCTGATCGTGATTGCGGTGCCAATCGGCATGTTCTTCGGCGCAGTGCCGGGGCTCGGCGGCAAGCTCGGCATCGTGCTCCTCATCCCGTTCGTGTTCGGCATGGACCCGCTGCCGGGCACCGCGTTCCTTCTCGCCATGCACGCGGTGGTCCATACCGGCGGCTCCATCCCCTCGATCCTCTTCGGCGTCCCCGGGACCGGTCCGGACGCTGCCACCGTGGTCGACGGATTTCCGATGGCGAAACGCGGCGAAGCGGGCCGCGCGCTCGGAGCAATGCTGTGCGCCTCCGGCGTTGGAGGCGTGATCGGCGGCCTATTCCTCGCGGCCATGCTTCCCGTCCTGCAGCCGGTCGTGCTTGCCTTCAGCCCGGCGGAATTCTTTCTGCTCGCGATCCTTGGCATCACCTTCGTCGCGACCTTGTCTGGCGACAGCCTGCTCAAGGGAATCGTGATCGGCATGTTCGGGCTGATGCTCGGCTTCGTCTCGCTCGATCCCTTCACCGGCCAGCAACGCTTCACGCTCGGACAGCTTTTCCTGTGGGACGGCATCGACGTCATCACCGCCGTGCTCGCGATCTTCGCCATTCCCGAGATGATCTCGCTCGGCGTGAAGGGGGGGTCGATCGCGCAGGCCGGCACCGCCACCACTCGCTACAATCTCCGCCAGGTCGTCGACGGAATGGTCGACGTTTTCCGCCATTTCGGCCTGACGGTCCGCACGTCGATCATCGGCGCGGTGATCGGCCTGATCCCCGGCCTTGGCGGCGATGCGGCCTCGTGGATCTGCTACGGCCACGCCGTGCAGTCGTCGAAGACGCCCGAGCGGTTCGGCAAGGGCGCGGTCGAAGGCGTCATCGCGCCGGAGACCGCCAACAATTCAAAGGAAGGCGGGGCGCTCCTCCCCACCCTGTTCTTCGGCGTGCCCGGCTCGTCCGGCATGGCCATCCTGCTTGGAGCGCTGGTGATGCTCGGGGTGAAGCCCGGCCCGATGATCGCGCTCCAGGGCATGGACCTCGTCTGGGCGCTGATCTGGGTGCTGATGATCTCCAACATCCTGGCGGTCTTCATGTTCCTGCTCTGCGCGCCGGCTTTCGGCATGCTGACTTACATGCGCGGCGCACTCCTCATCCCGTTCGTCGTCACGCTTGCCTTCCTCGGCGCTTATCTGAGCGCAGCCGCCTGGCAGAACCTCGTGCTTCTCTTCGCGCTCGGGGTGTTCGGCTACTTCCTCAAGAAATACCGCTGGCCGCGGCCGCCCTTCGTCATCGGGCTCGTGCTCGGGCCGATCGCGGAGGATTCGCTGCACAAGGCGCTCTTGATCTGGGGCCCGAGCTTCTTCCTACGGCCGCTCTCGCTGGTCTTCATCGCGCTGATCGTCGCCAGCATCGGTTTCTACTTCTGGCGGACGAGCCGCCAGACGATGGTGCTGCGCTATGATACTTAGCGGCCGCATCCTGACCACGCTTGTCATGCTGGTCATATTCGCCGGCATGTCGGTGATGGCGATCGGCTACCCGGAGAAGGCGCGGTTCCTGCCGCTGCTGGTCGGCATACCCGGGACGATCATGTGCCTGGCGCAGCTCCTGATCGATATCCGTCACGCGTTCCAGCAGCGCGCCGGCGACGCGGAAGCCGACTCCGACGAGACGGCCGATGCGTCGCGCGAAGCGAAGATGCTCCTCTGGCTCGTCCTCTTCTTCGCCGGCATCCTGGCGTTCGGCTTCCTCTTCGGCGCGCCCGTGATCGTGGCCGCCTATCTGCGCTTCGCGGAGAGGGAAACGTGGACGACGTCGCTCGTCGCGGGCGTCGGAGCCTGGCTGGTCCTCTACGTCGTGTTCGTTCGCCTGCTCGAGCTCTACGTCTTCGACGGGCTGGTGACGCAGCTGATTCTCGGCTGAGCCGGGTCACGGAAGCGCCGCCGTCACCGCGATCTTGATGGCGTGATCCGGCGAGGTC
This sequence comes from Propylenella sp., assembly GCA_050728815.1. Lineage (GTDB taxonomy): Bacteria > Pseudomonadota > Alphaproteobacteria > Rhizobiales > Afifellaceae > DASWJZ01. Next base: position 3,664 of record JBOHKB010000032.1, read on the forward strand.
ATGCGGCCCTCGACGGTCGCCCGCGCCGGCGCGCAGCCCTCCGGTACCCACTCGTCCCAGACGAGGTTGAACTCCTCCGCGCGGCGCATGTCGGCGAGCCAGATCGTCGCCGTCAGCAGGCGGGTCTTGTCGGTGCCGGCTTCCGCGAGCAGCCGGTCGATCAGCCCGAGGATGTCGCGCGTCTGCTCGGCGACCGATTGGCCGCGCTTGTTGAGCGCGATGATGCCGGCGAGGTAAGCGATCCCGTTGTGGATCACCAGCCGGCTGATCCGCTTGCCGCTGTGGAGACGCCTGATCTCGCTCATCGCCGCTAGTCTCAGCGATGCTGCGTGACCACGTCAACAAGCGCGGTCCGGCCCGCCTTCACCTCGGCGAGCGCGCGCCTCAGCGCCGGGGCGATCCCGGCCGGGTCTGTGATCGGCCCTTCGCCGTAGCAGCCCATGCCGCGGGCGATGGTGGCGAAGTCTGGCTCCGGCCCAAAAATGTCCATGCCGATATGGGCGCGGCTCTCGTCGGTGTTGCGCAGGCGGGCCATGCGGACCTGGTGTTCCCAGTCGTTGTAGTAGGCGCGGTTGTTGAACATCACGATCAGGATCGGGATTCTGTGCTTGGCGGCGGTCCATAGCGCGCCCGCGTCGAACATGAGGTCGCCGTCCGGCTGCAGCGCGATCACGATCTTGCCGCTGCCCCTGTAGGCTAGGCCGACGCCGATCGACATGCCGATCTGGGTGGAGGTTCCAAGCGAGCCGCCGGCATGGCGGTAGGGCTTGTCGAAGTCCCACAGCTTACGCGCCCAGTTCCGAAGCGTGCCGGTCGAACAGACCCAATCCTCGTCCTTGATCACCGCCCAGACTTCTTCCGCGAGTCGCCCAAGCTGCACCGGCGAAGCGTCGCGGTCCTTCTTCGCATCTGCGGACCATTTGGCGAAAAGCTCGCGGTGACGCGCGGCGATCGCCTCCTTCCGCGCCGCGGCCTTCTTCGCCAGCGCTGGATCGGCTTTCAGCTTCGCGGCGGCGATTTCCGTCATCTGCGGCATGGCGAGCGAGGGATCGCCGAGCGCGGAGAGGGTTCTCGGGATATAGCGGCCATAGTCGAACGCCCACGACGACATGCCGATCTCGCCGAAGCCGACCTCCAGCCATTCGCAGTCCTCCGGCGGAAGCGGCGTGACGATGCGGTTGGTGCTGTCGAGGTCGGCGGTCGGGCGCTCCCAGTCGCGCACGTCGAGCCCGAGGATCACGTCCGCCTTGCGGAGCGACTGCTTGTCCATCGAGAGGTTGAGCGGGTGGCGGTTCGGAAAGCAGAGCGACGCGTTGTTCACGTCGATGACGGCGACGCCGAGCGTCTCGGCGAGCGTGACCAGGTTTTCCATGCCGCGCGGATGCCGCCCGACATATTCGGTCAGAATGAAGGGATGCTCGGCGACGAGCAGGCTATCGACGATCTTTTCGAGCGCCGCCGGATCGGCCGCCATTGGCGCCGGCGCCATCGCCATGCGCTCGGGCGGCATCCTGAGTTCCGTCTCGAGCGGCGCTTCCTGCAGCCAGGCGTCGTAGCACATGTAGATCGGGCCTTTCGGCTCCGTCATCATGATCGAGTAGGCGCGCATGAAGCTTTCGGGCACGCCTTCGATGGCGGTCGGCTGGTAGTCCCATTTGATGTAGTTGCGCACCGCCTCGCCCTGCACCAGGGCCGAGTGGCTCCAGTCGATGTGCGGACGGCGCTTCCCCTCGTGCATCGGCCCGGTCGCGCCCATGATGAAGATCGGCGCGCGGTCGATGAAGGCGTAGTAGATCGCCATCTGCGCATGCAGCAGCCCGACGAGATTGTGCAGTATGACGCCCATCGGCCGGCCGGCGGCGCGAGCATAGCCGTGGGCGATCTGCACGGCCGTCTCTTCATGCTGGCAGACCATCAGCTCCGGCTTGTTGCCGCCGTAATTGACGAGGCTGTCGTGCAAGCCGCGGAAGCTCGCCCCCGGGTTCATCGTGATGAAGGGGAAGTCGTAGTGCTTCAGGAGATCGACGATGACGTCGGACTGGTATTTTCGGTAGTTGGCGCGATCGGCCGCCATTCTGCTCCCCCGTCTTAGCGTCTAGCCAAACCCGCCGTGCTCGCGGTCGAGCGACGCGATGCGCTTGCCGAGATACTCCGCCTCCGCGCCGTGAAGCAGGTCCTTCACCTGCTCCGGCCCGAGCCGCTTCACGAGCTGATCCACCTGCCCGAAAAGCGGCAGCGGCACCCCGCCCGCTTGGGCCAGGTCGAGCGCGACGTCCATGTCTTTCTCGTGCCAGGTGAAGCGCACCGTGTCCCAGGCCGCGAGGGTTCCGTTCCGTGCCGGGCAGTCGAGCAGGATTTCGCGCATGTTCTGCGGATCGACGCCGTAGCGCTTGGCGAGCAGGAGCATCTCGTAGTTCGCGACGCAGGCTGCCCAGTGCATCATGTTGTTGCAGGTCTTGGCGAGCTGCCCGGCGCCGACCGGGCCGACGCGGTAGACGGCGCGGCTATAGGCCATCAGCACCGGCCGCACGCGCTCGACGTCAGTCTCGCTGCCGCCGCAGAGGCTTACCAGCCGCCCCTCCTTTGCCCCCTGCCGCCCGAACACGACCGGCGCGTCGACGAACCCGAAGCCGGCGGCGCTCGCGCGTCCAGCAAGCTCGCGCATGGTGTTCGGGTTGTTGGTGGCGGTGACGACGATGACGGAGCCGGGCGTTCCAGCGCGGAGGATTCCCTCGGTCACGGAGCGCGATTGATCGTCGGTCGCCACCATGACGAGAAGGATGTCGGCAGCCATGGCCGCTTCGTCGAGTGTGTTCGCGACGGCAAGCCCGTCATCCGCCGCCTGGGCGCGCGCCTTGGGATCGATGTCGGTCACGACCAGGTCGAAACCTTTGCGCGCGACGTGCCCGGACATGTCCCGGCCCATCGCTCCAACTCCTATCAGCGCGACCCGCATTGCCTTCTCCCTTCGCTACGCCCCGCCAGCCGCGCGGCTCAGCAGCCATCCTGCCGCCAGGCACACGACGCCAGCCACGAGCGGCATTGCGCCCGCCGACAGCAGCCGGAGCCGCAGGAACGACGGGCCGAGCAGCGGGATTTCGTAGATGAAGATGCGGTGCGTCGCGAAGATGCTCCACGACGACACGAATGTGACGAGCGCCGCCGTCGACGCGCCGGCCTTCAAAAACACCGCGGCGATGGAGAAGGCGATGACCGGGCCGGCCGGGATGATCATGCCAGTGCCGAACGCCACCAGGATCGCGGTCAGCCCGGCTTCCTCGCCCAGGAAGCGCGCGATGAACTCGCTCGGGATCAGCTTGGCGATGAAGCCGGCGGCGATCAACGCGCAAATCATGCGCGGCGCCAGCACCCAGAACTGCTCCGTGGTCCGGCGGACCGCGCGGCGAAAGGTGTCGTTCCCGCGCGCGAGCGCGATCGCCGCCAGCCCGAGATAGAGAGCGACAAGAAGCAGAATGCCGAGACTCACGGTGACGGCCTTCCCATCGACGGCGCGCCGACGAGCCGCAGCTCGAGCGGCAGCCGGCGGGCAACAAGGCCGGCGAGGATCACGAGCGGCAGCGAAATTGCGAAGCGCGTCGCGGAAAACTCCGCGCCCATGAAGGGCACGTCCCACACCAGGATGCGCTGCAGCCCAAGCACCAGGAAGCTCGTGATGTAGGCGACGAGCGCGCCGCGGTCGGCGCCCGAGCCAGCCAGCATGGCAAGCAGCGGAAACGCGGAGGAGGGCCCGCCGGGCGTGACCATGCCTGCGACAACCGCGATGACGATGCCGCGGAGGCCGCTCTCCTTGCCGACGAGGCGGGTGAGCCTATCGCGCGGCAATAGCACCCAGATGAGACCGGCTATGCCGAGCGCGACCACAATGCGCGGCACCGTGAGCGACAGCGTTGCGAGATCTTCCCTGATGGCGCCTGCGAACGCCTCGGCCCCGAGGATCAAGTAGCAGGCAACGCCGGAAACGAGCGCGAGCGCGGCAAATCCCCAAAAGCTCTTGCCGAACCCGAGCGCGATGGCGCGCCTCGCGCGCGCTTGCAGGCCACGCGGCTGTCCCTCCTCGGCGTCGAGCCGCTCATAGTCGCGGACCGGCAGCTTAGTGTTCATGCCCGTGACCGGAATGATCGTGGCCATGCGCGTGGTGGTGATGGTGGGAGTGCTTGCGCCGGTCGACGGCGTGCCGCTCCGGCTCGCGGTGCCCATCCATCAGAGCATCGACCAGATTGCGGAAAATGTCGGTCTCCGGCGGCAGGTGCCCGGCCAGGAAGCCGGCAAGGCGGGCAAGCACAATCGCCTCGCTCGCAAGCACCTCAGTGCGCGAGCCTTCGGGCGCGGCGGCGATCTCGGAAAGCGCGCGCGAGAGAGCGTCGCGGAATTCCCCGCTCATCCAGGCGCTCGCGCCCGGTTCGCCGGCCGGCTCGGGCGACGGTGCAGCAGGGTCGCGCGGCGCGGCTCCATACGCCTTCGCGCTGGCGAGGAGCCATGCGAACAGCTCGTCGTCCAGCCGAGCATCCTCCTCAAGATCGCCGCACATGGAGGCCTCCGCTCACCGACAACTCCGCGAGCGGGCGACACGACGCCGGCTCCCGCGAGCTGTGCATTGTTCCGCTGGCGTCAGGCGCGGAGCGCCGTCAGCATTTCGGGGATGTATTCCTCCCCGGTGGAAACGACGAGCATCGCGGCGTAAGGCCGAAGCGCCCTGATGGTCCGCTCCACCTCGCACTGCTCGCCGCGCCGCGCGACGATCAGCCCCGTCGTCATAATCGAGCGCACGAAGCACGCATTGCCGATCGCGGCGGCCGCCTCGGCGCTCTTCCCGGACGTCGCGATCATGACTACGACATCGGCGTCCTTCAGCTCCTCCGACAGCCGGACCGTCCTGCCGTCGAGCGTCGTGAGCGTCGAATCGACCGGAAGCGCATCGAGCCCCTTCGCTCCCGATAGAGCCGAACGGAAGGTGAGGAAGCGCGCGCCCTGCCACGGCTCTTCGGCGATGCGCCGCATCATCGCCGCGCCGTCCTGATCGAGCGCGAAGATGCGTGAGGCGCGTTCCTTTGCGTTAGGATAGGCGACGCGGTAGCGCGCCTCTGCGGCTGTCGCCGCCTTGGCGCAGCTTGCGAGCATCGTGGGCGAGGCGCTCATCGGCAGAGCCTCACACCGAGGTCTGCTTGACGCCGGGGCGTACGGACAGATCCTCGCGGCAGGCGTCGATGAAAGCCTGGTCGGCGGGCAGGACCACCGCGGCGGAGCGCACGCGCTGGTGCTTCGGGTCGACGCCCGGCGGCGTCTCGCCTTTGTCGCGCAGCGCCATCACCGCCTTGCGTAGCCGGTGACGCGCCATGATGATGCCGTTGTCGGTGGAGACCAGGTTCTCCTTGGCGCGGTCGACGATCGGGCCCATGCTTTCCTGCAGCGACGCGTCTTGCATGGCGATGCCCCCGACGCCCGAATAGGTCTCGCCGCGCTTCTGCGCCGCGCGATCGATCAGATAGTCGTTGTCCTTGTTGGCGAGCGGACGGTAGGTGCCGAGCGTATATTTGACGTGCACACCGTAGCCGTCCTTCATCGCCTGGCGCTCCTCCGTCGTGATCGCCCGGACGGGGTGATAGTCGAAGCTCCACGCCCAGCAGTTCTCGTCGTCGATCGGAATCCAGAAATGACCGTGCATCGGGTGGTCGCCGCGCGGCGGCACCATGGTGAAGCTCGGCATGACCCATGGCGTGATGCGCCAGTAATAGTGGCCGTCCTCGGCATTGCGGCGCGCGCCGATGAAGAGGCCGCCATCCGCCTCTACCACTTCGAAGAAGGGCTTCTTGTCGCGCTGATTGTAGACGTTGCCCTTTGCCCCCTTGAACAGCGGGTCGGTCTTCAGCGCGCCGGAGTGCAGCCAGGAGACGTGGCTCGAATCGATGCCGCCCTCCATCGCCTGCAGCCAGTTGCACTCCTGCCAGCGCTTTGACGTGTAGGTCTGTTCAGGCGGGACGCGGGCGAACTCCCATTCCGGCTCGGGCGGGCGCTTGGCCTTGTCGCCCATGTGCGTCCACAGGATGTCGCCGATCTTGATGAGCGGATAGCCGCGAAGCTTGATCTTCTGGCAGAAGCCGCTCTCCTCCGGCTCCGACGGCACCTCGATGCACTGGCCGGTCACGTCGTACTTCCAGCCGTGATAGGGGCAGCGGAGTCCGCCTTCCTCGTTGCGGCCGAACCAGAGCGACACGCCGCGATGCGCGCAGAACTCGTCGATCAGTCCCATGCTGCCGCTCGAATCGCGAAACGCGATCAGCCGCTCGGACAGGAGCTTTACGCGGACGGGCGGACAGTCGTTCTCGGGGAGCTCCTCGGCCAGCAATGCCGGCATCCAGTACCGGCGAAAAAGGTCGCCCATCGGCGTCCCGGGCGCGGTCTGCGTCAGCAGGTCGTTGATTTCCTTGCGCAGCATAGCGCGTCTCCATTCACCGGAGGCTCGGTCGCCGCTATTCGGATCGGTAACGCGATCTCGGCATTCTAGCCCATAAACGCGATTTCGCACCCGCACGTTCTCACATGTGGAACAGTGTTCTTTTGCCGCAAGCCCTGAATCGTGCACGTTGAACGCCGTATGAGCAGAGGCCGTTGCGATGAGTGAGGGCGGATCGCGCATCGACTTGTGCGCGACCGGGGACGTCGAACCCGGGCACGCGTTGAGGGTCGAAGCGCCTGGCCTGACGCTCGCCGTCTTCAACGTCGACGGCGAGTTCTTCGTCACCGACGATTCCTGCACGCACGGGCCGGGCTCGCTGTCGGAGGGTTATCTCGACGGGCATATCATCGAGTGCGATTTCCACAACGGCGCCTTCGACGTGCGCACCGGCGAAGTGGTGGCGCCGCCCTGCATGATCCCGCTGCAGACATACAAGGTGGTGATCGAGAACGGCCGCGTGACGATCGAGACCTAAGCCGCCTGCGGCTCTGGCGGCAGGTCGGCAAGCTCCGCCTCGTAGGCTCTCCGCATCCGCGACTCCAAACGGTGCCGGGCAAGCTCCTCGGCGAACATCGTGCGCACCTGCGGCGGCTCGTCGGCGTAGTCGATCTGGTCGCCGCCGATGCGAGTCGAAATCCACGCCTTCGGCACGCCCTGTGCGTTCCGGATCGCGACGCCCTCGTGCTTGAAAGCGAGGTAACGCGCCGGCGTCGTCCCCGTGTTGAAGTGCTGATGAAACCACATGTTGGGCGGCACGATCATGGCGCCGACTTCCCAGTCAAAGCGCTCCGGCTCCTCGCCCTCCGGATACATGAGCGAGTAGCCTTCGCCCGTGAGGATGATGACGTGCGCGCCGGGCCCGTGCCGGTGGCATTTCTTGTAGGTGCCTACCGGGAACTGCGAGATGTGGCTGTTCAAAGAGCTCCTTGCGAGCTGAAAGCGGATGTGGCCGCCGCCGGCCCCGCGCTCTCCCGCTTCGATCAGAGGAAGGTTCACCGCGTCGGCGACGAAATTCGTTTCCAGGAGCAGCCCTTTCTGTTTGCCGCTGTTTGCGAAATATTCCGGCTCGCCGTTGAAGCGGCCGGGGAAGTCGAACGGCGTGTTGAAGATGAACTCCGGGCGCTCGAAGACGTTCATCAGCGGTGGGAGGTTGGTCACCGCCACAAAACGCGCCGGCTCGCGGCCCGAACCATTGAAGTGCTGGTGATGCGTGTTGAGCGGGATTCCGAAGATCGCTCCCGCTCCCCATTCGAACGAAGTTTTGGCGCCCGCATCGTTCCAGACCGAAGTCGAACCGCGCCCGGAAAGCACGAGGACCATTTCCTCGTAGAGCTGGCGCTGCGGGGCGATCTTGCCGCCGGCGGGGATCTCACAGACGTAGCAGTCGTTGGACGTGCGGGAGGCATCATGATTGATGAACACCGCACGCCCGCCGCGCCGCGGCCACGGCTTCAACTCGAGCTTGTTCAGGTTGCGGACGTAGAACCCGCTGATGATGTCGAGCCCCTCGGCGGCCACCCAGCGCGTGTAGGGGGACTCTTTCTCCGCCGCGAACTTTCGCGCCAACTTTTCGGATACGATTGCGTTCTTCGCCATCGCTGTCTCCGCCCCAGGTGGTCAAAGGGTGTTCGCCCAACTGGCAAAAGCTGGCCCGAAAAGGAAACTAGGTGGCACGTCGGAAGCGGTCAATGGACCGACGTTCTGTATAGCGGAACAGGCGGATTCGATCTGGCCGCGGAGGATGGAATACAGTCACGCGACGGCCGCAACGGAGGGGAGATGGAAGCGCGCGTCACGATCCCAGCGCTGCAACGGATGAAGCGCGACGGCAGGAAGATCGTCGGCGTCGTCGCCTGGGACTATCAGATCGCCCGCATCGCCGACCGCGCCGGAGTGGATTTCGTTTCGGTCGGCGATTCGGTGGGCGTCAACCTCTGGGGGCACGCGAATCCGCTGGAAGTGACGCTCGACGAAATGCTCGTCGTCTGCAAGGCGGTGCGCCGGGGTGTGGAGCGCGCCCTGGTCAGCTGCGACTTTCCGTTTGGACCGCTGCAGGAGGGAACGGAGAGCGCCGTCCGCGCTGGCGTGCGGCTGGTGAAGGAGGGCGGCGCGGATATTGTCAAGCTCGACGGCGCCGCGGAATTCCCGGAGGCGGTGACGGCGCTGACGCGCGCCGGCATCCCCGTCTTCGCGCAATTCGGGCTCACGCCGCAAACAGCACTTCGCTACGGCATCCCCTACAGCGCGCAATCAGCGCCGGACGCCGCGCTGCCGGCGAAGATGGCGAGCACGTTCGTCAAGCAGGCGAAGGCGCTGGAGGCGGCAGGCGCGGCGCTGCTCGACTTCACCAATTCCGGGCCGGCGGTCGGGCCGAAGGTCGTGAAGGCTGTCTCGATTCCCGTGATCGGGGGCTTCGGCGGCGGGCCGTGGCTCGACGGAAGGGTGCGCATGGCGCACGCGGCGATCGGCTATGGCGCAGACTTTCTCGACAGGGAGGGGAGCTACGCCAACGTCGCGAAGACGACGCTCGCCGCGCTGACCGCGCTCATCGACGATGTACGCGCCGCGCGCCAGATCAAGTATTGACCCGCGATGCCGACGGTCGACATCGACGGGATCGCGACGCGCTACGAGGTGATCGGCGCCGGCCCGCCGCTTTTGATGTTCTCGCCCGGCGGCTTCGACGCGACGCTCGACAAATGGTCCACGCTCGGCGTCTACGCACGCATCAAGCTGCTGGAGCATCTGCCCAAGAAATACTCGTGCGTCGTCTTCGACCGGCGCGAATGCGGCCGGTCGGGAGGCCGCGTGGAGCGCCTGACGTGGAGCCGCTACGCAGAGCAGGGCAGGGGACTGCTCGACCACCTGAAGATCGAGCGCGCGCATCTCCTCGGCGGCTGCATGGGGTGCGCGGTGGCGACCGCGTTCGCCGTCGCTTGGCCGGAGCGAGTCCTGAGCATGGTGCTTTACTGGCCGGTGGGCGGCGCGCGCTACCGCATCAACAGTCACGCGCGCTTCGCCGAGCACCTCACCTTCGTCAAAGAGCACGGGCTCAAGGAGGTCGCGTCGCTGGTCAGGAGCGACGACAAGAGTTTTGGCCAGGACCCGCGCGGCGGGCCGTGGTGTGCGGTGATCCGCAGCGATCAGCGCTTCGCCGAGAGCTACGCAGAGCAGGATGCAGAGAGCTATGCGCTGCTCGTCGCCGGCATGGCGCGCTCGCTCTTCGACCGCGACACCGCCCCTGGCCCCGAACCGGAAGACCTCCTGCGGCTCGACATCGCCGCCCTCATCATTCCCGGCGCCGACGCCTCGCACGCCACCTCTGCGGCGCGCTACCTGGCCGAATGCCTGCAGAAGGCTGAGTACTGGGATGTGCCGGTCGATGGGCAAACGGAGGAGACGGTGCCCGCACGGATTCAGGAGTTTCTGGACAACATGCCGCTCTAACCGACCTTCCTCAACTTCCCACTTGACTCAAGGGGCTAGCCTAATAAGGTAAGGCCTTAACCGTACAGGGAGTCAGGACGTGGCCTCTATTTCTTTCATATCAGCAACGAAACTCGCCGATCTGTTGTTGTCCGCCGGCAACCAGGAGCGTCTCTATGTTCGTGTGCTCAGTTCGACACAATTGGCACTCGGCGCTGATCCGCTTGAACCCACCAGTGTGATAGACCTGTCCCGAGAAAGAGTGATTCCATTCACTCCGGAGAGCGGTATCCCCGCCACTGCTCAAGTACCTCCGTCGGACGGTCAAACAAAACTCAGGGTGACCCGTCGTAGCGGTCAATATTGGTATGAGATAGATGGCGCGCGCCACGAATGTAGGTCATTGCGGGAGCTCCTTTCGGGCAGCCTTAGGGCAATCGAGCTCAAACGACCGGGAACACTCGACAAGTTGGCTCACATAAAGCCACGATCAAAGCGCATTGTGGCACTTGAACCAAGTGCTCTGTTTGATGAGCCGCACCTTGCGGACAAGTACGGCGAGAGGCTTGTCAACGGGTGGTGGTACGGCACGAATAATTCTGCGCCGGAAACCGTCGCATGGCTCCAGAGGGCGTGTTCATGCGGCGGCTTGACGTGGAATAGCGATTTCAAAACCAGCCTTGATGGCGATCAAACCAGCTGAAAATGTAGGTCGGCGCGGCGATTCTTGGAGGCTGAGCAAGCGGTGACGTTCACTCGGACCACCATCGACCCCGAAGTGTGCACCGGCAAGCCCTGCGTCCGGGGGCTTCGGTTTCCGGTAGCACGCCTGCTTGGACTTCTTGCTGCAGGTGAAACACGCGAGCAGATTCTCGAAGCCTATCCCTATCTCGAACCATTGCGAAGTCCAAGTTGGCCGCTCTGCGTGGTGAGTTCGCAAGCGAGAGGGCGGTGCGCGCGGTTTGGCATAGGCGCCGCGGATAGGGTAGGCCAAGCCGTGCGGCAATCTAGGCTGTCAGCTCCCGCGTCCCTTCTGCGAACAGCTCCCCAACCGTCACCGGCTTCGAGATGATCCGCTGCGTCAGCGCGTGGCGGACGAGTTCTTCGAGCACGCGCCGGTTCGGCTCGATGCCGTAGCGCAGGGGATCACCAATGATCTCCATGACGCGGCGGTGCGTTTCGTCCGCTTTCGTCGGGTTGGCGATCGTCCCTGCCTTTAGCCGCTCGACGTAACGCCGCTTCGCGGCGGCGAACGCCTCAAAGATGTCCTTCGCCAGGAAGCCAGGGTGCGCGGTCAGAAGATCGTCCTTCACGACGATCAGGTGGTTGATCGGGTAGAGGCCCCGCGTCTTCAGCGCCTCAAGCCCCGCTTCCAGCGCATTCGGGATGAGCGGGCGCACATCGGGATGGGCAACCTCGATGCCCACGGCCGCCGCGAGTTCGCCTGAGACGAGCATCTTGGCCATGTCCTTCCCCGCCTCGATCGGCACGACATTTTTCGGCGGCATATACTCCGCAACATGCTCGTCGCCCGAGAGCACCCACGTGATCCTGGAGAGATCGACGCCGTATTCGTCCTGCAAGATCGCGCGCGCCCAAACTCCGGTGGTCACCGTGTAACCGCGGTTGACGCCGACCTTGCGGCCTTCGAGATCCTTCGGGCTGTCAATTTCCGCTTTGGCGTTCACCAGAATGGCGCCGTGGTGGAAGGCGCGCACGATGAAGATGGGCAGCGCCGTGAAACGCTTGCCGTGCTCCTTGGCGCAGACATAGGTGGTGAGCGCCATCTCGCAGACGTCGTAGGAAAGCTCGCGCACCATGCGGCGGAAAGCGCGGATGAGCGGATCGACCTCCTCGAAGTCGAACGCGAAGCCCCGCGGCTTCACCGTACCGTCCTTCAGCGCCTGGTTGGCGCCCTGCGTGCGGGTGACCGTTCTGAGCCGAAGTTCAGCCATGGCGCGTTTATGCGGATGCGGCTTGCTTGTGTCGAGCGGTCGTTCCGCTTGCGCCGATCCCCATCAGCGGAACGGTGTGGTTGACCCCCTGCCGCCCGGTTCTAGATTGCCGGCTCGATAGGCGCTTTGCGGGAGATTCCTGTGGCCGAAAAGGTGCTGGCCGCGGTGAGGACCGGTCCGAGCCGGACTGAGTTCCGCGAATATCCGATTCCCGACATCCCGGAGGATGGCGCGCTTCTCAAAATGGAAGTCGCCGGCATCTGCGGCACCGACGTGAAATTCTACGCCAAGCCGCCGATCGCGGACGACGTGATCATGGGGCACGAGAACATCGGCACGATCGCAAAGGCCGGCCAGCAGTTCGTCGAGCGGAAGGGCGTCAGGGAAGGCGATCTCGTTTTCGTTGAACACTACGTGCCCTGCTTCAAATGCGAGTGGTGCCACCGCGGCGAATATCGCCTCTGCCAAGCTACCGACTGGCGCAAGAATCCCGACGGCTTGCGCTACGGCTACACGCCGGCGAACCGCCCGCCGTTTCTTTGGGGCGGCTTCGCGCAGTACATGTTCCTCCCGTGGAACGCGGTGGTGCACAAGGTGCCGGCCGGCGTCTCCGCCGAGCTTGCGGGCATCGTCACGCCGATGGCGAACGGCATCCAATGGGCGCTGTTCGACTGCGGCGTCGGCTACAACTCAACGGTCCTTATCCAGGGTCCGGGCCAGCAGGGCCTCTCGCAGACGGTGGCCTGCAAGCAGGCGGGCGCCTCGCTCATCATCGTCACCGGAACGAAGAAGGATGCGGCGCGGCTCGGCGTCGCCAAGAAACTCGGAGCGGACTACGTCATCGATGTGGATCGGGAAGAGCCGCTCGCCCGAATAGCCGAGATCACCGGCGGCAAGGGCGTGGACGTCGCGCTCGACTGCACCTCGGGGGCCGGAACCGCGCCTGTGCTTCTCGGCATCGAGGCGCTGAAGCGCAAGGAGGGGACGCTGCTGGTGCAGGGGGAGCAGGCGGAGTTCCCGAACTTCCCGATCGCCAAGATCGCCAACAAGTACATCACCATCAAGGCGGCGCGCGGCCACAACTACGCGTCCTGCGAGCTGGCGCTTCAGCAGCTCGCCTCGAAGCGCTTTCCACTCGATCTCATCACAACGCACCGCTTCGGGCTGAAGGACACCCATGCGGCGATCGAGGCCGTCGGTGCGAGCGAGGGCGTGATCCACGTCTCGCTCATGCCCTGGGCATAGGCGCGAGCGAAAGCGGAGCGGCATGCCCGGACCCGGGGATAAGTCGCGAGGAGCGCCGCACACGCTCGCCGATCATATGTTCGGCGATTTTCATGCGCACGAACATGGCCCGGACGCGGACCATGATCACGATGTCATCGACCCCGGTCCGCTGGAAGAGAACCCGATCTGGCAGCAGGACAATGTATTCCTGCGGAGCGTTGGCATCGATGTCGGATCGGCGGGGACGCAGGTAGTCTTTTCCGGCGTGCACCTCAGGCGGCACGGCGAGGAGCTGACCAGCCGATACGTCGTGGTCGGGCGCGAAACACTCTACGAGTCGCCCGTCTCGCTCACGCCCTACCGCGACGAGCACCTGATCGATCCGATGGCGCTCGGCGCGGTCATTGACGACGCCTACGCCGCGGCGCGGATCGTGCCCGACGCGATCGATACGGGCGTCGTAATCCTGACGGGCGAGGCCCTCCGCCGCGAGAACGCGGAAGCGATCGCGACCATCCTTGCGGAAAAGAGCGGCGACTTTGTCACCGCCACAGCCGGTCACCACATGGAGGCGATGCTCGCCGCCTACGGCTCCGGCGCGGCTGCGGCCAGCTTCGAAAGTGGCAAGCGCATCCTGAATGTCGACATTGGCGGCGGCACGACGAAACTCGCTGTCATCGACAAGGGCCGCGTCATCGAGACGGCTGCTATTGACGTGGGCGGAAGGCTGATCGTGGTGGAGGGCGGGCGGATCGTGCGCCTCGATCCCGCGGGTGTCCGCCACGCCGAACGCACCGGCTTCCGCTGGCGCATTGGCGCGGCGGCGGATGACCGCGACCTTGCAAAGGTCGCCAGCGAGATGGCCGAGCTTATCGCTGAAGCTACGGTGGAGGGCCGTGCTAGCGCGGGGGCGCGCGACGCGTATCTCACCGAGCCCCTCGATCCCCCGGCCGGCGTCGACGGCATCATGTTCTCCGGCGGCGTCGCCGAATATGTCTACGGCCGTGAGAGCCGCGATTTCGGCGACCTCGGACGCCATCTCGGAGCGGCGGTGCGGCGGGAGGTCGATGCAGGCGCGTTCGGCGCGCCGCTGCTTCCCGCCGGCGCTTGTATCCGGGCGACCGCGCTCGGCGCGTCGGAATATTCCGTGCAGCTCAGCGGCAACACGAGCTGCCTGACCAGCCCCGGAAAATTGCTGCCGCGCCGCAACCTGCAGGTCGTCAAGCCCGACATCGACCTCGGCGACCGCATCGATCCGGATGCGGTTGCGGACGCAATCCGGCGGCATCTCGTCGCCTTCGATCTCGATCCGGCGGCGGGCGAATCCGTGCTGGCGTTCGCTTGGTCAGGGACGCCCGAGTATCAACGCGTCCGCAACTTCGCCGAGGGGATCGCCGCCGGGCTCGCCGAGCGCATCAGCGCAGGCAAGCCGCTCTACATCATGCTGGACGGGGACATTGCCCAGACGCTCGGCGGCATCTTCCGCGACGAACTCTCGGTCGGCGCGGAGATGCTGGTCATCGACGGCATCCTTTTGCGCGATTTCGACTACATCGACCTCGGTCGTTTGCGGCTGCCGTCGTTCACCGTTCCCGTGACGATCAAGTCGCTGCTCTTCCGCGACGACATTGCGAAGTGAGCGGAGCCGCTGGTTCCTCACCCGCGGAGCGGGGGAGGGGAACCGCCGTAGGCGGTGGAGGGGGCGAATGACAAGCGTCGCATCTGGGTCCGCCCCCACCACCATGCTTCGCATGGTCCCCCTCCCCCGTCGCGTAGCGACTGGGGAGGAACCGGCGCCGCGCTGCCTGCTCTCGGTCCGAGCCAGTCTACTTCGCGCAGTCAACCAGCGAAGCCTCCTTCTCGCCGTCGGGGGCGTAAGTGACCGTGCACTGCATGCCCGCGGCGAGGTCCTTTCGGTTGCCCTCGGCGCCGCCGATCATGACCTTCGTGCGCGAGCCGGAAATGCTCGCCGTCACCGTCTCGCCGCCCGTGTCGAACACGATCTTGCGGCCCTCATCCTCGATGCCGGTGAGGCTAACCTCAACGGTCTCCTTCGGAATCTCCACTGCCAGCGCTTCGGCGATCACCGCTTTCACGTCCGGCGGACGGTCGAGCGCCGCCGACACTGCCATGGCGACTTCTTCGCCGCGCAGCGGCTCGATCGGAATGTCGAGCTTTTTGGCTTCCGCCAGCAGCTCGGGGTCCTGCATCGCCGCCATGTATGCGTCGCGCAGCGCTTCAATGCGATCTTCCGGAATTCCCGGAGGGCCGGCGGTGAAGCGGGCAAGCGTCGCCTGCGATTCGATCACCGCGACGATCGCCTCGGCGACTTCGTCCCTGGCCAGATCGCGCGCCTGCGGCACGCCCTCGTGCGTCGCGCCGCCAACGTCGAGCAGGAAGCGGCCGTCGCCGTTCCCCACGAACGGAACGTAGGAGCTGCGCGAGGCAAACGTGCCGTCCACCTCTTCGCGCATGATCGCCATTGCGTCCTCCGTGCCGGAGAAGCCGGGGATCACCTGGAAATTGATACCGAAGGCGCGCGCCAGGAGCTGCGTCTCAGTGTAGGAGGCCGAGCCGACGCCGGCGACGGCGAGCTTCACCTGGCGGCCGGACGCGAGGAGATCGTCGAAGGTATTGAACTCGGTGTGGTCGCCAACCACCAGCGTCCGCGTCTCGGCCGCGGCCTTCCCGACCCAGCTCATCTTGGTTAGGTCGAACTGGACGCCTTCCTGGCCGAGCAGCTGCGCGTAGATCAGGCCGGTGTTGAACGTGCCGATGGTGAGGCCGTCGGGCTCGCTCGCGTAGATGAAGTTCGCCCCGATGATGTGTCCTGCCCCCGGCATGTTGCGGACGAGCGCTTTGTCCATTCCGAGATGCTTGACGAGGTATTTGCTGACCAGCCGGCCGTAGGTGTCGTAGCCGCCGCCCGGTTCGGTGGCGACGACATAGGTCAGCGTCTTGCCCTTGAAGAAGTCGGCGCCCGACTGCGCCGCAGCGGTCCCGCCGGCGAGCGCTACGGCGCCGAGCGCCAAAAGCAGCTTCGCTACTCTCATCGTGTCCTCCCTTCTTGTTCTTCGTTCTTCACCCACGCGGCAGAAGAGGCGCGTCGGGTTTTGTTCGGGGAAGCCTATGCTTGGCACCCCGGAGGGTCAACGGGACAGTGTTCTCCATAGCGGAACAGGTGAGGTGTGGACCGCCTCTCGCGGAGTTTCATCTGCAATTCCGGGCTTTCGCAAGCGCGCTCCATATCCGTTCCGGCGTGGCCGGCATGTCGATGGGCCCTACGCCGGCAGAGGCGAGCGCGTCGTTGACCGCGTTCAGCGTGGCGGCGAGCGAGCCGACCGTGCCGGCCTCCCCCACGCCCTTTACGCCGAGAGGATTGACGGCGGTCGGAACCGGCAGCGAGTCGAGCTGCATGTCGGGCATGTCGTCTGCGCGCGGCATCGCATAGTCGAGGAACGAGGCGGTGAGCAGCTGACCGCTCTCCGGATCGTATCGCATCGCTTCGGCGAGCGCTTGGCCGGCCCCCTGCGCGATGCCGCCGTGGAGCTGCCCCTCGACCAGCTGCGGGTTCATGACTGTGCCGATGTCCTCGACGCCGACGTAGCCGACGAGCGCGACAGTCCCCGTCTCTGGATCGATCTCCACCTCGGCGATGTGGCATCCGTTCGGAAAAGTGACCGCCTCGGGCTGGAATTCCTCGACGGCCGAGAGGCCGGTCTCCGGGTCCGCCCTCCTCGCCACCTCGGCAAGCGAGATGGCGCGGTCGGTGCCGGCGACGAAGAACGAGCCGCCGCTCAGCTCGACATCCTCGGCCGATACTTCGAGCGCCTCCGCGGCAATCGCGCGGCCTTTCTCGATGAGCAACCCGGCCGCCCTCACGACCGCCGGGCCACTGACGGCAAGCATGGCGGAGCCGGCCGCCCCGCGGCCTTCCTCAAGAAGGTCGGTGTCGGCTTCCCGGTAGCGGATCGACGCAGCCGGCACGCCGAGACGTTCCGCGACCATGCGGCCGAGCACGGTCGCGTGCCCCTGTCCGGCGGAGACGGCGCCCGTGCGGACTTCGACCGCGCCGTCGGGGGCGACGATGACGGCGGCCATGTCCTTGCGCGGACCGCGCAGCGGTCCGGCCGCGACTTCGATCGGGTTGGCTATACCTATGCCGCGCAGCCGGCCACGCGCTTCGGACCGCGCCCGGCGCTCGCGGAAACGGTCAAGCTCGGCAAGCTTCGCGGCGCGGTCCATCACCGCGGGGAAGTCGCCGCAATCGTATTTGTACAGAAGCCCCGTCTGGAACGGCATCTGGTTCGGCGCGATGAGGTTCAGGCGGCGCAGCTCGAACGGGTTGATGGATAACTCGCGCGCCGCCTGGTCGATCAGCCGCTCGATGACGAGGGTGACCTCGGGGCGCCCCGCGCCGCGGTAGGGGCCTGTCTGCCCGGTATTGGTGTGATAACCCATGACCTCGGCGAAGATCGCCGGCGTCCGGTAAACGCCCGCGATACCGCCGATGTTGTTCACCATGAAGAAAGAGCGGCGCGAAAGGTAGGCGCCGACATTGACCGCAAAGCGGACGGAGAGCGCGGTGAACGCGCCGTGCTCGTTGAGCGCCAGCTCCCCCTCGGCGTGCACGTCGCGGCCATGATCGTCGGCGAGGAACGCTTCCGTACGGTCCGCCACCCAGAGCACTGGTCTTCGGAGCTTCCGAGCTGCCCACAGCAC
>JBOHKB010000033.1:0-3869 GCA_050728815.1 Propylenella sp.
TCATCCAGGCGGCCGCCATGATGCTTGGCAGCTTCATGCTGCTCTGCGCCGGGACGCTGCTGGCGGGCGCCTGCTCGGCGTTCGTCCAGCAATTCCGCTTCGCCGCCGCCGACACTGCAACCGAGGCCTTCCGCCCACGCGCGATCTCGTACGTGCTGGTCGGCGGAATTGTCGCGGCAGTCATCGGGCCTCAGGCGGTCATTCATTTCGCCGACCTCATCCCCGAGGCGCAGTTCGCTGGGGCGTATCTCGCCGCCGTCGGGCTCGTGCTCGCGGCGGCGCTCGTGCTGCTCGCCCTTGACATTCCCAGACCCGTGGCGGCGCGCCGTAGCGCTTCCGGCGGTCGGCCGATTTCCGAGATCGCGCTCCGGCCGGAGTTCCTGGTGGCGGTCGGCTGCGCCACCTCGGCCTACGCGCTGATGAGCTTCGTCATGACCGCCGCGCCGCTCGCCATGGTCATGCACGATCATCACCGCGACGCCGCGATGCTCGGCATCCAATGGCACGTGATGGCGATGTTCGCGCCGAGCTTCGTCACCGGCTCGCTGATCGCGCGCTACGGCGCACACAAGGTGGTGGCGACGGGCCTCGCGCTCCTCATCGGCACCGCATTGGTGGCGCTCTCCGGAACCTCCGTCGGGCATTTCTGGCTGGCGCTGATCCTGCTCGGCATCGGCTGGAACTTCGGCTTCGTCGGCGGCACGGCGCTGGTCACGCGGAGCTACCGGCCGGAAGAGAAGGAGAAGGTCCAGGCGCTGAACGACTTCGTCGTCTTCGGCACCGTGGCGCTCGCCTCCGCATCGTCCGGAGGCATATTGACCTTCGGCGGCTGGGACGTCGTCAACGTGATCGTGCTGCCGGTCGCAATGGCCTGTCTCGCGGCGCTCTTTTGGCAGATGAGCCGGCGAACGAGGGCTGTGTGACGCGGCGGCGCGTCCCTTGACGGGTCCGGTCGATTCGTAAATACCCCGCGGGCGTTCCTTTTCCGCCGGTCCCCAGGCGGCAGCGTTCTGCGCCCAACCGGACCTCGCCGTTTTTCCAAGGGAAATCCAGGAAATGAATCCACTCTATTTCGTGATTGCGTGCGGCGCCCTCAGCATCGTCTACGCCATCTGGGCGACCCAATCGGTGCTCGGCGCCGACGCCGGCACCCCCCGCATGCAGGAGATTTCAAACGCGGTCCGGGAGGGCGCCAGCGCCTACCTCACCCGCCAATACACGACGATTGCGATCGTCGGCGTCGTCGTCTTCGCGATCGCCTGGGTGCTGCTATCGATGACCGCCGCCATCGGCTTCGCCATCGGCGCGATACTCTCAGGCTCGGCCGGCTTCATCGGCATGATGGTCTCCGTGCGCGCCAATGTACGCACCGCACAGGCTGCCGCGCAGTCGCTCGGCGCCGGGCTCTCCATCGCGTTCCGCTCCGGCGCCATCACCGGCCTTCTCGTGGCCGGCCTCGCGCTCCTCGGCGTCACCGTCTACTTCTGGATTCTCACGGGCCCGATGGCGCTCGAAGCGGAGGGGCGGGAGGTCGTCGATGCGCTGGTGGCGCTTGGCTTCGGCGCCTCGCTCATCTCCATCTTCGCCCGGCTTGGCGGCGGCATTTTCACCAAAGGCGCCGATGTAGGCGGCGACCTCGTCGGCAAGGTGGAGGCCGGCATTCCGGAGGACGATCCGCGCAACCCCGCCACCATCGCCGACAATGTCGGCGACAATGTCGGCGACTGCGCGGGCATGGCCGCGGACCTCTTCGAGACCTACGCCGTGACGGTAGTGGCGACCATGGTGCTCGCCTCGATCTTCTTCGACGGCGAGACGGCGACGAGCATGATGCTCTTGCCGCTTTTGATCGGCGGGGTTTGCGTGCTCACCTCGATCGCCGGCACGTTCTTCGTGAAGCTCGGCTCCAACAATTCCATCATGGGCGCGCTCTACAAGGGCTTCATCGCAACCGCGCTATTGTCCATTGTCGCGGTTGGGATCGTGATCTTCTGGCTGCTCGGCTTTTCGACCGACTACACCGTCGGCGAGACGAGCTTCACTGGGCTCGATCTCTTCTTCTGCGGCGTGGTCGGGCTCGCCGTCACCGGCCTCATCATCTGGATCACCGAGTACTACACCGGCACGCACTACCGGCCGGTCCGCTCGATCGCCGACGCTTCGCTCACCGGTCACGGCACCAACGTGATCCAGGGCCTCGCGGTATCGCTCGAATCCACCGCGCTCCCAGCGCTCGTCATCATCGCGGGCATCATTACCGCCTACGGCTTGGCCGGCCTGTTCGGCATCGCCATCGCCGTCACGACGATGCTGGCGCTCGCGGGCGTCGTGGTCGCGCTCGACGCCTTCGGCCCAGTTACCGACAATGCCGGCGGCATCGCCGAGATGGCCGACCTGCCGCCTGAGGTGCGCAAGACCACCGACGCGCTCGACGCGGTCGGCAACACCACCAAGGCCGTCACCAAGGGCTACGCCATCGGCTCCGCCGGGCTCGGCGCGCTGGTGCTTTTCGCGGCCTACACGGCCGACATCGAATTCTTCTCCCGCACTGCCACAGCGGGATCGTTCTTCGAAGGCGTGACCGTCAATTTCGCGCTCTCCAACCCCTATGTCGTGGTCGGACTGATGTTCGGCGGGCTGCTTCCCTACCTTTTCGGGGGCATCGCCATGACGGCCGTCGGCCGCGCTGCCGGCTCCATCGTGGAGGAGGTGCGCCGCCAGTTCCGCGAAAAGCCCGGCATCATGGAAGGCAGGGACAAGCCCGACTACGGCCGCGCCGTCGACATGCTGACCCGGGCCGCCATCAAGGAGATGATCATCCCCTCCCTCTTGCCGGTGCTCTCGCCGATCGTCTGCTTCTTCATGGTCTACCTGATCGCAGGAAAATCCGACGCGTTCTCCGCGCTCGGCGCGATGCTGCTCGGCGTCATTGTCACCGGCCTCTTCGTCGCCATATCTATGACCGCCGGCGGTGGCGCCTGGGACAACGCCAAGAAGCTCATCGAGGACGGGCTGCACGGCGGCAAGGGCTCCGATGCGCACAAGGCGGCGGTGACGGGCGACACGGTCGGCGACCCCTACAAGGACACCGCCGGCCCGGCCGTGAACCCGATGATCAAGATCACCAACATCGTGGCGCTGCTGCTTGTGGCGGTGCTCGCGCATTGAACCGCGCGGCGACCGACGGCGATTCTTCTTGATGTAGGTCAATTGTCTTCGTAAACTGACACACATGGAGAAGACGCAGGTCTATTTGCGCAAGGAGGAGCTTGAGGCGCTCCGTAAGGCCGCCGCGCGGTCGGGGCGCAGCGTTGCCGAGCTCGTGCGCGATGCGATCCGCCAGACAGTGCTGAAGCCCGCGACCACGGGGCCGGTGGCCATATGGGATGGGGAGCCTAGGCGCTCGTCCGTCGAGCACGACAGCGTTCACGACGAGCCCTGATGCGGCAGGGCGAGGATGTGTTCGTCGACAGCGGAGCTTGGATTGCGCTCGCCCTGTCGCGAGACCCGCTTCACGTGAGCGCGCGCGAGCACTGGGAGCGGCTCGCCTTCGCTGGCGCGAAGCTCCACACATCCGTTCCGGTAGTTATCGAGACGTTCACATTCCTGGACCGCAACGCAAATCGAGACGTCGCCCTGACCTGGAAGGGGTCCATCCAGAAGCCGGGGCAAGTCAGAATCCTGGCCTGCGAGCTGCGCGATCTGGAGCAATCGTGGGCGTACTTTCGCCGCGCGGACTTGCACAAGCTGTCCGCGGTCGACGCCACCAGCTTTATCATCATGAAGCGCGCGCGCATCCGGCTCGCCTTTACGTTCGATCACCACTTTGCGACGGCTGGGTTCCGGCTAGTTGCGTGAGGAGGCAGTGA
>JBOHKB010000034.1:0-15839 GCA_050728815.1 Propylenella sp.
GGCATAGCGAGCGGCGTTCTTCTCGACCTCGATAGCGCCAGGAGAGACGACGTTCATCGTCACGCCGCGGGGCGCGACCTCGCGAGCAATGGCGCGCATGGCGGTTAGCTGCGCCGACTTCATCGCCGCATAGGCCACAGTCTCGGCGCGGGGGCGCGCCGCCATCACCGAACCGGTGGCAACCACCCGGCCCCAGCCCCGTTCGGCCATGGCGGGTACCAGCTTCTGCGTCAGCGCCAGCAGCGACAGCAGATTGGCGGCTACGTGCGCCATCACATGCGCGGCCGATATTTGCGCCCAGGGCCCGCGTTTCTCGACGGCCGCGTTGGCGATCAGGATGTCGGCCGGACCGTGCCTCGCCAGCATCTCCTCCGCCAGCGCGGCGGCTGCACCGTCCTGCGTGAAATCGGCCTGAAAGACCGGAGCGCCACCGACCAGCCGCGACGTCTCGGCGGCACCGGCCGCATCTCCGAAGTGATGCAGCACCACGTCCGCACCCTGCTCCTTAAGTCCCAGCGCGATCGCGCGGCCGATACCCGAACTTGCACCGGTCACCAGCGCGTGACGACCCGCGAGGGAGAAGCGGCCGCTCATGGCTTGCGCTTGTCGGTTTTCGGCTTGCCCGCCACCTCCAGCGAGGCGATATCGGCTGCCGCGTAGTGGTTGGCGATGCATTGCCCCGCGCGCTCGCCGTCACCGGCCTCTATTGCCTGATAGAGCGCCACATGGCGGTCGACGGTCGCCTGCCAGTCTGCCTCGGTGCGGTTGGCGCGGCGGGAAAACAGCTCGGACACCTCGCGCTGGACCGAGCGCATGCCCTCCATCTGCACGCGAATCATCGAATTTCCGGTGGCCATAGCCAGACCGAGATGGAACCGTATGTCCGCCTCGGTGAAGGCGGCCGGGTCACCCATCCCTTCCCGCATTTCCTCGAGCGCCCGCTGCATCGCCGCCACTCCGGCCTTGTCGCGCCGCTGCGCGGCGAGCCGGGCGATGCCGGTCTCGATCACCCTGCGCATCTCGTTGGCTTCGCGCAGACGCGTCACGCTGGAACGCACCGCATAGCCGTAGATCTTCTCCAGCGGCTCGCCGTTCAGCGCCTTGGCGCGCGCAACCTTGCCCTGCTGGGTGAAGATCAGGCCCGCCGCTGTCAAATTGCGCAGCGCCTCGCGCGCGATCGGTTTCGAAACTCCGAACTCGCGCGCGATCTCGCCTTCTGGCGGCAGCGGTTCGCCCGGCGCAATACGCCCGTCGAAGAGCGCGGCCGCTATCGCGTCCGACACCGTGTCCGCCAGTCGGGCGCGGCTCGTCGGCTTGGCGTCAAACAGCGACTTCGTGCCCGATCCCGCGCTCATAATCCTCCGGGGGGCAATGCGGCGGCCCCAATGCACCCCTAGCATAGCAAATCCAAGCTTAGCAACTAAGTTTATCAGTTGCCAAGCAATCCGGTTTTACGTTAGTGATTGCGCCGCGCCGGGGCCTGCTCCGGGCGCGCGAGGGGAGCAAGCGGTGACGGACAGTGCGGTCAGCGGCGCGGACATCCGGATCAGCGATGTGATCGCACATCCTTTGTCGCAGACGCTGCCGCAGCCGACCGTCACATCCTGGGGCAGATATTCCCACGTCTCGATCTGCCTCGTCGAGGTGCGCACGGACGCGGGCATTACAGGCGTGGGCGAGGCGCTCGCGCGGTTTTCGCCCAGGGCCTATGCTGAACTGATAGATACCTCCCTGAAGCCGCGCCTCGTCGGCCAGAACCCGACCAATATCACCGCCCATTGGCATGCGATGCGCCGCGCGCTGTCCGGCCGCTCCGGCGGCATGCTGTTCGAAGCGATTTCAGGCGTCGACATCGCCCTGTGGGACATTCTCGGAAAGGTCGCCAACATGCCGATCCATCGCCTCTTGGGCGGCATGGGCCACAGGGAAGTGCCCTGCTATGCGGCGTCCGTAAACTGGGGCAGCGACGAGTTCATGGACGGGGAACTGAGCCGCTATCTTGAGAAGGGGTTCCCCCGCATCAAGATCAAGGTCGCCAAACCCGTAAAGGATGCCTGCCGGCGCATCGAGCGGCTGCGCAAACGCGCCGGCGACGACATCGACCTGTGCGTCGACGCCAACTGGGCCTATACGCTGGAGGAGGCGGTCGAGGTCGGCCGCGCGCTGACGGTCAATCGCTACTTCTGGTTCGAGGAGCCGCTGCGCCCGGAGGACGAGGACGGCTACGAGGAGCTGCACTGCCGCTGCGACACGCCGCTGGCAGCCGGCGAGAGCAACTACACGCTCGACCAGGCGATGCGCCTCGTCGCCAACCGCACGATCTCCTACTTGCAGCCCGACGTTGCGCGCTCCGGCGGCATCACCGAGACGAGGCGCATGGCGGAGTTCGCCGCCGCGCATGACGTGCAATACGCCCCGCACATCGGCATGTCCGGTATCGTCTGTGAGACAGCGAGCGTGCATCTCGCCGCCGCTATGCCGAACGTCAAGGCGATGGAATGCGAGACCGACGCCAGCCCCTTCAAGACCTGGATCACCGGCGCGCCGCCGGGCGCCGACCGCCAGAAGAACGGCATGTTGCCCGTGCCGACCGGCCCCGGCCTCGGCATCGAGATCGACTGGGACGCCGTGAATCGACTGCGGGCGCAGTGAGGGAGGCTGCCGCGTGACCTTGCGGAAGCAACCGACCGCCGACATGGCAGAAGCGCTGCGGCTCGCCATGCTGCGCACAAATCCGGATCTCTCCCGCTTCGACCCCTTGCCGCGCATTATCTCGCACGACGACTTTTCGCGCGGGCACTGCGGCTGGTCGCAGCTCGTGGGCAACTACGAGGACGACCTCGACACGATGCTTCCGGGTTATGCCCAGCACACCAGCGCCATGCTGTCGACGCTAGGCCACTGGGATGCCGGCTCGCATGGCGGCATGGATTCTTCCTACGCGCTGAAGGTCGCCACGCGCCCCCGCGCCGGCGCACGCAATGTCGCCATCAAGCGCCACACCTTCCGCAAGCGCGGGCCGATCCGCTTCGAGGTCTATTTCACCTTCAAGCCGGAGGCGAACGAACTCCAGCTCTCCGAGGCCGACGTGCGTTCCGTCGGGTTCCTGTTCGACCTGCAAGGCGGCGATCGCGACGCGTCGGGCGACCGCATCATGCCGCATGTCCGCTTCCTCAACGCCGAGAACGGCAAGCACTTGCAGAAATGGCAGTTCAAGGCGGAGACGACGAAGTTCAAGCCGATCGGCACCGCCGACAAGACGGTCAGCCATGACCATTTGGCGCCTGCAGGCTGGAGCGATCTGCCCGACGGCGGCCAGCGGCTCTGCTACAACGAGATCCCCACAAAAATCAACTGGACCTATCTCTGCTTCGATTTCGACCTGGAATCGATGAAGGCGACCGGCTTTCGCTGCAACGACCGCACCTTCGACCTCTCGAGCTTCGACTCGATCCGCATCCCGGCCATGACGAACCTGTGGTGCATGCTGAACTTCTGCCTGTTCGCCGAAACCGACGTGGACAAGCGCGCCTTCCTCTATGTCGATTCGGTCTGCATCTCGGGTGACTTCTAATGCTTCCGGAAAACATCACGGCCGTCATCGGACGCAACGAGAACTGGTCGGGCGACGCCGCCACCGAGCCTTACGAGGCCGGCTGGGCCCGCGAGGCGATCTTCTTCGTGCGTGCCCTCAAGCAGCCGGTCGGTGCGGTTCCGGAAGCGTGGGTCGAGATTTCGCCGGACGGCATGCATTGGGTGTTGGAAGGGAGCCGCTTCCGCATGCCCGCCGAGAGGGACGCCATCGCCGTCGCGCGGCTCACCTGCTTCGGCAACTGGCTGCGCGTCGCGGCCAGCTTCGAGCCAGGCGCGGAATGCACCGTGCTAGTGACGCTTCATCTGAAGGCTTAGCGCCGAGACAGGGACTCTCGCGCCGCCAGTGGCGCAAGGTCACAGCGCACTGTGCTCCCTGTCGCTTGCCCACAACCCCGCAACCGCATTTTCCCTTCCGGGTGTGGGACAGGCCGGGTATGGGGGTCGAGATCAATCCCGAGAAGGCGAGGCGCTACTTGTCGGGAGAGGACAAGGCATTCTTCGACTAGCAGATGATACAAACGAACGACATAGTCCGCCCGCCGCGCGAATGGGTTGAAGCGCTACAGCACATCGGCGCGGCGACGGCGAGCAGCACGCTCAACAAGATGGGCATCCGCAACGCGCATATATGCGGGCCGACGGCGCGGACGCCCGGCAGGTCCATTGCCGGGCCTGCGCTCACTCTCCAGTTCATGCCGAAGCGCGAAGACCTTTACAGCGCCGACGAATATGCCGAGCATCCCGCAGTTGCGAGCGTTGTGCAGGGTGCCCGCTCGATCGCGCAGGTGCGCTCGACCTGTCGGAGCGCGCAGTAGCCTGCGGCCTGTCCTCTAGCCGGAGCGAAGACCTTCATCACCGAGGACGGAGGGCTTTGTCGATCTGGTATCCGTATGTTGGTCCCCGCGACGGGCTGGCGGGTTATGCTGACGCTTGCGGCGGCAGCGGCCACGGCTTCAAAATCGCTCCCGCGATCGGAAGGGAGCTTGCCGAATGGATCGTGGGCGGAACGCCGGCGGCGGATTTTGCTGGGCTCTCCTACGACCGCATTGCCGACGAAAAGCTGTTCGTCGGCTCCTACGGCGGCAATCGGGGCTGAGGCACGGCTTGACACCGGCTGACCTGACCGCCGTCGCGCAACCGAGCCGCAGAGGCTAACAGCGGCCCTGACCGTAACCACGTTGCCCAGCCCCCGAAATCGGCGAAGACGAAATCTCCCCGGCGCGGTGCTGATAACCGAGGCGGGCGACTACCTTCGGACCGCCGTATGGGGCGGTACCGACGCTCGTTCGGCTCACCCTTCGCCAGCGCATCGGACCTAGCGAACGCGGCATCTGGCTCCGAACACGGCACTACCACGTCTCCGCCGTCAGAACCTACTGACCCGGACCGAGAAAACCACCGAAGCCAAGTCTCTTGGCAGGCTGAGAGACAGCCACTCGGCTTCGTCACGCTCCACCTTCGTCGAGTATTTGGCTCGCCCGGGTCGCATCGGGCCAGCGCGGAAAGGTTTTCCAGGGCAGGCGAGTGAGCGGGATTCGATCGAGATTGGAGGAGCAGATTCCGGGAGTGTCCACGTAGATCGACGAGGCTGCGATGTCGCCGAAGGCGACGCTCCAGTTCGAACCGCATTTCAAAGCGATAACTCGCATGGCCTCAGGTTCGATCCCCACGACGCGGAGGTGCATAGTGTCGAATGGCATCAGTCGCTCGCTCGTGAGAATAATCCGTGTGCCATTCGCATCAATCACCGCAACCTCGCCAAGATCGATCTCCTGGCCATAGAAGTAGGCCTTGTCGCGCCGGTAGCTCACACGCCCGATGAAGTCGACTGTGCCGCTGAGATCGAGCGGTGGTCCGTGGAGAGGGATCGTTTGCCCGCCGACCTTGCCCGTGAAGACGGCGCCAACGCCGATGCCCGCGGCTCGTGCAGCCGCAGCAGAGTCCCAGATCGTAGCGACAGCGCGTTTAGCCTCCGCGGCGATCAGCGCCGCAGCGATCGTCGTGCCGTCGCCGGGTGCGCCGCCGCCGACATTGTCCGCCGGCTCTACCAGCATCACTGGCCCGCGATCGGCCGCCAGAGCCTGCCGCACTGCGTCCTCCGGCGACAAAAGCGTCGGCAGGAACTCGGCGCGGCGCCTCCAGAGCGCGTTGGCGAGTCGGTCGGCGTCGGTCTCGGCTTGATCGGCTTCGGTGCCGTAGACGAGGACCGCCATGCCGAGCTGCGGCACGTCACAATATGGAAAGCCGAGCGCCACACACGCGGTCCAGATGCCTGACTGGCGCTCGATCTCGTGGCACTGTTGCATAACGCCCGCCATCGGTGGGTCTATGGTCGCCTGCATCTGCGGCACTGTGAGGAGCGGCAGCTTGCGGAAGGCGGCGTGCGGCCGTTCCTCGCCAGCCACCAGCCGGCGGAGGAGTGTGGCCGCTTCGCGACCTCGTTCAGCCATGTCGATGTGAGGAAGCGTGTCGTAGCCGATAAGGAGATCGGCGGCGTCGATGATAGCCGGCGACAGGTTGGCATGAGAATCGAAGGTGGCGACGACTGGAACATGGGGTCCGACGATCCGCCTGACGCGCTGGACAAGCTCCGCGTCCGCTTCCTCCACCCCCTCGGCGACCATAGCGCCATGGAGTGAAAGCAATACTCCATCGAGCGGCAGGGCCGCCGAGATACTCTCGGCGATGCGGCCGGTGATATGGTCGAAGGCGTCGCGGGTGACCATTCCCGAAGGCAACGCGCCGGCAAAGAGCGTCGGGATGAGCGCGACCCCCAGTTTCTCGGCCGCCTCGATCATGCCGCCTATCTCACAGTTGGTCCCCTTGAGTCGCTCTGTGATCGCCGAGCCTTCAAGGTATTGATACCGACGGAAGCTCGCCAAGTCTGTGGCGATCGGGGAGAACGAATTGGTCTCGTGCCACATACCGCCGACCGCGACGCGGTAGTGCAAGGCGGTTTCTCCTCAAGCCGGGACGCGGAGCCCGGCGAGTGCTGAGCTGAGAGCGCCAGTGATCAGCGCGACATCGGTCGAATAGATGATGAAGCGCGCGCCGCGGTCCATCCAGCGCCGGGCGGCTATGGGCGAACCCACAAGGCAGCCGAGCGCCTTGCCGTGCTCCCGGCAGGCTGTGGCGACCTGCTTCACCGCCTCTGAAAAGCGCGGCTGGTCAAAGCCGCCGGGGATGCCAAGCGACACTGAGAGGTCCATGTGGCCGATGAAGGCCACGTCAATACCGTCGACTGCGAGGATATCGTCTGATACGGCGACTCCGGCGGCCGTTTCGATCTTGGCGACGACCAGCGTTCGATGATTGACTTCGTTTGCCTTAGCCGCCATGTCGCCGATTTGGTAGTCGTCGTGGGCGATGCCGAAGGCGACGCCTCGTCGCCCCGCCGGCGGATAGCGCGTCGCCTCCACGACCTTGTGTGCCTGTGCGGCGGATTCGACAAGCGGCACCATCAGGCCGAGGGCGCCAGCATCGAGCGGCTGGGTTAGATCTGTGAAGGCATCGGAGGCCGTGTTGACCATCGGCGCGACACCGAGGCCGCGGCAGAGCGCGGCTTGCATCTTCACGTCCGGCAGGCCGAGGCAACCCGCCTCCATGTCGTACATCACGAAATCTGCCCCAGCATTTCGCATCATTGCCGGAAGCCCGGGGCCGGTGAGATCGAGGATCATCGGGCCGAACACGGTGTCGCCGGCAGCGAGCTTCCGCTTCACGTTGTTTGCAATCACGTTGCTTCCTCAGTGGTTTTCCACCCGGATGCGGCCTCGGTGGCGCGCGCCGGCTTGGACGAGGTCGCCCAGTAGCCGCGCGCGACGTCGGTGAGGTGTTCGCGCATGGCGGCTTCGGCACGATCCGGGTCGCGGTTGCGGATCGCCTCGAAAATGGCGACGTGAAACTGATAGGCCCTGAGATCGGCTCCCTTCTCGCGTAGCGCGCCCTTGCGTTGCTCCTTGAGCCATGCCGCAACGGATTCGTGGATCACGTTGAGGATCGGATTGCGCAGCATCTCCACGATGGCGAAATGGAAGGCGACGTCGGTATCCTCGAAACGGCGACGACTGCCGATTGCATCGCAGTTGCGGCGAAGTGCCTCTCCCAGCGTGTCGATGTGCGCACGGCTCGGGCTGCGCGCCGCACTTCGGACCAGAGCGACCTCGAAGAACAGACGTGCCTCCTGCAAGCGGCTGACGCCCTCCGGCGTCGACAGGAGGTGCTTCACCGCCACCGAAAGATCCGCGAGCAACAGCGAGGCGGAGGGTTCCACCACCTGCGCCCGCTTGCCGCTGCGTAAATGCACCAGTCCAATCCGCTCCAGCGCCACCAGAGCTTGGCGCACCGCCGGGCGACCGACATTGAACCGCTCCATCAGCGCGCGCTCCGAGGGCAATTCGGCGCCGACAGCGTAGGTGCCCTCGGAAATCTCCGATTCCAGAATGCCGGCGATCTGCTCGTGCACCTTCTGGGGCCGTATGAGTTCGCGCGGTGGACCCGGCTTCGGAACCCTTTCGTTTGCTGTAGCCGCTTCCCTTGCCATGCTCGAAGGTCATTGCTATGCTTGGTATGACTGGTAGCCTAGGTATACAGGTTAGGCACGCACGTCAACGTAAGGCGAACGGTCGCATCCGCAGCAACGCGGAAGGGGCGTCTGCAGAGGGAGGATCATCATGAAACGGCTGAAATCCACGCTAGTCTGGGCCGGCAGCATGGCGTTCGCTGGCTGCCTGGTATTTGGCCTCGCCGGGCCCGCCGTCGCGCAAGTGGTTGCCAAAGTCGGGGCCGCCTACGGCGACGAGAACCACCCCCAGATCAAGATGCTGCTGCGCTGGGCGCAACTGGTTAAGGAGCGCACAGACGGCGAGGTCGACATCCAGATATTCCCCGGCGGCCAGCTCGGTGGCGAGGTCGAAATGGCGGAGGGGCTGCGTCTCGGCTCTCTGCAGGGGGCGTTGGTCGCGATTGACGCATTGAGCGGTTGGGTGCCACAGGGCGGAGTTTTTTCAATGCCCTTTATCTTCCGCGACGACGACCACGCTCTCGCCGTCTACAACGGGTCAGTTGCCGACCAGATCGCCGCTTACTATCCGGCGCAGGGCTTCGACCTTCTCGGCTTTTGGCTCGCCGGCAAACGCAACCCGATGGGCAAAATCCAAATCGAGACACCGGACGACGTCGCCGGCAAGACGCTGCGGGTGGTCCAGAGTCCACTCCACATTGACGTCTGGAAGGCTGTGGGCGCAAATCCGACCCCGATCCCCTTCCCAGAAGTGCCGAACGCCGTCCAGTCGGGCACCATCGACTTCTTCGACGGTGTGGGCTCGACCTATTTCAATTCGAAATTCTACGAGTTCGCCCCATTCTATTCCGATCTCGGCCATATCTACGCGATCATGACGTTGGTGGTCGGCGACAGCTGGTGGCAGGGACTAACCACCGGTCAGCAAGGGGCCATTCAGAGCAGCTTCCGCGAGCTCGCGCCGGTCAACCACCACCTCATCACCTATGAGAACGTCGCCGGTGCCGACAAGGCGGCCGCCGCTGGCGCCACGGTCACCATCGTCCGCGACAAGGCACCCTGGCAGGCGGCGATGAAGCCGGTCTGGGACAAATGGGCTGACGAAACGACCGATGGGCGTAAGCTGATCGAGGCTATCGTCGCCCAGTAGGGTGGCTCGACGCGGGGACGCCGGCGCTGGAGCCGCTCCCCGCGGCGGAAAAGTCAAGGTGGGTGCAATCAGATCCGAGCCCCTCGGGGGAAGCGCGGCCCTCGTCCAAGCCGTGCTCGCTGGCCTGGACCGCATTACGGGCCTGCTCGCGGTCGTCTGCCTTTCAGGAATCGTGCTCGACGTGCTTGCCGGCGTCGTTTCGCGCTACGTCTTTCGCAATTCCTTTTCCTGGACGCAGGAAGTTGGACAATGGCTCTACATCTATCTGATCTTCCTCGGCGTCACGCTCGCCCACCGGTCGGGCAGCCATATCGCCTTTCAAGCCTTCGATGCGAGGCTGCCGCAGGGCGTGCGGCTAGCGCGCACCTTCGTGGTCGATATGGTGGTCGCGTATACCACCATCTTCCTGCTCTTTGACGGGGTCGAGCTCACCCAGCTGATCGGCGGCGTCAGCGCGGTCATGAGCTGGCCGAACTGGATCAAGTTTGCGGTGATCCCTGTCACCGCCGCCACCGGCCTCGTCTATCTCGCGCTTCGCGACGTCGTGGAAGGCCCGCTACCATGGTTGCCGCCGATGGCGGTGGCTGCTGCTGCGGTGCTGTTCTCCATTATCAGCTTCAGACAGCTAACGATACCGGTCGGCAGCCCGAGCCTGGTGATGATGGCCTCGTTTTGTATCACGCTCGTCATAGGCACGCCGGTTGCTTTCGCCATGCTGTTCAGTGCGTCGATGGCGCTGCTGGTCGGAAACATCCTGCCCGGGCCGGCAGTGATCCAGACCATGGTCAACGGCTCCGGAAAATTCCTGCTGCTCGCCATCCCGCTGTTCATCACCGCGAGCCACCTCATGAATATCGGCCGCTTGTCGGAGCGGCTGATCGCTTTCGCCTACACCTTGGTCGGCCATTTTCGCGGCGGGCTTGCCCAGGTAAACGTCGTCACCAGCTTCCTTTTCGGCGGCATCTCTGGGTCCTCCGGCGCCGACGCAGCGCTCGACTCCAAGCTCATCGTCCCACAGATGATTCGGCATGGCTATTCGCCGGCTTTCAGCTGTGCCATCACCAGCGCCTCCGCAGTGCTGCCCAACATCATCCCCCCGTCGATCGCGATGCTGGTCTTCGCCGCGATCTCCGACACCTCAGTACTGAAGCTCTTTATTGCCGGCATTGGACCGGGAATCCTGCTGACTTTCATCTTGATGCTGACGGTCTATGTGATTGCGCGCCGGCGCGGATATGGCCGCGGCGGCGACCGGCCAAGCGCTGCTACCATCGGCCGCGGACTGGCCGAAGCCCTGCCGGTGCTCGCACTCGCAGTGCTCATCATCGCGGGCATACGCTTCGGAGTCGTCACACCGACCGAGGCGGGCGTCGTCGCCGTGGTCTATGCCTTCGTCCTCGGCAAGTTCGTCTACCGCGGCTATGGCTGGAAGGATGTCTATGGACAGCTTGTCACAACAGCGACCGAGGCTTCTATCATCGGCTTTCTGATCGGTGTCGCGGCGCCCTTCGCATTCGTGCTGATTTCCGAACGGCTGCCGCAGGCGATAGTCGGGTGGATGTTTGGGGGGCCGATTGGGCCTGATAGCATCCTCTATCTCGTCATCGCGATTGCCCTACTGGCCGGCACCTTTCTTGACCTCACCGCGACTATGTTGATCCTGGTACCGCTGGTCATGCCGCTGATCCACCAGTTTGGCCTAGACCCAGTGCATTTCGGTATCGTCCTGGTGATCGCCCTGATGCTCGGTGGGCTGACGCCGCCAGTCGGCATTCTGGTGTTCATCTCCGCGTCGATTACGCATACACCGGTCAATGCTGTGTTCCGGGAAGTCTGGCCCTTCGTTGCCACGCTGGCGATCGGCCTTCTCCTAGTCGCGGCCGTGCCGGGAATTGCCCTGTGGCTGGTGGCTTGGATTGGCTGATACTTCCTCCTGGTCTTAACTGAGGTTGAAGGTGCTTGAGAGATTTTCCCTAGAGGGTAAGGTTGCCCTTGTCACCGGCTCCAGCCGCGGGTTGGGCTGGACCATGGCCGAGGCCCTTGCCTCGGCGGGCGCCCATGTTGTGCTGAACGGCCGCGATCAGGCGCTGCTGCGGCAGCGTGCCGGCGAGATTGAGACCGCCGGCGGCCGCGCCTCCATCGCCAGCTTCGACGTCACCGACAGTCGGGCGGCAACCTCAGCGGTGGACGAGATTGCTGCTCGCGAGGGCCATGTCGATGTTCTCGTGTGCAATGCCGGCATCGTTGTCCGCAAGCCGCTGGTAGAGGTCACCGACGACGAATGGCACCGCGTCGTCGACACCGATCTGTCGCATTGCTTCTACCTCGCGCGGGCGGCAGCGCGGCACATGATCCTGCGCAAATGGGGGCGCATCATCGCTACCAGCTCGGTGATGGGCACCATCGCGCGGCCCACCATCTCCTCCTATGTCGCTTCAAAGGCGGGAATACACGGTTTGATCCGAGCCCTGGCGGTGGAGCTCGCCCCGCACGGTATTACCGCGAATGCCATCGCACCCGGCTTCTATCCGAGCGAGGCTAACGAGGTCATCCGCAACGACAAGGCGTTCTATGACTGGGTCTGCAGGAGGACGCCGATGGGCCGTTGGGGAGATCCGCAGGAGCTGACCGGCGCGCTCATCTATTTTGCGTCCGATGCATCGTCCTATTGCAACGGGCAGGTGCTAACCATCGACGGCGGCATGACTGCGGCCATGTAGGACATGGACAAGTCGCAGACATTGCGTGTCGGCATAACTGCCGACGTCCTCGATGAGGGCTCTGGAGAGCCGTTCTTCCCGCGCTCCACCCTGTCGATTCTGGAAAGCCACGAGCGCATCGAGTGGGAATTCATCCCAGAGCGAGGGCCAAGCCTCGGTTTGGAACAGCTCGCCCGTTACGATGCTATATGCCTCGGGGCACCAGGCCTTGCCGAGGGCGCCCTTACTTCGGAACAGCCACGTACTCGCATCCTTGCCCGGTTCGGAGTCGGCTACGATCACCTCGATCTCGCAGCACTGACGGCGAACGGAATCGTGCTCACCATCAATCCCGACGGCGTGCGACGGCCGATGGCGTCGAGTATCCTCGCCCTGGTGCTGACGCTTGCCCATCGCATCCCGTTCAAGGACCGGCTGTTGCGGGCCGGGCGCTGGGCCGAAGCCGCGAAGCTGGTCGGCACCGGCCTCAGCGGGCGAACGCTGGGCTCGCTCGGCTTCGGCAATATCGGGCGCGAGCTGTTCGGCTTGGCGCAGCCACTTGGTATGCGCGCCATTGCGCACGACCCCTATGTGCAGGCGGCCGCTGCCGATGGGCTTGACGTCGCATTGGTCGGTTTCGACGCGCTCCTTTCGGAGGCGGACTTCCTGGTCGTAAATTGTCCGCTCACCCCGGCGACGCGCGGCATGCTCGGAACGGCCGCATTCGCGCGCATGAGGCCAACGGCCTTCCTGATCAACGCGGCCCGCGGTCCGATCGTTGACGAGGATGCGCTGCTCGCTGCACTTAGGAACGGGACGATCGCGGGGGCCGGGCTCGACGTGTTCGCCGAAGAGCCGCTGCCTGATGACCATCCGCTCCTGTCGATGATGAATGTCGTGCTCACACCTCATAGCATCTGCTACACGGATGAGTGTTTGCGGCTCCTTGCCGAAGGCGCGTTCCGTTCGGCGGTGACCTTCTTGTCCGGCCGTGAACCGCCGCACATCGTCAATCGCGACGTGCTTGGTCATCCCCGCGTCGCGGCTTGGCTGGGCGAGAACCGTGCGAAGTAGCGGTGGACCAACATGAGCGATCCTCGCGAGCCGTTCCTTGCCGCGCTAGAGAAGAAGGCCCTGTGGCTGGCGACCTGGACCATCCACAACGCCAACCACTTACGCGACAGTAGCGACGGCCTGAAGGTCGGCGGGCACCAGGCGTCATCCGCCTCGCTGGCGACCATTATGGCGGTGCTCTACGGAGCCATCCTCAGGCCCGAGGACCGCGTCGCGGTCAAGCCGCACGCTTCGCCGATCTTTCACGCGCTGCAGTATCTGTTTGGCCTGCAGACGCGGGAGAAGCTGGAGAACTTTCGCGGTTACAAGGGCGCGCAGTCCTATCCCTCCCGCACGAAGGACGTCGACGACGTCGATTTCTCTACCGGATCGGTTGGGCTTGGCGCCGCGCAGACCATCTTCTCTTCGCTCGTGCAGGACTATGTGCGGGCAAAGGGTTGGTCGAAGCGAGCCGTGGGCCGCATGGTGGCGCTCGTCGGCGACGCCGAGATGGACGAGGGCAACATTTTCGAGGCGCTGCTCGAAGGGTGGAAGCACGGACTGCAGAACTGCTGGTGGGTCATCGACTACAACCGCCAGAGCCTGGACGCAGTTGTACGCGAAGGACTGTGGGAGAGGTTCGAGACCCTCTTCCGCGACTTCGGCTGGGACGTCGTCATCCTGAAATACGGCTCGCTGCTGCAGGAGGCTTTTAAGGAAGAAGGCGGCGAAAACCTTCGGGCGTGGATCGATGACTGCCCCAACCAGGTCTATTCCCTGCTGTGCTTCCAGGGCGGCGCAGCTTGGCGCAAGCGTCTCCTCGTTGCACTCGGCGATCAGGGCCCGGTGTCGCGGCTGATCGAACGCCGCTCCGACGACGGGCTCGCCAGGCTCATGACCAATCTCGCCGGGCACGATATTCCGACGCTGCTTGACGCCTTTGAGCGCGCCAGCTCCGACGACCGTCCAAAGTGTTTCATCGCCTATACGATCAAAGGCTTTGGCCTTCCGCTTCAGGGCCACAAGGACAACCATGCCGGCCTGATGACGCTCGCGCAGATGGAGGCTTGGCGCGAGAAGATGGGGATCGCGCCAGGCGAAGAGTGGGCGCCCTATGCGGCGCTCGGAATAGACACGGTGGCTTTCCAGGACTTCCTCGCCCAGGCGCCGTTCGTCCGGGGCGGCCGCCGGCGCCTGAAGGCTGCGCGCATCCCAGTGCCGGCCTCGCTGCCCATCCCCCCATCCGCTGCCATGTCGACCCAGCACGGATTTGGGCTGATCCTTTCGAACCTGGCGAGGACCAGCGAACCGCTCGTTACTCGCATCGTGACAGCTTCACCGGACGTGACGGTTTCGACCAATCTCGGCGGCTTCGTCAACCGGCGCGGGCTATTCGCCAAGGACAGCGTAGCTGACCAGTTCCGCAAGGAGCGCATCCCCTCGACATACACGTGGGAGTTCTCGCCGGCGGGCCAGCACTTCGAGCTGGGTATCGCCGAGAACAATCTGTTCACCCTGCTTTCGGCTCTGGGCCTCGCTCATTCCATCGAGGGCGAGCGCCTGATCCCGATAGGAACGCTCTACGACCCCTTTATCTACCGCGGCGCCGATGCCTTGAACTATGCCTGCTACCAGGACGCCCGCTTCATCCTGGTGGCGACGCCTTCCGGGATATCGCTGGCGCCCGAGGGCGGCGCCCACCAATCGATCGGCACCCCGCTGCTCGGCATCGCACAGGACGGCCTCTCCGCGTTCGAGCCAGCATTCGTCGACGAGGTCGCGGTTATCCTGCGCTGGGCGTTCGACTATCTGCAGCGCACTGGCGAGGGCGACCCTGACGAGCGGACATGGCTGCGCGACGAGACCGGCGGATCGGTCTATCTGCGCCTCTCCACGCGACCCATCGAGCAGATCGGGCGCGAGATGACGGAGACGCTCGCCACCGACATCGTCAACGGCGCGTATTGGATGCGGCGACCTGGGCCGAACGCCCAGGTAGCTATCATCTACCAGGGCGCCGTCGCCCCGGAGGCTATGAGCGCCGCCGGCCTGCTCGGCGAGGATCGGCGCGACATCGGCGTTCTCTCCGTGACCTCCGCCGACCGCCTCAACGCCGGCTGGCAGGCGGCGGAGCGCGCGCGCCAGCGCGGCACGGTCAACGCCATGAGCCATGTCGAGCGGCTGCTTGCGCCGCTATCGCGCGACTGCGGCCTCGTCACCGTCATCGACGGCCATCCAGCGACGCTAAGCTGGATCGGCGGCGTCTACGGGCACCGGGTCAAATCCCTCGGTGTGGAGCATTTCGGCCAGACCGGATCAATCGAGGACCTTTACCGGCACTACGGAATCGACGCCAACGCCATAGCCCATGCCGCGCAGGCGGTCAGCAGGGGCCGCCCCGTTCGCCATCTCGTTGCGCTGCCTTAGGCTATCGGACCGCGCCAGCCCCGCGCGGGAAGAGCATGATGACTGGACGCTCGCAGCGCGAGCCGCTCTGCCTCCTAACCACCACGGTTCCAGCCGCGGCCCTTGTCCCCGTAGGCCTCGCAGCCAATAGTCGAAGAAGAAAAAGCGGTACCCGCCAAGCAGATACTGAATGTTGTGCTTGGAACACACTACAATCGCATCGATGTTCTCCTCGTCCAGCAATCGGTCTAACTTGGCCGTGTCGAACGAGGGCCAGGCCAGCCTCCCGAACGAGTACTTCTCCGAGATGTCGCAAATCGCTCTCGAACACGGGGCGACCATCGACAAGTTCATCGGCGACGCCATGCTCATGTTCTTCGGCGACCCTGATACGAAGGGCGTCGCGGAGGACGCC
>JBOHKB010000035.1:0-12378 GCA_050728815.1 Propylenella sp.
CATCCGCCGAGAGAACCCAAGCCATGCAGCCCTGGA
The DNA here is from genome assembly GCA_050728815.1 of Propylenella sp. Taxonomy (GTDB): domain Bacteria; phylum Pseudomonadota; class Alphaproteobacteria; order Rhizobiales; family Afifellaceae; genus DASWJZ01. The sequence continues at coordinate 37 of JBOHKB010000035.1, forward strand.
TCAGCAGCTACAATCACAGCCGACCCCACTCCGCCCTCGGAGGCCGCCCGCCCGTCTCAAGGCTGAACAATGTTCTTGGATTCGACAGCTAACGCGCCTGTGGCGAATCAGCCCTTCGCCTCCTGCGGCCCGTCGAACGAGCCCGGGCCGGCCCCGCCTTCCTCAGCCTCGCGCCAGGCCTCCAGCACGGCCATGTCGATCAGATAGGCGAGGAGCGAAAAGTCGTTGAGCTTGGCGATCCGGGCCAGGCGGCTCGCCTCGACGGCGATGTGCTCGGCTACTTCGCTCCTCGTCGGAGCCGCCGAAGTCTTGGTGGCGCTTGCTGCTCTCATCGCGATACCGTGATTTCCCCCTGCGTTCTATAGTTGAGGAACGTGACATAGACAACCTCCGGAGGAGACGAATTTTCCGGCGAGTCTAGCGGCGGAACGGGGGGCAACGCCGTTCTACCGCAATTGTATGGGGGTTGACCCGGCGAGGCCCGCCATCCAATTGACGCGTGCCCGAGCGGCCCGGAGCCGCAAGCAAGCGGCGGAGCGTTCAATGGATGTGGTGATTGTCGAGTCGCCCGCGAAGGCCAAGACGATCAACAAATATCTCGGTCCAGGCTACGAAGTTCTCGCGTCCTACGGGCATGTGCGCGACCTCCCCGCGAAGGACGGATCGGTCCGCCCCGACGAGGATTTCTCCATGGATTGGGAGGTCGATCCGAAGTCCAAGAAGCGGCTTGCGGACATCGCCCAGGCGGTGAAACGGGCCGACCGAGTGATCCTCGCCACCGACCCCGACCGCGAGGGCGAGGCGATTTCCTGGCATGTCCTGCAAGTGCTGAAGGACAAGAAAGTCCTGAGCGGCAAGCCCGTGCAGCGCGTGGTGTTCAACGCCGTCACGCGGGACGCCGTGCGCGAGGCAATGCGGCAGCCGCGCGACATCGACGAGCCGTTGGTGGACGCTTACCTCGCGCGGCGCGCACTCGATTATCTGGTCGGCTTCACGCTGTCGCCGGTGCTTTGGCGCAAGCTTCCTGGCGCCCGCTCGGCCGGCCGCGTGCAATCGGTGGCGCTTCGGCTCGTCTGCGACCGCGAGGCGGAAATCGAACGCTTCCGCCCGCAGGAATATTGGTCGGTGGCAGCGACACTCCGAACGCCGCGGAACGATACGTTCGTCGCCCGCCTCGTCGGCCTCGACGGGAGAAAGCTCGACCGGCTCTCTATCGGCAGCGGCGACGACGCGAGCGCCGCGAAGCGGCGGCTGGAGGCTTCGGTCTTCACCGTCGCGTCGGTGGAATCGAAGCCGCAGCGGCGCAACCCGCAACCGCCTTTCATCACATCGACGCTGCAGCAGGAGGCGCAGCGCAAGCTCGGCTTCGACGCGAGCCACACCATGCGCATCGCCCAGCGCCTCTACGAAGGCGTCGACATCGGCGGCGAAACCGCCGGCCTCATCACCTACATGCGCACCGACGGCGTCGATCTTGCGCCGGAGGCGCTGAGCGCGGCGCGCCGGGTGATCGAGCGCGAATACGGCGCACGCTATCTGCCCGACGGGCCACGCCGCTATCATTCCAAGGTGAAGAACGCCCAGGAGGCGCACGAGGCGATCCGGCCGACCGACCTCGCCCGCCTGCCCGGCGACGTCGCACCGTTCCTCGACCGCGATCACGCGCGCCTCTACGAGCTGATTTGGAAGCGCGCGATCGCCTGCCAGATGGCGTCGGCGGAGCTTGAGCGGACGACGATCGACATTTCCGCGCGCAGCCCCGAGGGCGAGGCGGCGCTCCGCGCGACCGGCACGGTCATCCGCTTCGATGGGTTCCTGACCCTCTACCAGGAGGGTCGCGACGACGAGGACGACGAGGAAGGCGGCCGACTTCCCCCGATGGCGGCCGGGGAGCGGCTCGAACGCGAGAAGGTGGAGGCGAACCAGCATTTTACCGAGCCGCCGCCGCGCTACACCGAAGCGTCGCTCATCAAGCGCATGGAGGAACTCGGCATCGGCCGGCCCTCGACCTATGCGCAGACCATGGAGACGCTGAAGAAGCGCGACTACGTGCGGCTGGAGAAGAAGCGGCTCATGCCGGAGGACCGTGGGCGGATCGTCACCGCGTTCCTGGAAGATTTTTTCCGCCGCTATGTCGAATACGACTTCACCGCGAGCCTCGAAGAGAAGCTCGACCAGATCTCGGCCGGCGAGCTTTCGTGGAAGGCGGTGCTCCGCGACTTCTGGCGGGACTTCACGAGCAATGTCGAGCAGGCGAACGAGGTCAGCCGCACCCAGGTGCTCGACGCGCTGAACGATCTCCTCGCCGACCACCTGTTCCCGCAACCGGCGAACGGCAGCGACCCGCGCGCCTGTCCCGCCTGCGGCACCGGCAAGCTCTCGCTGAAGCTCGGCAAGTTTGGCGCCTTCATCGGCTGCTCGAACTATCCCGAATGCCGCTACACACGGCAGCTCGGCGCAAACGGCGATGAGGGCGGAGCAGCGGCGGCCGGATCACCGGAGGGCGTCGTGCTCGGCGAGGACCCCGAGACCGGGCTCACGGTGACGCTTCGCACCGGGCGTTTCGGGCCCTACGTGCAGCTCGGCCCTGACGCCGGGAAAGGCGAAGAGAAGCCGAAGCGCGCCAGCATTCCGAAGGGCTGGGTCGTCGACGACATCGAACTCGCCGCGGCGCTGAAGCTTCTTTCGCTCCCACGCGAAATCGGCGCGCATCCGGAGACGGGGAAGCCGATCACCGCCGGCATCGGCCGCTATGGGCCGTTCGTCTCGCACGACGGAAAGTACGCCAACCTCGACGGCGTCGACGAGGTGTTCACCGTCGGCGCCAACCGCGCCATCTCGCTGCTCGCGGAGAAGAAGAGCGGACGCGGGCGGGCGACGCCGGCCGTCATCAAGGATCTTGGCGAGCATCCGACCGAGGGTGGGCCGGTAACGGTGCGCGCTGGGCGCTACGGCCCCTACGTCAACCACGGCAAGCTGAACGCCACGCTGCCCCGGTCGCTGAAGCCCGAGGACGTCAGTGCCGACCAGGCGGTCGCGCTGCTTGCGGAAAAGGCGGCGAAGGGCACGTCGCCGGCCGGCCGCAGCCGTAGGCCAGCGCGCGGCAAACCCCGCGCCAAGGCGCCGGCGGAACTGGACTGAGTTGCCGCGAAAACCCAAGCGGAAGCAGGCCCCCGCGCTCCCCGGCCGGCAGGCGATCCTCGACTACATCGCCGAGTCCGCCGGCAAGGCAGGAAAGCGCGAAATCGCGCGCGCCTTCAACTTATCTGGCGGGCAGCGGATCGAGCTGAAGCGCATGCTGCGCGAGATGCAGGACGAAGGCCTTATCGAAAACCGGCGCAAACGCCTTCATCGCCCCGGCGACCTGCCGTCGGTCACCGTCCTTGCGGTAGAGGGGATCGACGATCTCGGCGAGCCTATCGGCGCGCCTGTCGAATGGGACGAGGAATGGGGTCCGCGGCCCCGCATCGTCATTGCCTCCGCGCCGAAGGGACGCCGCGGCAAAGCGCCAGGCATCGGCGACCGCGTGCTCGCTCGGCTTTCGCCCGATCCTGAAAGCGGCGGCTTCGTCGCGCGGGTCATCAAACTGCTCGAGCGCCCGCCGCGCGCCACCCTCGGCATCCTGCGCAAGCACGGCGACGAGGCCCGCGTCGTTCCGATCGATCGGCGTGGCTCCGAGCTGAGCGTGCCGGGCGGCTTCACCGAGGGCGCCGACGACGGCGAGCTGGTGTCGGTCGAGGTGGTGAAGGCCGGCCGCTTCGGGCTGCCCACGGCGCGCGTCATCGACCGCCTCGGCGACGTGTCGAGCGAGAAGGCGATCAGCCTGATCGCGCTAGAAGAGCACGGCATTCCTCACTTATTTCCACCCGCCGTGCTCGCCGCTGCCGAGGCAGCCGAACACGCCGGCATGGCGCACCGCGAGGATTGGCGCGCGCTGCCTCTCGTTACCATCGATCCGGCCGATGCGCGCGATCACGACGACGCAGTGCATGCCGAGCCCGATCCGGAACACGCCGGCGGCTTCCTCTTGACCGTCGCGATCGCGGACGTCGCCCACTACGTGCGTCCAGGATCGGAGATGGACCGCGAAGCTGAGAAGCGCGGCAACTCCGTCTATTTCCCGGGCCGCGTCGTTCCGATGCTGCCGGAGCGCATCTCCAACGACCTCTGCTCGCTGCGCGAGGGCGAAGCGCGTCCCGCCTTGGCGATCCGGATGCGCATCGATGCGAAGGGGCGCCAGCGCGGCCAGACCGTGCACCGCGTGATGATGCGCTCTGCCGCCAAGCTCTCATACGAACAGGCGCAGGCAGCGATCGACGGCAGGCCGGACGGCGCAACGCGGCCGCTGCTCGAGCCGGTGCTGAAGCCGCTCTGGTCCGCCTACAAGGCGCTTGCGCGCGGGCGCGACGAGCGCGAGCCGCTGGCGATCGATCTGCCGGAGCGCAAGGTGCTCCTGAACGAGGACGGTTCGGTTGACCGCATCGTCGTGCCACCGCGCCTCGACGCACACCGGCTCATCGAGGAATTCATGATTCTCGCCAACGTCGCCGCCGCGGAGACGCTGGAGGCGAAGAAGAGCCCGATCGTCTACCGTATTCACGACGAGCCGAGCTGGGAGAAGCTCGAGGCGCTCCGCGAGTTCCTCGGCTCGCTCGACATGAATTTCCCGAAGGCCGGCAGCCTCAGGCCGAACCAGTTCAACCGCGTGCTCGCGCGCGTCGCCGGCTCGCCGAACGCCCTTCTCGTCAACGAGGTGATCCTGCGCTCGCAGAGCCAGGCGGAATACTCCGTCGAGAACATCGGCCATTTCGGGCTCAACCTCCGACGCTATGTGCACTTCACCTCGCCCATCCGCCGCTACGCCGACCTTCTGGTGCATCGCGCGCTGATCGCCGCTCTGTCGCTCGGCGCGGGCGGCATGCGGGCGCATGACGGAGGGTCGCTCGAGCGCATCGCCGGCGAAATTTCGGTCGCCGAGCGCCGCGCCATGGCGGCAGAACGCGACACCGTGGACCGGCTGATCGCCTCATGGCTCGCCGAGCGCGTCGGTGCGCATTTCGAAGGCCGTATCCGCGGGGTGACGCGCGCCGGCCTGTTCGTCGAGCTTGAGGAAAGCGGCGCTGACGGTTTCGTGCCGATCTCGACGATCGGCGAGGATTTCTACGAGTACCACGAGACGCATCACCGGCTGGTCGGCCGGACGACCGGCGAGACGTTCCGGCTCGGCGATGCCGTCGAGGTGCGGCTGGTCGAGGCGCTTCCCTACGCAGGAAGTCTCCGACTGGAATTGCTTCGCGAGGCGCCGCCGGCGGGACGCGGCGGACGCCGGCGCTCGGGCGCGCGGCGAGACGAGGCTCGCAAGGCCAAGGAGAAATCGCGCCGGCCGCGCGATACCAGCCGCCGGCGACGGAAATGAGAGCGGGGGCGGCCGTCGCGGCAACTCGCGACATCGGCGGCCGCCTCGGACTTACGCGCGGCGCGATTGCCGCCATCGCGACGATGGCGGCGGCCGGTATTGGCACGAGCCTCATGCCTCCGCTCGTCTCGCTCAATCTCGCAGCCCAGGGCGTATCGGAGCGGACGATAGGCTTGCTGATTGCGACGATCGCGGCTTCGGCGCTTGCGGTCACTCCCCTCGCCTCCCCGCTTGCGGCGCGGATCGGGACCGCGCGCCTGATCGCTGCGAGCGTACTGGCAGCGGCAATTCTTTTCCCGTGCGTCTGGTTCGTGGATCAGGTCGCGCTGCTCTTTCCGCTGCTCTTCGTCTACGGCACGGCGCTGACTCTCTGTTTCACCCTGTCGGAATACTGGATAAACGCCGCCACGCCGGAGCATCGGCGCGGCCTTGTGATGGGAATCTACGCAACCGTTCTCTCGATCGGTTTCGCCATCGGGCCGGGAATCGTCGCGTTGCTTGGGTTCGCTTCCGTCCGCCCCTTCCTGCTGGGAGCAGCGATCATGGCAGCTGCGGCAATTCCGGTGATTGCGACGCGGAGCGCCTCGCCCGATTTCGATGAGGCCCCGCGGCGGCGGTTCGCGGCGTTCATCTTTGCAGTTCCCGTCGCAACCCTTGGCGTCTTCGTATTCGCCATGAGCGAGCAGAGCGGCTTCGCCTTCCTGCCGCTCTGGGGGCGCCATCTCGGCTTCGATCCATCGCTCGCCGTACTCCTCGCTGCCGCAATGACGCTCGGCAACGTCGTCCTGCAGATCCCGATCGGGCTAATCGCCGACCGCTTCGACCGCCGCCTCGTGCTCCTCGCCTGCGGTCTCGTCGGTTCGCTTGGTATGGCCGCGGCGTGGGCGGTGTCAGGCTCCGCGCTTTTCTTGATGCTCGTGCTTCTGGTCTGGGGCGGCGCCTCGGCCGGACTCTACACGGTCGGCCTCGCCCACCTCGCCTCGCGATTTTCTGCCGCCGACCTTGCCGGCGCCAACGCGGCGTTCGTCTTCTGCTACGCGCTTGGGATGCTGGTCGGCCCAATCGCGGTTGGCGACGCGATGGCGCGCGCACCGACCTTCGGCTTCCCGCTCATTCTCGGCGGAGCGTTCGCCGTCTACTCGCTCGTCGTCGCCGTTCGCATCGTCTCGAAGCCGCGGGGTAGCGGCGCAAATTGAAAGCCCGCCGATGTGACGGCGGGCTTTCTTTGAGCTTGGCTCCAAATGCGAGCGTCAGAACCCGAAATAGAAGCCGAAGCCGGGCTCGCGGTCGCGCCAGCGGCGATATGGGCGATGATCGCGCCAGTAGAACGGCCCGTCGTACCAATACGGGTCGCGGTCGCGATAGTAGGAGTACACCCTCGGCCGCTCCTCGTGGTAAACGCGCGGCGCGGGGCGACCGTCGGCTGGCGCGATGTAGTTCGGCGACGCCCAACCGGTGATGCCTTCGAATGTCAGGTTGCACCACGTCGGGCAGCCGTGAACCTCTACGTAAGCGCCCGCAGGAATGGTCGCGAGCTTTGCCCCTTGGACCGAATCCGCGCTGCGGAGATTCACGTCTCCCGTTGCGACGCCTGTCCAGGCCAGGGCGGACGACGACGCGAGCGCAGCCGCAAGGGCGCCTGCCGCCAGAATCGTTAGTTGTCTCATGGCTTTGCTCCAGTTCGTTGAGAACCGGAGAACGCCGTCGGCGGCCGACGGTTTCGTGCTGCGTCAGAGTGGCCGCAAGCGGCAATCGCCGCCCCACCGCCTGCGCGCGCTTGACTTGCGCGGTCCCGTTGTTCATCTCAGCGCCAAAGCAGGAACAAGGACCGCGCCGATGGCCAAAGCCGCCAGCCTGAAAATCCGCCTCGTCAGCGAGGAAGGAACCGGCTTCTTCTACGTGACGAAGAAGAACGCCCGCACCATGACGGAAAAGCTCTCGCTCCGGAAATACGATCCGAAGGCGCGGAAGCACGTCGTCTTCAAGGAAGCGAAGATCAAGTAGAGCGCCAAGGAACGCTCGAGCAGGAGGCGCCGCGAGGCGCCTTTTTTGTTTGCCGGCTTGCGGACTGGAGAAGAAAGTGGCCGGCCGGAACGTGGCTGTACGAGGAGGCCACTCACCACGTCCGACCGGCCCACCCCACGGACCCAGGAGATGCGGCGGACCTGAGCAAATCCATGGGGTATTCGGGTCTGTTGCCGCAAACAGCGCACGCGCTGTCTCCCCGCGTCCGCAATGAAGCGCAGGCGGCGGCGCATTTCTACCGAATGGTTCACATTTGGTTAAGAGTGTAGCGAAAATTGCAGTGATCTGCCGCCTCTGGCGGGCGGATCAGGCGGCGCTGGCGACCACTCGGTTCCGCCCGGAACGCTTGGCTGAATAGAGCGCGTTATCGGCCCGCTTGATGAGCGCATCGGCGGTGTCGGCGGCTCCCTGCCACTCGGCTATGCCGATGCTGACCGTCACGGGGAACGTGCCTGAGCGAGTCTCGAACGGGACCTTCTCCACGTCGCTCCGCAGCCGCTCGGCGACGCTTGCGGCGAATTCGGCGTCGGTCTCCGGCATGACCAGGAGAAACTCCTCGCCGCCGTAGCGCGCGACGAGGTCGATGCCGCGCACGCCTCGGCGCAGCCGATCGGAGAATTCCCGGAGCACATCGTCGCCGGCATCGTGCCCGTAGGTGTCGTTCACGCCCTTGAAATGATCAATGTCGAAGACGAGCACGCAGACCGGCTTGGAGGTCGCCTTGGCGCGAACCACGGCCGACCGGAGATGCGCGTCGAGATAGCGGCGGTTGTAGAGGCCGGTAAGCGGATCGGTGATGGCGAGCTCGACCGCGCTCGACACCATGTTCCTGAGCCGCTCCTGATAGCGTTTGCGGCGGAGCTGCGTGCGGACGCGCGCGCGCAGCTCATTCTCGTCGATCGGGCGGATGATGTAGTCGTTGACGCCGAGGTCGAGCGCCCGCATCACCTGCGGAGTCTCGTCGGCGTCGGTGATGAGGAGCACCGGCGTCTGCCGCAACCGGTCGATCGTCTTGATCTGCGTGCAGAGCCGGAGCCCGTCGCCGGCTGCGAGCGAAAGGCTGATCAGCAGGAGATCGAAATCGCGGCTCTCGGCGAGCGCCACCGCGTACGCCGGATCGGCGGTGATCTCCAACTCAAACGGGTGCTGCAGCGCCTGGCGGATGCGCCGGGTCGAGTTTTCGCGGTCGTCGACGACGAGGATGGGCCCGTAGATGGCGCCGCCATTGGTGAATATTTCGGCGGGATCGATGCCGACCGACTGCATCGCGGAGGCGCGGAGCTCCAGCTCGTCGGTCACCATTTTCAGGCGCACGAGGCTCTTCACCCGCGCGATCAGCGCCGTATCGCTGACCGGCTTGGTCAGGAAGTCGTCGGCGCCCGATTCCAGGCCCTTCACGCGGTCCTCGGCCTGGTCAAGCGAGGTCACCATGACCACCGGGATATTGGCGGTGCGCGGATTTGCCTTCAGCGCAGCGCACACCTCAAAGCCGGTGATGTCCGGCATCATCACGTCGAGGAGGACGAGGTCCACGCGCTCCTTCTCGGCGATGTCGAGGGCGGTGCGGCCGTTCATCGCCGTGCGCACTTCGAAATATTCCGCGCGCAGCCGCGCCTCCAGGAGGCGGACGTTGGCGGCTACATCGTCAACGACGAGAATGCGTGCAGTCACGGATCGCCGCCCTCAGCCCTTCGCCTCGCCGACGTAGGACTTCACCGTCTGGATGAAGGTGGCTACCGAGATCGGCTTCGACAGGTAGCCTTCGCAGCCCCCTTGGCGGATGCGCTCCTCGTCTCCCTTCATGGCGAAGGCGGTCACCGCGATGACCGGGATGTGTTTCAGCGCGTCGTCCTGCTTGATGCGCCGGGTCACTTCCAAGCCGGAAATCTCGGGGAGCTGAATGTCCATGATGATGAGGTCGGGCCGTTCTTCCTTCAACGCGTCGAGCGCCTCGTAGCCGTTGCGCATCGGCAGGGTTCCGTAGCCGTTGGCGCGCAATAGGTCGTTGAAGAGCTTCATGTTGAGCTCGTTGTCCTCAACGATCATGACGGTCTTTGCCACCCGCTGTTCCTCAGCCATGCGAATTGGTCGCGAGTATGTCCGATTCTCCCGCGCCGCCCATGATGTATGCGCGCGCTTAAGGAATCATCAATGATTGCCTAGACGCCAACGAACATAGGCAAAACGTGCATGCCCACAGGCGCATTGCGCCGGTATTGCCCGCGCCGATCCGCCGCAGCAGATTGGCCGGCGTGGACGCCGATCCCGTCACGCTCTGCCGCGATTGCCTGACCCTGGTCGAGGGTGTGGCTACCCGATGCACACAGTGCGGCGGGCCGCGGCTCGTCTCGCATCCGGAACTCACCGCGCTGTCCATCGCACACGTCGATTGCGACGCGTTCTATGCAACCATCGAGAAGCGCGACAACCCGGCGCTCGCCGACAAACCCGTCATCGTCGGCGGCTCGCATCGCGGCGTCGTCGCCGCCGCCTGCTATGTGGCGCGCACGTTCGGCGTCCATTCCGCCATGCCCATGTTCAAGGCGCTGAAGGCATGTCCGCACGCCGTAGTCATTCCTCCCAACATGGCCAAATATGCGAGCGTCGGGCGCGAGGTGCGCGAGCTGATGCTGGCGCTGACGCCGGCCGTCGAGCCGCTGTCGATCGACGAGGCGTTCCTCGACCTGTCCGGCACGGAGCGCGTGCACAGCGCGCCGCCGGCGGTGGTGCTCGCCGGGTTCCAGCGGCGCGTCGAGTACGAGATCGGGGTCACCGTTTCGATCGGCTTCAGCCACACGAAATTCCTCGCCAAGATCGCTTCCGACCTCGACAAGCCGCGCGGCTTTGCGGTGATCGGGCGGGCCGAGACGCTGTCGTTCCTGGCAGCGCAGCCGGTGTCGGTGATCTTGGGCGTCGGCAAGGCGATGCAGGCGCGCCTCGCCCGCGACGGTATGCGGCGGATCGCCGATCTGCAGAGGCAGGACGAGCGGACGCTTGCCAAGCGCTACGGCGCGATCGGGATACGGCTCGCGCGCCTTTCGCGCGGCGAGGACGAGCGCAGCGTCACCCTCGACCGCAAGGCAAAAAGCATCTCCGCGGAGACCACCTTCGAGCAGGACTACTCGCGCGCCGACGACCTGCTGCCGCAGCTCAGGCGGCTCGCGGAACGCGTCTCGGCGCCGATGAAGCGGCAGGACCTTGCCGGCCGGCTGGTCGTCCTAAAGCTCAAGAGCGCGGATTTTCGCCTGCGCACCCGGAGCGTCCATCTCGACCGGGCCACCAACCTCGCCGACCGCATCTTCCGCGCCGGACGCGAGCTGCTCGAGCGCGAGGTGGACGGTACGGAATATCGGTTGATCGGCATCGGCGTCGGCGAGCTTGGCGACGCCGACCCCAGCGCTGGCGCCGACCTGATCGACGCGAGCGCCGAAAGGCGCGCTAAGGCGGAAGGCGCGATGGACAAGATCCGCGGCCGCTACGGTGAGGACGGCCTGGCGCTCGGTTGGACGTTCACCCGCAAGCCTCCGCACGGCAGGCCGTCAAGGTGAGGCGCAGTTCGAGCTCGCGAGCCGCTCGATTTCCTGCAGCGAACCGAGAAGCGCATAGTCGCCGTAGTCCATCACGAGGTCGCTGGTGACCCCGTTCTCATAAAGCATGAAGCTCATCTGATAGGTGGGGAGTTCCTCGCCGGCGTGCTCGGCCGAAACGCCCTCGGCGTCGAAATACCCGATCGAGACCGGCCACTGACGCAATCCGCCGCCGATCAGGTTGTCGGCGCGCGTGCGCGTCGCCCTGCCGATCGCGGCGGCGGCCTCGTCGCTCGATTCGCCGGTTCCCGCACCTTCGTAGATGTCGACGGAAAGAAATTCCTGATCACCGCGCGCCGCGTCGATGATGGCCTGGAGGTGCTGGCTCGGGAAGAGCGCCCCGCCGTCGACGAGCACCGTCTTCTCCGCCGGCCTCTTCAGCGTGACCTCGATGGCGGAGTCGCGCCGCCGCGCCGCGCCCTCCACCGCTTCCACCACCTCCTCGTTCATCGTGGTGCGGGAATCGAAGGTGTAGAGATCGCCGGCGCCCGATTCGAAGGTCGATATCTGGAAGTCGAGCTTGCCGAGATTGCCGTCCTCGTCGCCGATATTGACCACCATGCGCTGGCGCATGCTGTAGCCCTGGCAGGCGTTGCCGGTCACCTCAAAGACCATGCGGCCCGAGGCGCTCGAAACCCCCGACCCGTTCTCCGTGCGCGCGAGCTTGATGTCGTAGATGGCGCGGTGCGGCGCGATGATGTCGCGGAGCGACGGCGCAGCCTGGCCATGCGCCGCCGTCGCCCCGAGGGCGAGCGGAGCTGCGAGCGCCACGAGCGTGGACCGCGGGTTGAGCATGGCGTCAATGAACTCCCGAGTACGGCGAAAGCGCGGCGCGTCAGACGAGGATGCCAATGGCTAACAATATCACGAAGTATTGAAGAAAATCATCTGATCCCGTAGCACTCTCTGGGGGATTGGTGAATGGACGAGACGATCGAAGCGCGGCTCGCGAGGCTGGGAGTCGAGCTGCCGGCAGCCGCGGCGTCGGCCGCGAACTACGCTTCGTTCATCCGCCACGGCGACCTCATCTACATCTCGGGCCAATTGCCGCTTGCCGGGCATGCGGTCGACTGCCGTGGCAGGCTCGGCGAGTCCGTTTCGGTGGAGGACGGGAGGCGCGCGGCGCGGCTTTGCGCCGTCAACATCCTGGCGCAGGCTAAGGCGGCGCTCGGCGGCGAGCTTGAGCGGATTCGCCAAGTCGTTCGGATCACCGGATTCGTCGCCTCCGCTCCCGGCTTCACCGAGCAGCACCTGGTCGTGAACGGCGCGTCCGATTTCCTCGTCGAGGCGCTCGGCGAGCGCGGGCGGCACGCG
>JBOHKB010000036.1:0-16133 GCA_050728815.1 Propylenella sp.
GTCGGGCGAAGGATCCGACGCCTGCGGGATCGTCGCAGCGGGTCTAGACGGCGACGGTTGTGGTTACGTGCTTTACGATGCGACGGCAGAGCGGCTGACGCCGGCGCGCTGGGCGAAGCGCGCGGCCGATCTCTACCACCGGCTCGAGGCCGACCGCATCGTCGCCGAGGTGAACCAGGGCGGCGACATGGTGGAGGCGGTGATCCGGCAGGCGGACGAGTCCGTGCCGGTCGAGAAGGTGCGCGCGCATCGCGGAAAGTTCCTCCGCGCCGAGCCGGTGGCGGCGCTCTACGAGCAGGGCCGCGTCAGGCATGTGGGCGCGTTCCCGGAGCTCGAGGACGAGATGTGCGACTTTGCGCTGGGCGGGCTTTCGTCGGGGCGCTCGCCCGACCGGCTCGACGCGATGGTGTGGGCGCTCTCCGCGCTGATGCTGACGAAGGAGGGGAAGCCGCGGGTGCGGGGGGTGTGAGCGCCGCAGCTCAGCCGTTGAGAAGCAGCACCACTCCGGCGACGACGAGGACCATGCCGGAGATGTCGCGGAGGCCAGGGGTCTGGCTGAACAGGCGGCGGGAGACGAGTCCGGCGATCAGGATTTCGACGAGGCCAAGGGTGCGGACCGGCGCCGGCGTGATCAGCGCGAAGGCGAGGAACCACATTTCGGATGCGAACGCGCCGAGGAAGCCGGCCCTCAGAGACAATCGCCAGGCGCGGAAGATTTCGATGAGCACGGACGGCGAGCGGACGAGCAGCCAAAGCGACAGGAGCGCGGTCTGGACCGAGAGCGCGATCGCGAGCGTCAGCGTCGCGGCGGGGATGAAGGCGGTCGTCTCAAGCGAGGTGATCCCGCCGCGATAGCCGATCGCGGCAAGGGCGAAGAGGGCGCCCGAAGCGATGCCGAGAAGCGCCGGCCGCCATGTGAAGACCTCCCGGCCTGCCTGCGAGGGCCAGGAGAGCACGAACACGCCGGCGGTGGCGATCAGGATTGCGACAACAATGCCGATGCCGACGCTTTCGCCGAGGAAGACGATGGCGAAAAGCGCAATCTGCAGCGGCTCGGTCTTGGTGTAGGCCGTCGCGACAACGAAGGAGCGCTCGCGCATTGCTGCGAGCATCAGCGCGGTGGCGCCGATCTGGCCGACGCCGCCGAAGGTCGTCCAGGCGAGCGTGGCGCGGTTCGGCGAAGGGACGTCGCCCAGCGCAAGGGCCACCGCGCCGAGGATCAGCAGACCAAATGGCAGGCCGAACAGAAATCGGACGTGCGTTGCGCCGACCGTGCCGAGGCGGGCGGTCAGATCTTTCTGTGCGGCGTTGCGGAATGTCTGTGCGGTCGCGGCGAGAAGCGTGAAGACCACCCAGAGCCACGAAGGAGGAGTCACGGGTGGAGGGCGGAAAAGCGGACCGGCATCGGCGCAGGGTGCAGCGTGAGGCCCGGCGGAGCAAGGCGATACGAAGCCATAGCGAAGCGCCGCGGAAAAAGGGCCGCGCGGCGAACCGGCGGCCCAAGTCCAGGGAGGAAATGCCATCGATCGATGATGGCAAGGCACCACCAATACGCGCGGAGTCTCTACCTCCAGTGAAATTATCCAGGTCGAATCCGCTTCAAATTCGAAGGATTGGAAGGGGCGCGCCTGCAAGAAAAAGGGCCGCTCGGCGAACCGGCGGCCCAAGTCTAGGGAGGAAACGCCCTACATGAGGGCATCTCGGAAGTAAGGCCACGACCCGGGCGCGACAAGGGCGGATGATGAAAGAAACAGGCTCTGGTATGCACAATGCCTGAGCACGTGACATATTCGCCGCAGTTTTCGGCAGGTTTCTTGGCCGAGGGCGCAACATGTGCGGCCTCAGCGCCCTGGGAACGTCGGAGGACGCCTTGCTGGGGGTACCGATTCGCAGGGCGCCTGACCGGCGGGATGTAGGCGCAACCCGCGGGAATTCGGGCGAAAAAAGAGCCGCAGCGGCGTGCCGTGCGGCCCCAGTCTAGGGAGGAAACGCCCAATGAGGGCGAACTCGATATAAGCCGTTCGTTGCGGTGCAACAAGTATGGTAGCGCGATGCTGCCATGCAAAAAGCGCATGGTGCATCGCGCTCGCGGGCACCGCACGAGGCCACACACCCCTCTCCCGGCCTTCGGCCAAGGCCGAAGGCCACCCTCTCCCGCAAGGGGAGAGGGCGGGCTCCTCTTTGTGGCTTCACTCCTCCCTGACCCCCTCGCGCAAGCGGAAGGGGAATAGGAGACAGAATGCTGAACTGGTTGAGAGAAAACGTCGCGAAGAGCTTCGCGGCGGGCGAAGCCGTGCCGGCCGGGGCGGACTCGCTCGAATACGAGGCGAAGGCGTCGAAGGCCGGCGCGATCATTGCGCTGCACACGGCCGGGCGGCCGATCTGGACGCCGCGAACCTACGCCGCGCTGGCGCGCGCCGGCTACATGCGAAACCCCGTCGCCTACCGCTCGGTGCGGATGGTGGCCGATGCGGCGGCCTCGGTGCCGTGGCTGCTCTACGACGGAAGGGCGGAGCTCGACGACAATCCGCTCCTATCATTGCTGGCGAAGCCGAACCCGCACCAGGCCGGCCGAGAATTCCTCGAGGCGCTCTACGGACATCTGCTCGTGTCGGGGAACGCCTACGCCGAGGCCGTCGTCATCGAGGGCGCGATCCGCGAGCTCTACGCGCTGAGACCCGACCGCATGAGCGTCGTGCCCGACGCGAACGGCTGGCCGGCCGCGTTCGAGTATCATGCGAACGGCAAGAGCGTGCGCTTCGCCCAGGACGGCGAAGGACCCGTGCCGCCGATCCTGCACGTGCGCGAGTTCCATCCGCTCGACGACTATTACGGCTTCCCGCCGCTCGAAGCGGCGCAGATGAGCCTCGATGTGCACAACGCGGCGAGCGCCTGGAACAAAGCGCTGCTCGACAACGCCGCGCGGCCCTCCGGCGCGCTGGTCTACAAGGGCGAGAACGGCTCGAACCTCTCCGAAGAGCAGTTCGAGCGGCTGCGCGACGAGCTGGTGGCGAATTTTTCGGGCGCGACGAACGCGGGGCGGCCGCTGCTTCTCGAAGGCGGGCTTACGTGGCAATCGATGAGCCTTTCGCCGAAGGACATGGATTTCCTCGAACTGAAGCACGGCGCGGCGCGCGAGATCGCGCTCGCCTTCGGCGTGCCGCCGATGCTTCTCGGCATTCCCGGCGACAACACCTACGCCAATTTCCGCGAAGCGAACCTCGCCTTCTGGCGGCAGACGGTGCTGCCGCTCGCCGGCCGCTTCGCGAGTGCCTTTGGCGCCTGGCTCGGGCCGGCGTGGGGCGAGGGACTGAGGCTCGGCGTCGACGCCGACCAGGTAGAGGCGCTTGCCGCCGAGCGCGAGGCGCTGTGGCGGCGGGTCAACGAGGCGGATTTCCTGACGCCGGACGAGAAGAGAGAAGCGGTCGGGTATGGGGCCAAATGATCGGCGTCCGTGGCGTTAGCGGCGCCGCGCTCGGCTTAGACAACCCCTCCCGGCCTGCCTACGGCTGGCCGCCCTCCCCGCAAGGGGGAGGGAAGACGTGCACGCTCTCCGAGCTGGAGCTTGGCATGCCCGACGTGACGCAAGAATTCGCCGACCGCGGCGACCTCGCGCATCTCGCGCTGTTCCTGTGGGCGATGGGCGCGTCCGGTCTGCTGATCTGGGCGCTGAAGGAGCTTGCCGCTTCGAACCGGCGGTTCAACGATTTCGTCAGCGAGATCGCGCGGCTGAACCAGATCTTTCGGGATCATGGGTGAAGGGGGTGGCGATTAGCGAATAGCGAATGGTGAGCGGCGAGGAGCCACCTCTCCGTCGTCATGTCTTGGCTTGTCCCGGGCACCCATTCCGGAAACGGTCCCGGCTGTGAACACGGTCACGGAATGGATCGCCGGATCAAGTCCGGCGATGACGACAAATGTAGATGACCGCCAACCCAAAGAGGTCGGCGCGGAGTCCAGACATGACGCAGTTCTTCAAATCGCTCCGGCGCGGGCGGAACGATCATCGCAACGTCTTCGCCGAGTTCGCGATGGTGCTGATGTACCTGCGCGCCGAGCAGGCGGTGAAGAAGCGGCGGGCGAGATTGAGGGTGGTGGGATGACGCGTTCCTTGTTGATCTCCCCCACTCCCGCCGGTCGGGCACCCGGCGCCGCCGGAGCGAGGCCGCTCCGGCTTCGCCGAGGCGAGAGCCCGACCGGCACCCTCTCCCTCCGGGGGAGAGGGTGGGCGCTCGCGCGGGAGACGAAGTTCGCGCATGCGGAGCTTTCCGAGGTCGAGGCGGACGGGAGCTTTTCGGGGTACGCGAGCCTCTTCGGCGAGACGGACCTGAACCGCGACGTGGTCGCGCCAGGCGCGTTCCAGAAATCGATCCGCGAGCGCGGCGCTGCCGGCATCCGCATGCTCTTCCAGCACGACCCGGCGCTGCCGATCGGCGTGTGGAAGGACATCCGCGAGGACTCTCGCGGGCTCTACGTGCGCGGTCGGCTGATGCCGGAGGTGGCGAAGGCGCGCGAGGTGCTGGCGCTGATGCGCGCCGGCGCGATCGACGGGCTGTCGATCGGCTTTCGCACCGTGCGCGGGCGGACCGATGCGAAGAGCGGCGTGAGAAGGCTGATCGAGGTGGACCTTTGGGAGATCTCGGTCGTGACGTTTCCGATGCTTCCGGCGGCGAGGGTGAGCGCGGTGAAGGGGGCGCGAGGGACGGCGTTGCTCGTTGGTGCGATCCGGCGAGCGGCAAGGAAGATGCGGGCGCTCTCCCTCCCTCTTGTGGGGAGGGGCGGGGAGGGGTCTCTCCGCTCCACTCTACGTTAGACACCCCGCCCCTGGCCCCTCCCCACGAGGGGAGGGGAAGCGTCGCTGCAGCGGCACGGTTTTGATTTCTGGACAATGGAGACGAAGAACATGGAAGCTCAATCGAGCGGCCGCGATGTCGCGCGGCCGAAGGTTGCACCGGAGACGAAGGCTGTCGACCTCGAACTCAAGGATGCGTTCGACGATTTCCTCTCGTCGTTCGAGGCGTTCAGGAGCGCCAACGACGAGCGTCTCGACGAGCTGGAGCGTAAGCTTTCCACCGATGTGGTGACCGAGGAGAAGGTCAACCGCATCAACGAGGCGCTCGACAGCCAGCGGCGCATGCTCGACCGCCTGGTGCTGAAGGGCAGGCGGCCGGAGCTTGATGGCGGGTGCGCCGGTCGTTCGCTCGAAGCGAGCGAGCACAAGGCGGCGTTCGAGAGCTACATCCGCACCGGCGAGATGGAGGGGCTCCGGCGGCTCGAGGCGAAGGCGGTCTCGACTGTGACCTCGCCCGACTCCGGCTACTTGGCGCCGCCGGAAGTCGAAGCCGAGATCGGCCGGCGGCTCGCGATCGTTTCGCCGATCCGCTCGATCGCCGGCATCCGCACGGTTTCGTCGAACGTCTACCGCAAGCCCTTTTCAACGAGCGGCTTCGAGACCGGCTGGGTCGGCGAGACGGACGCGCGCGACGAGACCGACACGTCGACGCTGGTCGAGCTCGAGTATCCGGTGGCGGAACTCTACGCTATGCCGGCCGCGACGCAGACTCTTCTGGAAGACACGGCAATCGACATCGACCAGTGGATCGCCGCCGAGGTGGAGATGGCGTTCGCCACGCAGGAGGGCGCGGCCTTCGTCAACGGCGACGCCGACAAGAAGCCGAAGGGCTTTCTCGACTACACCAAGGCCGCCGAGGCGAGTTGGACCTGGGGCTCGCTCGGCTATCTCGTGACGGGCGCATCCGGCGCGTTCGCAGCGTCGAACGCCTCCGACGTGCTGGTCGACACGATCTATGCGCTGAAGGCCGGCTACCGGCAGAACGCGCACTTCGTGATGAACCGCAAGACGCAAGGCGCGGTCCGAAAACTCAAGGACGCCGACGGCAACTATCTCTGGGCGCCGCCGGCGACGGCGGACGGACGCGCCACGCTGATGAATTTTCCGGTGACCGAAGCGGAGGACATGCCGGACATCGCGGCGAACTCCTATTCGATCGCGTTCGGCGATTTCTCGCGCGGCTACCTGATCGTCGACCGGCAGGGGGTGCGCGTGCTCCGCGATCCCTACAGCCAAAAACCCTACGTGCTCTTCTATACGACCAAGCGCGTGGGCGGCGGCGTGCAGGATTTCGACGCGATCAAGCTCATAAAATTCGGCACGGCCTGATCCCCGCTCCTCCCCGGGCCTGTGCTGAAACCCGGGGTGCGGCTCAGCCGCACCCCGGGGCGAATTGCGAATGGTGGTCCTCCCCCTTGCGGGGGAGGGAAGGGAGGGGGAGGCCTCGCCCTGCACGTTTCCCCCCCAAGCCCCTCCCCGCAAGGGGGAGGGGAAGGAGCACTTCAATGAAACGCATCCTGCTCGAAGGGCCGGTGGCGGAGCCGGTGACGCTCGCCGAGGCGAAGGCGCATCTCAGGATCGACGGCGACGACGAGGACGATTTGATCGGCGCGCTTACCGTCGCCGCGCGCGTCGCGACCGAGACCGAGATCCGGCGTGTGATGATCGCGCAGAGCTGGCGGGCCTTCGTCGAGGTTTGGCCGGAGGAGGGGATCGAGCTGCCGGTGCAGCCGGCGCTTTCGGTCGAGGCGGTGCGCGCGATCGACACGGAGAGCATGGCGACGCTGCTCGACGCAGAGGATCATGCGTTCGACATCGCCGATGGCTCGGTCGAGCTAAAGAACCCGCTGGTAGGGACGGACCATTACGAGATCGATTTCCTGGCGGGCTACGGCGCGTCGAGTGCGGACGTCCCGCAGCCGCTCCGGCAGGCGATCCTGATGCTTGCGGCGCACTGGCACGAGCATCGCTCCGCCGTTAGCGACGGCGAGCGCGCGGCGGCGACGCCGCTCGGATACCGCGAGCTGATCCAGCCCTACCGCAAGGTGGCGCTGTGCTGAGCCGGCCGGGCGCGAGCACGGCGGGGCGGCTCAGGTTGCGGCTTGCGCTCGAGAAGGCCACGCCGATGCTGGATGGCGCCGGCGGCGCGACGCTCGCGTGGAGTTCGGTCGCGACGGTTTCGGCCGACGTCGTTCCACTGAAGGCGGAGGAGCGGACCGTCGGCGAGGGATTCTCTGACGTGGTGTCGCATCGCATCGTCATCCGCCATCGCAGCGATGCTCTTCCGGGCGATCGCTTTCGGCTCGGCGCGCGCGTCTTCGCGATCAAGGGCGTGACCGACCCGGAGGAGGACGGGCGCTGGCTCGTGTGCCTCTGCGGAGAGGAGGGCGTAGCATGAGCGAGGCGGCGCGCGCGCTGCAGGAGGCGGTGTTTTCGACGCTCGCCGGCGACGCCGAGCTTACGACGCTGCTCGGCGGCGCAAAAGTCTATGACGGCGCGCCGCGGAACGCCGAAGCGCCCTACGTGCATCTCGGCGAGGCGAATGCGCGCGACTGGTCAACTGCGACTGAGGCGGGGACGGAGGTGACGTTCGCCGTCGTCGCCTGGTCGCGCGAGCCGGGGCGGAGCGAGGCGCTTTCGATCGCCGCGCGCGTGGAGGCGCTGCTGCACGACGCGGCGCTGCCGGTGGATGGGTTTCGGCTGGTGAACTTGCGGCACATCGCAACGGAGACGGCGCGCGACGGGAAGCCGGAGGGGCGGCGGGTGGTAGCCAGATTCAGGGCGAGGGTTGAGGCGGAGTAGGGGCGCGTTTTCCCTCCCCCTTGCGGGGAGGGTGGCGAGCGCGAAGCACGAGCCGGGTGGGGTTCTCGGGCGTGGAGCGCGGCTTGGACAACCCCTCCCGTCGTCCGGCTCGCACGGCTCGCCGGATGATTCCCTCCCCGCAAGGGGGAGGGAGACCGAGCCCTTCCGTCAAACAAGGAGACAAGAATGGGCGCTCAGAAGGGCAAGGACCTGCTGCTGAAGCTGGACTTCGACCAGAACAGCGTGTTCGAGACGGTGGCCGGCATGCGCTCGCGCCGTATCGCCTTCAACGCCGAGCCGATCGACATCACCAACGCCGACAGCGCCGGGCGCTGGCGCGAGCTGCTCGAAGGCGCGGGCGTCCGCCGCGCGGCGATCGCCGGCTCAGGAATCTTCAAGGACGATGCGTCGGACGCGAGCGTCCGAGAACTGTTCTTCGACGGCGGCATCCGCACCTGGCAGATCGTGGTGCCGGATTTCGGCACGATCTCGGGGCCGTTCCAGGTGACTGGGTTGGAGTACGCCGGAGAACACGACGGGGAAGTGGCGTACGAAATCGCGCTGGAATCGGCGGGGGCGGTGAGCTTCGAGGCGGCTTAGCTGAGCCGGCGACGACATCCGCCGTCGTCATGCCCGGACTCGATCCGGGCATCCATTCCGGAACACTCGTACCGGTCCCGACCGCGACGGAATGGGTTGCCGGGTCTGATCCCGGATCAAGTCCGGGACGGCAATGACGACAAACGTTGGAGATCGCTGGATGGCGAACCGGCATCGCGGAGAGATTTCGGCGCGGCTCGACGGGCGCGAGCGGACGCTGTGCCTGACGCTCGGTGCGCTGGCGGAGCTGGAAGCAAGCTTTGAGGCCGACGACCTGGTCGCGCTCGCCGCGCGCTTCGAGAGCGGACGATTGTCGGCGCGCGACATCGCCAGGATCATCGGATGCGGGCTGCGCGGCGCGGGCGAAGAGGTGAGCGACGATGAGGTTTTCGCGATGCGCGCCGAAGGGGGCGCGGCGGGGTTTGCCAGAATCGCGGCGGAGCTGATCCGCGCGACGTTCGGCGGAGACGAAGGCGGGGAGGAGAGGGAGGGTGAAAACCCTCCGCGTCGGGAGGAGGCGAGCCGCTCCGCTGGGACGAGCTGATGGGGTTCGGGTTTGGGGTGTTGAGGCTGACGCCGGTGGCGTTCTGGGGGATGACGCTGAAGGAGATGGCGGCGGCGATGAAGGCGACCCTGCCGGACTTTATTGGCGGGCTTGGAAAGGCGCAGCTCGATGAGCTGATGCGGCGATACCCGGACGGATAAGATCGTCGGCGCGACCCCTCCCCCACCCCCTCCCCACAAGGGGGAGGGGCTTGGGGTGCACGCTGACGGAGCACTGTGGCGGTCAGCGTTGTTCGAGCGCTTCGATTCTGCTTACCAGCGGCGCAAGCGTTCGCTCGACCCTGACTTCGAACTGCGAGAAGCTCCCGCCGATTTCGGCCTTGAGCATCAGCTCAAGATCGTCGCTGCTTTCGTGCATCCTGCGTTCTAGGCGGCGCGTGTAGTCTACGTTCTGGAGAGCGAGCGTGCGAACATCGCCTACCTCTTTGCGCAGCGATCTGACCTCTGCGAGCGTCTGCTGACAGAGTTGGGCGAGAAAGTTCAGATCGACGTTCTCAGGCATGAGCAGTGTCCCGGCCTTGCCGTGGTACATACGCCTTACCGGCAAGTATTGCCACTATCGGAGTGAGCCGTGCCAGTCCAAAATTCTGGGTTAAATGAGCTTTCCGCGGAGGCGGAGCCGATCAGGGCGCAGCTGCGTGAGCTCGAGGGGCTGGCGGATGCGTTCGGGCGCGCGATGACGACCGCGTTCCGGCGTTCCGTCGTCGACGGCAAGCGGCTCGAGGACGTGCTCCGCTCGCTTGCGCTGTCGATGTCGCGGCGCGCGCTCACCCAGGCGCTCGCGCCGATCGGTAGCGGCATCGGCAGTCTCATCTCGAACCTGTTCGGGGGTCTCTTCCGAGGGGCGCGATTTGCGAGCGGCGGCGTGATCGGACGCGGCGTCACGCCGTTCGCAGCGGGCGGCGTCGTGGCGCGGCCGAGCTTCTTTCCGATGCGCGGCGGGCTCGGGATTTTGGGCGAGGCGGGGCCGGAGGCGATCCTGCCGCTCAGGCGCGGGCCTGACGGGCGGCTCGGGGTCAGCGCGGACGGCGGCGGGCGTGCCGTCAACGTGACGTTCAACGTGACGACGTCCGACTCGCAGAGCTTTCGCCGCGCCGAAGCGGAGATCTCGGCGATGCTGGCGAGGGCGGTGGCGCGGGGACAAAGGGGGCTTTAGGCGCGGCCGAAGTAAACTTCGCGAGGGGGTTCCGGCGTCAGCGTCCTCACCCCCTCCCGAAATTTCCTGCGCCTTCCGCCTTCGCCGAGCTACGGCGAACGGGCCGGCTTGGAAATTTCGACCTCCCCTCAAGGGGGAGGTTGAGCCCGAGCGCTTCATAGGCAACCCCTCCCGTTATCCGGCTCGCGACGCTCACCGGATGACTCCCTCCCCGCAAGGGGGAGGGACCTCGCGCCTCTGTTTATTGGTGACCTGCGATGCCCGGCTTCCACGAAGTCCTGTTTCCGCTGTCGATCGGGTTCGGATCGACGGGCGGGCCGGAGCGGCGGACGGATATCGTGCTGCTCGCGTCCGGCCACGAGGAGCGGAACAGCCGATGGGCGGATTCGCGCCGGCGCTATGACGCGGGGACGGGTGTGCATTCGCTCGCCGACCTCCACACGCTCGTCGCCTTCTTCGAGGAGCGGCGCGGGCGGCTCTACGGTTTTCGCTGGCGCGACCGCGCCGACTTCAAATCGTGCGCGCCCGACGCGACGCCTGAGCCCATGGACCAAGCGATCGGCACAGGCGACGGGGCGAACGCTTCGTTCCAGCTCGTGAAGAAGTACGGCGGCGCGTTCGATCCGTACGCGCGGACGATCGCGAAGCCAGTGGCGGGCACGGTGCGCATCGCGGTCGACAGCGTCGAGCAGAGCGAGGGGGCGGATTTCACCGTCGACACCGATACGGGTGTCGTCACGTTCGAGCCGGGCGCGATCCCTGGCGCGGGCGCGGAGGTGACTGCAGGTTTCGAGTTCAATGTGCCGGTTCGGTTCGACACGGATCGGCTGAGCGTGAACCTCGCGTCGTTCGAAGCGGGGAAGGCGGTACAGGTGCCGATCGTCGAAATCAAAGTGTGACGAGAAATCGAGTGTGAGTGGCGGGCGCCGGCGCTCCTTTTCCCTCCCCCTTGCGGGGAGGGTGTCATCCGGCGAGCAGCGCGAGCCGGATGACGGGAGGGGTTGTCGGGCGTGGAGCGCTGCGCGGAGAACCCCACCCGGCCCGGCTTCGCAAAGGTACGCCGGTCCACCCTCCCCGCGACGGGGAGGGAAGGAGCCGCTTCATGAAGACGTTTTCTCCCGCGCTTGCCGCGCATCTTCAGGGCGGCTGCACCACGCTCTGCACCTGCTGGCGCGTGACGCGCGGCGACGGCGAGATTCTGGGCTTCACTGACCACGACCGCGCGATCGAATTCGACGGCGTTGACCACGAGCCGGAAAGTGGGCTCGACCAGTCGGCGGCGGTGGCGCATGCGGGACTGCAGGTCGGCGGGCTCGATGTGACCGGCGCGTTTTCGTCCGATCGCATCGCCGAGGCCGACCTCGAAGCGGGCCTCTATGACAATGCGCGCGTCGAGGCGTGGCTGGTGAACTGGGCGGCGCCGGCTGAGCGGCACCTGATGCGCATCGGCTCGATCGGCGAGGTGCGGCGCGCGGGGCAGGAATTCACCGCCGAGATCAGGAGCCTTGCGCACGCGCTCGACCAGGAGCGCGGGCGGATGTTTCGCGCGACCTGCGACGCCGACCTCGGCGACGCGCACTGCACGGTCGATCTCGAGAGCGCCGACTGGAGCGCGAGCGCGATCGTCGCGGTGACGGACGGCTATGGACGGATCACGGCCTCTGTGCCGGGCGACCGGCCGACGGGTTTCTTCGACCAGGGCAAGCTCACCTTCACGAGCGGCGCGAACGCCGGGCGGAAGAGCGAGGTCCTTCGCCACGTCCGCGACGCGGACGGCGACCACATCGAGCTGTGGCAGAAGATGGTGAAGGCGATCGGCGTGGGCGATTCGTTCACGGTTTTTGCCGGCTGCGACAAGCGCTTCGAGACATGCCGCGACCGGTTCGACAATGTCCAAAATGTTCGCGGCTTCCCGCACATGCCGGGGAACGATTTCGCGCTGTCCTATCCGGTGCCGGGGAGCGGGAATGATGGCGGGAGTCTTGGGTGATGCCTGGCGCGGACCTCCCCCTCTCCCGGCCCTCCGACAAGTCGGAGGGCCACCCTCTCCCTCAGGGGGAGAGGGTTTCGCGCGCGGCGATCGTCGCGGAGGCGCGGTCGTGGATCGGCACGCCCTATCGGCACCAGGCGGCGCTGAAGGGCGTCGGCTGCGATTGCCTCGGACTGCTCATCGGTGTGTGGCGCGAGTTTATGGGCGTGCCTTCGCGCTCCGCGCTTCGGCTGGATAAGAACCTTGTCATTCCGCCGTACACGCCCGACTGGGCCGAGGCGATGGGGCGGGAGTCTTTCGCCGACGGGCTGCGCGATTATCTCGACGAGATCGAGCCGAGCGAGGCGCGGGAGGGGGATATCGTGCTGTTCCGCTGGCGGGCGCACCTGCCGGCGAAGCACGCCGGCATCCTGACCGCGCCCGACCGCATGGTGCACGCGCAGCAGGGGGCGAAGGTGGCGGAGGTGGCGGTGAGCGGGTGGTGGACGAGGAGGATGGCGTTCGCGTTTGGTCTGAAAGGCTAGCGCTACCCCTCCCCCCAGCCCCTCCCCACAAGGGGGAGGGGAGACGCGTCGCGGTTCCAGCGAAAGTTCTTCATGGCAACTCTCGTTCTCGGCATTGCCGGGGGCGCGGTCGGCTCGCTGTTCGGGCCGGCTGGCGCGATCCTCGGCCGCGCGGCAGGCGCGCTCGCCGGCTATACGCTCGACCAGGCGCTGTTCGGCGCGCGCCGCAAGGTCGAGGGGCCGCGGCTCTCCGACCTCCAGGTGCAGGCGTCGACCGAGGGCGCCGTCATCCCGCGCGTCTACGGGCGCGCGCGGCTCGCCGGCGAGATCATCTGGGCGACCGACTTCGAGGAGGTGCGGAACACCGAAACGGAGGGCGGCAAAGGCGGCCCGCAGGTCACCGTCACCGAATACAGCTACTTCGCCAATTTCGCCGTCGGGCTTTGCGAAGGCGAGATCGCGCGGATCGGGCGCATCTGGGCCGACGGCAAGCCGCTCGACCGCGCCGCCTTCACGTTCCGCGTCTACCGCGGGACCGAGGATCAGGAGGCGGACAGCCTGATCGTCGCCAAGGAGGGCGAGGCGCCCGCCTATCGCGGCACGGCGCACGTGGTGTTCGAGCGTATGCCGCTCGCAGACTTCGGCAACCGCATCCCACAGCTGACCTTCGAAGTGTTCCGTCCTGTCGCCGGCATCGAGGAGCACGTCAGGGCGGTGAACGTCATCCCCGGCTCGACCGAGTTCGGTTACGACACGCTGGTCGTCAGCCGCTCGGGCGGCGAGGGCGTGACGCTTTCGGAGAATGCGCACGCCGCGCGCGACCAGTCCGACTGGACGGTGTCGATCGACGAGCTGACGGCGCTCTGCCCGAACCTCGAATGGGTGACGCTCGTCGTCGTCTGGTTCGGCGACGACCTCCGCGCCGGGTCGTGCACGATCCGCCCCAAGGTGGACGACGCGGCGAAGGCGACGGGCGGCGCGACCTGGCAGGTGAGCGGGCTCACGCGCGCGACTGCCGAAGAAGTGAGCGAGGTCGACGGACGGCCGGCCTATGGCGGCAGCCCGAGCGACCTCTCCGTGGTGCGCGCGATTGAGGACCTGAGGGCGCGCGGGCTCAAGGTGACGCTCGCGCCGTTCCTCCTGATGGACATTCCGGCCGGGAACGCGCTTCCCGACCCGGAGACGGGCGGGACGGGGCAGCCGGCCTATCCGTGGCGCGGGCGGATCACCTGCAATCCGGCGCCAGGCCAGCCGGGCTCG
Organism: Propylenella sp.; assembly: GCA_050728815.1. Classification (GTDB taxonomy): domain Bacteria; phylum Pseudomonadota; class Alphaproteobacteria; order Rhizobiales; family Afifellaceae; genus DASWJZ01. The sequence goes on from JBOHKB010000036.1 coordinate 13,728, forward strand.
CCCGACAAGAGTGCGGCGGCGTCGGTGCAGGTCGCGGTCTTTCTCGGCGCGGCGGAGCCGGGCGACTTCTCGCTCGGCGCCGCGAGCGTCGACTATTCCGGACCGGCCGAATGGAGTTTCAGGCGCATGGTGCTTCACTACGCGCACCTGGCGGAGCTTGCGGGCGGGGCAGACGCGTTTCTGATCGGCTCGGAGCTGCGCGGGCTGACGACGATGCGTTCGGGCACGAGCAGCTATCCGTTCGTGGAGGCACTGCGGACGCTCGCGGCGGACGTGCGTTCGGTGGTCGGCGGCGCGACCAAGATTTCCTATGCGGCGGACTGGAGCGAGTATTTCGGGCATCAGCCCGCGGACGGCACCGACGACGTGCACTTCCATCTCGATCCCCTGTGGGCGGACGCCGAGATCGATTTCGTCGGCATCGACCTCTACCACCAGCTGACCGACTGGCGCGACGAGCCGGGGCACGCCGACGAGGCCACCGGGCGCTCGCCCTACGACCACGCCTATCTCCGATCGAACATGCGCGGCGGCGAGGGGTTCGACTGGTACTACGCGAACGCGGAGGACCGCGACGCGCAGGTGCGGTCGCCGATCACCGACGGCGCTTATGGAAAGCCGTGGGTATTCCGGTTCAAGGATATCGAAGCGTGGTGGGCGAACGCGCATCACGACCGGCCGGGCGGAGTGGAAGCCGCGACGCCGACCGACTGGGAGCCCGAGGGGAAGCCGATCTGGTTTACGGAACTGGGCTGCCCGGCAATCGACAAAGGCGCGAACCAGCCGAACGTCTTCTACGATCCGAAGTCGGCGCAGTCGGCGGTACCGTATTATTCCAGCGGCGCGCGCGACGACGTGCAGCAGCGCGCCTACGTCGATGCCTACCAGCGCTTCTTCGACGCAGCGCATCCCGAGTTCGACGGGTCGAACCCGGTCTCGTCCGTCTATGGCGGACGGATGGCCGACCCGGCGCATCTCACGCTCTGGGCGTGGGACGCACGGCCCTATCCATACTTCCCGGACCTGACCAATGTCTGGTCGGACGGCGCCAACTGGGAGCGCGGGCACTGGCTGAACGGCAGGCTCGGCGAGGTGCGCCTCGCCGGGCTGATCGAGCGGGTGCTCGCGGACCATGCCTTCGCCGACTACGCGGTCGAAGACGTGCACTCGCTTCTCGGCGGCTACGTAGTCAACGACGTGCTTTCGGCGCGCGGCACGCTCGAACCGCTGATCGGCGCGTTTCGCGTTGACGCGGCGGACGCCGGCGACCGCGTGCTTTTTCGCGGGCGTAGCCGCCCGCAGGATGCCGACCTCGACCCCGACATGCTGGCGGAACGGGCGGGCGAGCCGCTCATCGCGCGACGGCGCGCGCAGGAGACGGAGCTTGCCTCGGAGCTGGTGCTTCGCTTCATCGACGAGGGCAAGGATTTTCGCGTCAGCACCGCCACCTCGCGGCGGCTTGCCGGAGAGAGCCGGCGGGCGACGACGATCGACCTCGCCGCGATAATGGAGTTTCCGGAGGCCGAGCGGCTGACGGATGCGCTTCTCCGCGACATCTGGATTGGGCGCGAGCGCGCCGAGCTGATGCTGCCGCCGAGCGCGCTCGAGATCGAAGCGGGCGATCTTGTGACGCTCCCCGGCGCGACACCGGAGCGGCTGATCGCCGAGCGCATCGAGGACGGCGAGGGCCGTCACGTCTCGCTCCGCCGCGTGGACGAACGCGGGCTGCTGCCGCTCGCCACGGCGCGGCGGAAGACGCCGCCGGTGCAGCCGCTGTTCGGCGCGCCGGAGGTCCGCGTCATCGAATTCGCGCCGCCGGACGGCGAGGCGGCGCACGCGCCGCGGCTCGCGGTGTTCGCCGATCCATGGCCAGGACTTCTGGCCGTCTACTCGGCGAGCGGTGGCGGCTATCGCCTCGCGACGACGCTGACCGGACGCGCGACGATGGGACGGCTCACCGCGCCGCTCTTCGCGGGGCCGCACGGCGTGTTCGACCGCGGCAACGCGATCGAGCTAGAACTGTTCGGCGGCGCGCTCGCGTCGCTTCCCGATATCGACGTGCTCGCGGGCGGCAACGCCGCGGCGGTGAAGACCGACGGCGGAAATTGGGAAGTGCTGCAGTTCGCGGAAGCTGAGCTGATCGGTCCGAAGAAGTACAGGCTGAGTCGGCTCTTGCGCGGGCAGCTCGGCACCGAGCAGGCGATGATGACCGGCGCCGACATCGGCGCGGACTTCGTGCTGCTCGACCGCGCCATCGTTGCGCTGCCGTTGAAGAGCGAGCAGCTCGGCCTGCCGCTCAGCTACCGCATCGGTCCGGCGCGCGACGACCACGCCGCGTCGAGCTTCTCGCAGCTTGCGATCACGGCGGGCGGGATCGGGCTGACGCCGTTCGCGCCGACGCACTTC
>JBOHKB010000037.1:0-4561 GCA_050728815.1 Propylenella sp.
GCCCTGCCCTATGCCGAATTCGTGGCGATGATCGCGCTCTTGATGGCGCTCAACGCCATGGCGATCGACGTCATACTGCCCGCGCTGCAGCAGATGGGCGCGAGTCTCGCGGTCTCCGATGAAAACGCCCGCCAGCTTCCGCTGACCGCCTACATCGCGCTCTTTGGCGCCTCACAGCTTGTCTGCGGGCCGGTGACGGACCGTTTCGGACGACGCTCGGTGCTCATCGCCGGGCTCGTGCTCTACGCGCTTGGCGGCATTGGCGCAGCGCTCTCGACGAGCTTCGCGACGCTCTTGTCTATGCGGGCGCTGCAGGGCGTCGGCGCAGGGGCCACGCGGGTCATTGCGGTTGCGGTCGTCCGCGACGTCTATGGCGGACGGACGATGGCGCGCGTGATGTCCCTCGTCATGATGGTCTTCATGGCCGTGCCGCTGATTGCGCCTTCCATCGGGCAGGGCATCCTGATGATCGCGGGCTGGCGCTGGATCCTGATCTTCATCGCCGCTTCCAGCCTGGCGATGTTAGCATGGTGCTGGCTCAGGCTGCCGGAGACGCTCTTGCCGGGCGACCGGCGACCGCTGCGGCCTGGCCCGGTGCTCGAAGCGTTTCGGATGGTCGTCGCCAACCGGATCGCCGCCGCGTATGCCTTCGCAACGGCGCTGATGTTCGGCGCGATCTTCGGCTTCCTCAATTCCGCGCAGCAGATATACCAGGGCATCTTCGATGTCGGCGCGGCGTTTCCGTTCTATTTCTCGTCGACGGCCGTCCTCATGGCGGCGACGCTCTTCGCCAACGCGCGCCTCGTCGAACGCTTTGGTATGCGGCGCCTGTCGCACGGCGCGCTCTTTTCCTTCACAGCGACGACCGCCCTCCTCTCATCGATCACGCTTCTGGACGAAGGACAACTGCCATTCTGGCTGTTCCACCTCCTGATGGTGGTCGCGCTCTGCCAGTTCGGATTCATCACCACCAACTTCAACGCCATCGCCATGGAGCCGCTCGGCCATGTCGCGGGGACGGCGTCGGCCGTGCTCGGCAGCATGCAGACGATCATCGGCGGGCTGGTCGGAGCCATGATCGGCTACACCTATGACGGCACGGTGCTGCCGCTCGCGCTCGGCTTCTTCGTGCTCGCGCTTGCGAACATCCTGGTCGTTGCCGTGGCCGAGCGCGGCCGCTTCTTCGGCCTCGGCGCCACGTAGGACGTCAGCCGCCCCCGAATGGAGCGGCCGCCTGCTCGGGGATCAGGCCGCCACGTAGCTGTAGGCGCTGTCCTTCCGCTCGGCATAGGCAACGCCCGGATACGGCCAGTGGAAGCCGATCATCTTGATCTTGTCGGTCGCGGCGCGATCGAGCAGCGCCTTGCGCGCCTCGATCGCCATCTCGGGTATCGCGTCGAACCCGAAGCGCCACTCCGGATGCGGGAAGAAGACCGCCGGCGCGGCAATTGCATCGCCGACAATGATCAAGCCCTCGCCGCCCGCGACCTCGAAGGAGACATGGCCCGGGGTGTGGCCCGCCGTATCGAGCACGCGGATACCGGTCACGACGTCGTCGCCGGGCTTCAGCATCGTCACCTTGTCCTTGATCGCGGAGAAATGCTTCTGCGCGCCGTCGACGAACATGTGCATCTGCTCCGGCATCTTCGACTTCAGGCCTGGGTCCATCCAGAAATCCCACTCGGTCCCGACGGCATAGTAGGCGGCGTTAGGATAGCGGAGCCCTCCCTCCGTCGCCGTTCCTCCCAAATGGTCGAGGTGGGCATGCGTGAAGACGACCTTGGTGATGCTTTCCGGCGCGATTCCGGCAGCCGCAAGGTTTTCCGCCGTTTTGCCCGCAGTCTCCGGCTGAAAATCCATTCCGGAGCCGGTGTCGAACAGGATGACGTCGGACCCGCTTCGTATCAGCACGGGGTTGGTGGGGAAGTTGAGCTGCTCGCCGGTTATGCCGGCGGCGGCGAGCAGCGCGGCCAGCTCTTCGGGCGGCTCGTCGGGCGCCAGAATGTTCGCCGGAAACACCAAGTGGCCGTCGGTGACGATTGTCACCTCGAAGTCGCCGTGTTGGAACGTGTGGAGTTCTGTTGCCGCGAGCAATCGCTTCGGCAGCACGGCGGCGCCGGCAAGCGCGGTAGCCGCCAACAGGAAGTGACGGCGGCTGAGCATCAGCGGGCCCGCCCGCTGGGAACGATCGAACTTCGTTATCATGAATGGCCTCCCATGCACGACGCCAAGCCTTGGCTTTGTCGCGGGCACACTACTCCCGCTGGCAGTTTCATACTGCATCACAAAGCAGCGAGAGGTTGTCGTGGGAGGAGGAGAACCGATCCGCGCGTCAGGCGACCGGCGCGTCTGCAGCCTTCAGCGTCACCACGGTAATTTCCGGCGGCACGCCGAAGCGGACCGGCAGCACAGAGCAGCCGAGCCCGGAGGAGACGATCATGTCGCGCCCCTCCTCGCGGATATGGCCGTAGGCGAAGCGCTGGCCGTAGCCCGAGGGAACGATGGGTCGGCCGAGGAAGGGCAGGCGCACTTGGCCGCCATGCGTATGGCCCGACAGCGTTACGGCGAAGCGGTCGGGCACCTTCACGAAAAGATCCGGCTCGTGCGCCATCAGGATCGCCGGCGCGTCGTCGGCGATCTGCAGGAGCGTGTCGGGCAGGTTGTCCTCGCCGCGGAAATTGCCGTGGCCGGGGAGCCGGTGCGCCACCATGCTGTCGGTGCCGGCGAGCCAGAACGGCGACGGCCCAGAGAATTTCTGGGCGCGGTTCTGGTAGATCGATGCCCCGGCGGCGGCGAGCGCGTCCGTGACCTCAGCGATGTTCGTCCACCAATCGTGATTGCCGGGGATGGCGTGCACGCCGAGCGGAGCGGAAAGGCCGGACAGCGCCCTTCCCCATTCGCGCGCCGGCACCGGCCCGGTCTTCAGCGCGCCGAGACCGGCGGTGAAATCGCCGAGGAGGACGATGATATCGCCCTCTTGCGCGTTCGCCTCGTCGACGATGGCGCGGACGCGGTCGGCCGGCATCCATGGCTCGCAGGCGTGGATATCGGCAAGCGCCACGATCTTGAGCGGCGTGGGGTTCCGCCAGCGGGCTGTCGGCAGATCGTATTTGGTGACGACCAGGCGGAAGCGCGGCTCGACCGCAAAGGCGTAGCCGCCGAGCCCGCCGGAAAACGTAGCTCCGCCGCAGAGCCCCGTCATGAATTGCCGGCGCGTCAGCATGCGCGAATGCTTAGCCTCGAAACCTGAAGACCCGCCTACATTACGACGGCTGTTTGGCCAATTTGCAGCAAAAAGGCGCGGTTAACGTGAATAGAACTCCACGACGAGGTTCGGCTCCATGATCACCGGATAGGGCACGTCGGCAAAGGCGGGGAGCCGCGCCAGGCGCGCCGTCATCTTTGCGTGGTCCACCTCGACGTAGTCGGGCACGTCGCGCTCGGCGAGCTCGATCGATTCCAGCACCAAGCCGAGCTGCTTCGATTTCTCGCGCACCTCGATCAGGTCCCCGACCTTGCACGAGTAGCTCGGGATATTGACCTTCTTGCCGTTCACGCGGACATGGCCGTGGTTCACGAACTGCCGCGCCGCAAACGGCGTCGGCACGAACTTCGCCCGGTAGACGAGCGTGTCGAGCCGCGATTCCAGGAGACCGATCAGGCGCTCCGAGGAATCGCCCTTCAGCCGCGACGCCTCCTGGTAGATGCGGCGGAACTGCCGCTCGGAGATGTTGGCGTAGTAGCCCTTCAGCTTCTGCTTCGCCTTGAGCTGCGTGCCGAAGTCGGAGAGCTTCTGCTTGCGGCGCTGGCCATGCTGGCCGGGCCCGTATTCACGCTTGTTGACGGGGCTCTTGGGGCGGCCCCAGATGTTCTGGCCCATGCGGCGATCGATCTTGTATTTCGCCGAACTGCGTTTGCTCATTACGTCATCCTTACCGTTTCGAGGTCTCGAAACGCGCCCATCCTCTGCCCTGGGTCGAAGCCCAAGACCGACAGGGGCCGGCGGAGCACGCCGGATTCCGAATTTCGGAAGAACCCCACGGGTGCGAATAGCGCGGGCAATCGCCCGCGCCGGGCGGGGCATAGGTTCTTTGCGCCCGGCTGTCAAATTTCAACGGCTGTCGCCTCCTGCGCCCGCGATGGCGCTTGGAGAGGCACGCCGTGCCGGGCGAGCAGCCGCCGGAGTGCAGGAGACGATCGGTTTCCGCTCGTGAAAACCGCGAAGGATGGGCCTTTGCGTTCGGCCACCCTCCCCTCCAGCACCGTCACGACCCGCCGGGCGATCGCCGGCGCGGGATCGAGCCACTTCACCGGCCACGGGGCGAGTTCCCGAAGACTGTCGGCGAGGAAGGGGTAATGCGTGCAGGCGAGCACCACGATGTCGGTGCGCTTGCCGCCGATCGTGACGAAGCACGGGGCGATCTGTTCTGCGATCACGTTCCGGCCGACTTCGCCGCCTCGCATCAGCGTCACCGCCTCCGCCGCCAGCGCTGGCGCGCCGACGAGGCGGACGTGCACCGCCCCGGCGAACGAGCGGATAAGGTCGCGGGTGTAGTCGCGC
>JBOHKB010000038.1:0-4558 GCA_050728815.1 Propylenella sp.
ATGCAGACGCGCGCGATCCTGGAAGCCGCCGCCGAAGCAGCGAAGGCGACCGGCGAAGCGGTGGTGCCGGAGATCATGGTGCCGCTCGTCAGCATGCGGAGCGAGCTCGACAATGTGCGCGCGACGATCGACGCGACCGCCAAGACGCTCGCGGCGAACGGCAGCGCCGTCAAATATTCGGTCGGCACGATGATCGAGCTGCCGCGCGCCGCGCTTCGCGCGCAGGAGATCGCCGAGGGCGCCGACTTCTTCTCCTTCGGCACCAACGATCTGACGCAGACCACCTTCGGCATTTCGCGCGACGACGCGGCCGGCTTCATCGGCGAGTATCAGCAGCGAGGCCTGATCGAAAAGGACCCCTTCATCACGCTCGACATCGACGGCGTGGGCGTGCTCGTGCGCGTCGGCGCGAACGAGGGGCGCAAGGCCAAGCCGGAGCTGAAGCTCGGCATCTGCGGCGAGCACGGAGGCGACCCGGCCTCGATCCGCTTCTGCGAGGCGGTCCGGCTCGACTACGTGTCGTGCTCGCCCTTCCGCGTGCCGATCGCGCGGCTCGCAGCCGCGCAGGCGGCGCTTTCCAGCGCTCAGGACCAGACGATCTAGCGAAATAACCTAAAAATCGAATGGCCGTATTCTTGCCCGATTAACTCAGCAAGAATCGGGCACGTCATGAGTGCGGCGCCTGGCTGCGCCCTGCGGGGGGCACATCTCGGTTAACCGCCTGTCAACCTCAACTCGGGTTTAATGACGTTGCGGAACGGCGGTGAGCGTTTGTTGCATTTTTGCAACAAGCGTCGCGAGGTGTAGGGGGTAGTGAGGCTGTGCATCAGGCGTTCGGGCGCGTAAGACTCCTCGTTCTGACGGCCACGACAGCCGTCTTCTCGATCGCAGCGGTCGCCGCAGCGGTCTCAGATCAAACCCACAAGTCCTTGGTGCTGGCCATCATTTCGGCTTGGCCCGATGTCGGGCCGAGCGCGTCCGGCTTGCGCCCGGTGCTGCCGCTGCCAGAAGCAGCCGCCGAGGCGCCGGCGGCCATCCCGTACCCAGTGTTCTCGCGGGCCGAGGATATGCCGGCAGCGGGTGTGATCGCCGCGCGCGACCTTTCCGACGCGCACGATCCGGCCGAACCACTCCTCGTCTTCACGCCGCGTCAGACTCCGCTTGCCAAGGAGGACGTGATCCACGCCGCGTTCGCGGGGCCGCTCCCGCCGCTCGTAATGAACGCGATCGCGCTCGCGCGCCTGCCGCACGCGAGGCCCACGACCGTGTGGGCGGCGCCCGATGGGGAACAATCCTCGCCGCTCATGGCCTATGCGCGCGCGCCGAGCCCGATCGAGGAGCCGTTCAAGGCAGTCCTCGGCCTCCGGAGCGCGGTCATCGACGAGCCGGACGATGGCCTCTACCGGCCGCGCCCGCGCCCCGGCGACGACGTCCTCGTCAACTGGCTCGGCGGACGCGTTCCGGCGCAGTTCGCACCCGGCCTGCACGACTGGCTGCAAAACCCGCTGCCGGCAAGCGTCTATTCCGAGGCGGAGCAGAAATGCCTCGCCGAGGGCATCTACTTTGAGGCGCGCGGCGAACCCGAATCGGGGCAGGCGGCCGTGGCGCAGGTCATCCTGAACCGCGTGCGCAACCCCGCCTACCCGAACACGATCTGCGAGGTCGTCTATCAGAACGAGACGCAGCGCCACAAATGCCAGTTCTCGTTCGCCTGCGATGGCCGCGCCGAGATCGTCCGCTCCAAGCGCGCCTGGAAAACCGCCGAGCGCATCGCGCGTGACGTGACCGACGGCAAGATCTGGATCGACGAGGTCGGCGACTCGACCCACTACCACGCGAATTTCGTGCGCCCCCGCTGGGGCCGGCTCATGATCCAGGTGGACAGGATCGGCGCGCACATCTTCTACCGCACCAAGTTCGGCGGCTGGTCCTGAGCCCCTCCCCTCCCCCCTTGCAGGGGAGGGTCAGGGAGGGGGAGAGAGGACGGTCGCGGCAGCGTCTAACCCCCCTCTCCGCTTCTCCCCCGCAAGGGGGAGAGGGCCGGCGCCCTAACCCCCGATCCTCGAAAAATCCGCGACGGCGAGTGTCGCTCTCCTCAGCATGTTGAGGAGTCGTAGCCGGTTCCGCCGCAGCTCCGGGTCTTCGGCATTCACCGTGACGTGGTCGAAGAACGCGTCGACCGCGGGCCTGAGCTCGGCGAGCGCACGCATCGCGCCCTCGAAATCCTCGGCCTCGACATGCTCGCGCGCATGGCGCTCGGCCGCCTGCATCACGTGGAAGAGAGCGCGCTCCTCCGGCAGCCCGCGCGCTTCGATCAGGTGGTGGTCGGGCGGATCGTCGAACGCGCCCGCGCCGTCGCGCTTTTCCTCGTCGCGCAGGATGTTCGCCGCGCGGCGATAGCCGACCAGGAGGTTTGCGCCGTCGTCCGTGTCGAGGAATGTTCCGAGCGCCTCGACCCGCCGCACGATCATCAGAAGATCGTCCTGACCGGGGAGCGCGAACACGGCGTCGATCAGATCGTGCCGCGCGCCGGTGTCGCGCAGGTGGACTTTTAGGCGATCGGCGAAGAAGGCGAGGAGATCAATGGACTCAGTCGAAGCAGTTCCAGCACCGAACCGTCTCGTCACCGTCAGAACTGCGAGGCTGAAGCGAATCCCAGAACTCTGTTGTCGTGCGTGCGCTGCCTGCATCGAAGTATGCACCTCCCCTCTGTGGAGATCAGCGAGTCTGACGACGCTAAGCCTAAGCCCGTTGTTCAACACATGCCGAATCACCCCCAGCGCCGCCCTCCTCAGCGCATAGGGGTCCTTGCTCCCCGTCGGCTTCTCGTCGATCGCCCAAAAGCCCACTAGCGTGTCGAGCTTGTCGGCAAGCGCGACCGCGACCGATACCGGCTTGCTCGGCACGGAATCGTTCGGACCCTGCGGCTTGTAGTGATCGCGGATGGCGTCGGCGATCTCGGGCTTCTCCCCCTGCGCGAACGCATAGTACCGCCCCATCACGCCCTGCAGCTCCGGAAATTCTCCGACCATCGCGGTGGTGAGGTCGGCCTTCGCCAGCCGCGCCGCTTGCTCGGCGTCGTCGGGATCGGCGCCGACCAGCGGCGCGAGCTCGCGCGCCAGCCGCGCGATGCGCTCGACACGTTCCTTCTGCGAGCCGAGCTTCTCGTGAAAGATCATGCCGTCAAGCTTCTCGCCCCACGCCTCCAGCGGCACTTTTCGGTCCTGCTCCCAGAAGAAGCGAGCATCGGAAAGCCGCGCCGCGATCACGCGCTCGTTGCCGGCGACGATTTCTTTCCCCCCGTCCGCCGCCTCGATATTGGCGACGAGCAGGAAACGGTTGGTCAGGCCGGACGACGGACGACGGAGGACGGACGACGGATCGGCACGTTCTGTCGTCTGTCCTCCGTCCTCCGTCCTCCGAAGCACAAAGCACTTCTGGTTCTGCCGGATCGTCAGCCGGATCACCTCGTCGGGGATGTCGAGAAAATCCTCGTCGAATGCGCCCATCAGCACGACCGGCCATTCGACCAGCCCTGCCGTCTCTTCGAGCAGCCCCGGGTCGTCCACTACCTCCAGCCCCTGCGCGAAGGCGAGGTTCTTGGCCTCCGCCTCGATGATCGCCTTGCGTCGCTCCGGGTCGAGCACGACCTTCGCCGCCTCGAGCGATGCAACGTAATCGTCGAAGCGCCGGACCGGGATCGGCCGCCCGTCCGCCATGAAGCGGTGTCCGGTGGTGACGTTCCCCGCCGCCACGCCGCCGACCTCGATCGGCACTACGATCGGCTCCTCCGTCTCCGGCCCGAAGGTGCAGAGGATCGAGCGGAGCGGCCTGACCCAGCGGAGGCTCTGCGCGCCCTCCGCCGCGCCTTCGGCGAACGGCGAGCCCGGCGGCGTCGAGCGTGCGCCCCAGCGCATCGATTTCGGCCAGGGAAAATTCTGGATCGCGCCCGGCACGATCTCGGCGACGATCTCTTCCGCCGCGCGGCCCGGCTTCTCCACGACCGCGACGTAGAAATCGCCCTTCTTCGGATCGGACCGGATTTTCGCCTCGTTGATCGATGCGAGACCTGCGGCTCGCAGGAACCCAGCAATCGCTTTCTCCGGCGCGCCGACGCGAGGCCCCTTCCGTTCCTCCTTCAGATCGGCGGAACGCGCGGTGACGCCATGCACGGAAAGCGCGAGCCGCCGCGGCGTGGCGAACGCCCGCGCGCCCTCGTAGGTCAGCCCCGCCGCGACCAGCCCGTCGGTCACCAGCCGGCGCAGATCCTCGGCCGCCTGCCGCTGCATGCGCGCGGGGATTTCCTCCGACAGAAGCTCCAGGAGCAGATCGGGCATGGATTCGGCCTTTCGCGCCGTGGCCTTAACCCGGCGATGGCCGAATTGTCACGACGCCGGACGAAATCACCCTGAGCAGCGAGGCCTGACCGGGCTCAGACACATCTGAGACGCGGGCCTTGAGAAAGGCTCGGGGGTCTCCGAAGCTGAAGTTTGCGAAGACAGCAACTTCAGGAGGACCCCCGATGCAGGTTTTTGGCCTGCCTGGCCATGTTATCCGC
>JBOHKB010000039.1:0-9988 GCA_050728815.1 Propylenella sp.
ATCACCTTCGACCGCATGTCGGAGGAGGAGCTGCTGCGGGGGCTGGAGAGCATCGATCCGCCGGAGCGCCGGGAGGACTAGAACGCGCCGCGCCCGCCCCGTCGCTCACCGAAGTGCGAGTATCGAACGCGTCAGTGGCGATCCGCCGCTGAGTTTCCAGGCATTCACCGGGATGCAAGAGCTTCCAGGCTATCTATATTAGCCGATCGGGAAGGTGTCTTGCGCTTCCGCGGGGCCGCCGGCGATGATGCGCCAATATGAGCTCGTCGAGAAGGTTGCTGCATACAACCCTCAGGTCGACGAGGAGCTGCTGAACCGCGCCTATGTCTACGCCATGCAGAAGCATGGCGCGCAGAAGCGCGCGTCGGGCGACCCCTACTTTTCCCATCCGCTCGAGGTTGCCGCGATCCTGACCGACCTGAAGCTGGACGATTCCTCCATCGCCGTCGCGCTGCTCCACGACACCATTGAGGACACGGGTGCGACGCGGGACGAAATTGACCACCTCTTCGGCCCGTCGATCGGACGGCTGGTGGAGGGCGTCACTAAGCTGCAGCGGCTCGAGCTGGTTTCGCGTGAGGCTCAGCAGGCGGAGAACCTCAGGAAGCTTCTGCTCGCGGTGTCGGAGGACATCCGCGTCCTGCTCGTCAAGCTCGCCGACCGCCTGCACAACATGCGCACCATCGAATACATGCCCGAAGAAAAGCGCGCGCGCATCGCCGAGGAGACGATGGAGATTTATGCGCCGCTCGCCGGCCGCATGGGCATGCAAGGCATCCGCGACGAGCTGGAGGACCATTCCTTCCGCATCCTCAATCCGGAGGCCTACGAGGCGATCGCAACGAAGCTCAAAGCGCTCAAGGAAAAGAGCGGCACGCTCGTCGAGACCGTCCAGAAGGACCTTACCGCCCGGCTGGCGAAGAATGGGATCGAAGCGGAAATCCGGGGGCGGATGAAGTCGCCGTACTCGATCTTCTCCAAGACGCAACGCAAGTCGATCGGCTTCGAGCAGCTATCCGACGTGTTCGGCTTCCGCGTGCTGGTGGCGAGTGAGGAGGATTGCTATCGGGCGCTCGGAGTCGTCCACCGCGCATGGCCGATGGTTCCAGGCCGCTTCAAGGACTACATCTCGACGCCGAAGCAGAACGAGTATCGCTCGCTCCACACCACCATCATCGGGCCGCGGCAACAGCGAGTCGAGCTGCAGATCCGCACCCGCGACATGGACCGCGTCGCCGAATACGGGATCGCTGCGCACCCGCTCTACAAGGACGGGATCGCCGACGACCGCGATCGGCTGGCCGCCGAAAGCAAGGCCTATGCTTGGCTCAGGCAGACGGTCGAGCAGATCGCCCATGGCGACGCTCCGGAGGAGTTCCTTGAGCACACCAAGCTCGAGCTTTTTCAGGATCAGGTCTTCTGCTTCTCGCCGAAGGGACGGCTGATCGCATTGCCGCGCGGCGCGACGCCGATCGACTTCGCCTATGCGGTGCACACTGACGTCGGCGACACCTGCATCGGCGCCAAGGTGAACGGCCAGCTGGCGCCCCTCGGCCAGCCGCTGCAGAACGGCGACGAGGTGGAGATCATCCGCTCGTCCGTGCAGCGGCCTCCGGCGGCTTGGGAAGCAATCGTGGTGACGGGAAAAGCGCGCGCGGCCATTCGCCGGGCCAGCCGCACGCAGGCGCGCCGGCAATATGCGGCGCTCGGACGGCACACGCTGGAGCGGCGCTTCGAACAGGCGGGTACGAGCCTGACCGACCAGGCGCTTTCGGCCGCCGCCGCCCGCCATAACATGAGCGACATCGAAGATCTGCTCGTCGCGGTCGGACGTGGCGCGCTCGCCCCGCACGCGGTGCTAAAGGACGCGCACCCGGAACAGGGCGAGGAGCAGCGAGTGCAGGCTGCGGACGGCGCAAGTGACGCCGGCTGGATGGCCTCCGGCCGGTCGAGCCTCAAGTTCCGCTTCCCGATGGCCGAGGTCGGCAAGGACGATGGCGGCGCCATCCCGATCCGCGGCTTCGGCGCCGACATCCCAGTGCGTTTCGCGGCCGAGGGCGGCGCTGTGCCTGGGGACCGCATCGTCGGAATTCTGACGCCCGGCGAGGGTATCACGATCTATCCCATCCAGTCGCCGAAGCTCAGCCAGTTCGACGACGAACCGGAGCGCTGGGTGGACGTGCGCTGGGACATTTCGGAGAATTCCACCGAGCGGTTTCCGGCGCGCATCCGCGTCTCGGCGCTGAACGAGCCGGGCACGCTCGCCACCATTGCTGAAGCCATCGGCTCCGCCGACGGCAATATCGATAACCTGAGGATGCTCGGGCGTGGGCGCGACTTCACCGAGATCGAGATCGATCTGGAAGTCTGGAACCTGAAGCACCTGAACCGGATCGTAACGGGTCTGCGCGAGAAACGCGTGATCAGCCGCGCGGATCGGGTCAACGGCTGAGTTGGACTTTTGGCAAGTAGCCGGCGCGGCGATCCGCCGGGCCAGTGGTCGAGATGCTCTTCAAACGCCGCAAAAATCCTGGGCTTTGGGACCGATTCCGGCTGTGGCTGTGGCCGCGCGTGAGCTGGCGGCGGTCGGCGCTCTACTACCTGAAGCGTATTCTCCGGCTGTCGGGCACTCCCTATGCGATCGCGATGGGAACTGCGATCGGGGTCTTCGTATCGTTCACGCCGTTCGTCGGGCTGCATATCGTGATTTCGCTGGCGCTCGCCTGGCTCTTCAGAGCCAACATGATCGCCGGCGGGATCAGCACGGCGGTCGGCAATCCGCTGACATTTCCGCTTATCTGGGCAAGCACTTACGAGTTGGGGCATCTTATCCTCGGGGGGGTGAATAGCGAGGCCCCGAGACGGCTTGGACACGATCTGGCGAACCGGAATTTCGACCAGATTGTGCCGCTCCTGGGACCCATGCTGCTCGGCTCGACGGTGCTTGGTGCGATCGCCGGCGCGCTTGCCTATCTTGTTGTATATAAAGCCGTTTCCGCCTATCAGGAGGCGCGGCGGAAGCGCGTCGCGACGAGGGGCGGAGCGGGCCGGATGGCCGAATCCGGGCAGAAGCCGTGATGGACCGGGACCGCGCGGCGCTCCGTCTTGGCGTCAACATCGACCATGTGGCGACCGTGCGGAACGCGCGCGGCGGCGCGGTGCCCGATCCCGTGCGCGCGGCGCTGATCGCCGAGCGGGCGGGCGCCGACGGCATCACCGCGCACCTCCGCGAAGACCGCCGCCACATCACCGACGACGACATCAACCGGCTGATGCGCGAGATATCGCTGCCGCTCAATCTCGAAATGGCGGCGACCGACGAGATGCTTTCGATCGCGCTCCGCCACGGTCCGCACGCCGCCTGCATCGTGCCGGAGCGGCGCGAGGAGCGCACCACCGAGGGCGGGCTCGACGCGGCGGGCGGGCATAATCATCTCAAGCGCTTCGTCAGCGAGCTTGGCGAGCGCCGCGTGCGCGTCTCGCTTTTCATCGAGCCCGACCCGCGCCAGCTCGACGCCGCCAAGCTGCTCGGCGCGCCGGTGGTCGAGCTTCACACGGGCGCCTACTGCGAAGCGGCGAACGCCGGCGACGCGGACGCGATGCGGCGGCATCTGCGCCGGCTGCGGGAGGCGGCGCAGCACGGCGCGGCGATCGGCCTCGAAGTGCATGCCGGCCACGGCCTCACCTACGACAGCGTGAAGCCGGTCGCCGCCATACCCGAGCTCATGGAGCTGAACATCGGGCACTTCCTCGTCGGCGAGGCGATCTTCGTCGGGCTGGAGCAAAGCGTCAGGACGATGCGCAGGCTGATGGACGAGGCGCGTGAGCCGGTGAGCACGACGGCGAAATGATCGTCGGCGTCGGAAGCGACCTCATCGACATCAGGCGCATCGAAAAGACGCTCGCGCGCTACGGCGACCGCTTCATAAAGCGCGTCTTCACCGAGACCGAGCAGAGGAAATCGGAGCCGCGGCGGGGGCGCGCCGCCTCCTACGCCAAGCGCTTCGCCGCCAAGGAGGCCTGCGCCAAGGCGCTCGGCACCGGCATGCGCGCCGGGGTCTTCTGGCGCGACATGGGCGTGGTGAACCTCGCCTCGGGCAAGCCGACCATGGCGCTCTCCGGCGGCGCGGCGAAGCGCCTCGCCGCCATCATGCCGGCCGGCGCCACGCCGGTCATCCATGTGTCGATCACCGACGAATGGCCGATGGCGCAGGCCTTCGTGGTCATCGAGGCTGTCGTCCCGCAGGCTTAAGCCGCAAGTCCGGCCGGCAGCGTCCTGGTTATGATCGGCCCGGTGAACCCAGCGCGCTGGGTTCGCGAGATCGCCACGGACCGTACCGAATGGGCAAAAGGGACCGCTTTTGAGCGGGTCTGCACGCGAGCGGCGGGTCGGCTGTAGGCTTGATTGCTCCGTGCAAGATGTAGATGCTCTAGCTTCTCGTATCGCTGATGCCTTTGAGGTCAATATCGAGGAAGCCAGGGTGGATATACGCTCGCTGATGGATGATTGGTGCGCAAAAGGGCTGGTCCGGGTGCTTCGGTAAATAGAAATCTCTGGTCCCTTCGCGTGACGAGCTGAACCCACGTGAGGACACTTCTGAAACAGCCTATGGCGATTTCGTATCGCAGGGCACTTTTGCCAGACAGCGTTGGCGCCAACGGCCGCATTGCACTACGCGAAGGCACGCCGTAAGGTTGCAAGCAACCTTTGCGTGGCTGGAGAGAACCGATGCGTGTTCTTGCCTCGATCACTATGTTTGTCGCTCTGGTGGGTGCGCTGACCGTTCCAGGTTACGCTCAACAAGAAATAGTATGGCGTTTCGCTCACGTAGGCGCGGAAGGCGAACTGCAAACACGCTACTCCTCCGAACTCGCGAAGCTTATCGGCGCGCGAACGGAGGGCCAAATTCAGATTCATGTGTTTCCAGGTTCCCAACTGGGCAACATAAGCGAGATGATTGACGGCGTTCGGATCGGGACAATCCAAATGGCCCATCACGACTTTTCGTCACTCGATCGATTTGATGAGGATATTGCCGTCTTCAACGTTCCATATGCCTTCCGCAGCCCGGAGCATGCGATGCAAGCCACTGCAGAAGCGACCTCGCCAGTGCTTCGTGAGATCAATCAAAGACTGATCGAAAAAGCTGGTATCAGGATCGTAGGCAACTTCTATCGCGGCGCGCGTCAACTATCCGCTAGATATCCAGTGTTTTCGCCGCAGGACATGCAAGGAAAGAATTTTCGTGCTGTGCCCATCCCTCTGTGGATATCGATGATCAAAGGGATGGGAGCAATTCCTACGCCAGTTGAGATTGCCGAAATTATGCCTGCGCTTATGACAGGCTTGGTTGATGGTCAGGAGAATCCTCTCAACAACTTCATTGCTAGGAAGATGTGGGAGGCAAACAAGTTTGTAATGATGACCAGCCATATGGAGTCCGTAATTGCCGTTTTCGTCAACGAGCGGGCGTGGCAGACTATTCCGCAGCCCGATCGGCAGATCATGGAAGAATGTTTTCGGGACATGGCAGACCTTTCGGTCCAATGGGCGAAGGACGTCGAGAGCGAGGAAATCGAAATTCTGCGAGAAAATGGGGTGACCGTAATAGATCAATCGAATGGATTGGATGTTGAGGCCTTCCGCTCTGCAGTGACTGAGCAGATACTTACGGATTTTCCGAACTGGAGCGAGCTCCTCGCTAGGATCGACCGAATCGGGGGCTGACTGTGTGCCACATTGCCTTTCGATCACGCGTATACCTCGACTGATACGCCATGAAGCGGCTCTGGTGCCTGATCGAGTTGAACCTGCGGGGGTTCTGCCTGTTAGCACTTTTTAGCTTGGTCATTCTGCCATCGTTTCAGGTTGCGTTGCGAGATCTTCTTAACAGGCCGATCATCGGTTTGGAGGAGGCTACGCGATGGAGCCTTATCATCCTTGTTTTCTCAGCATCTCCCCTGCTCTTGTCGAACAACGAGCACATCAGGCTCAATGAGTTCATAGGCCGGCTGCCCCGTCAGGCCCGGGTATCCCTGGAGCGGATCATACTCCTGCTGTGTGGATTGTCTGTTGGAGTAGTCGCGTGGGCTGGTTTTATCTCTGTAGCCGCAACTCTTGGAACCCGTACGCCGACACTGGATATCCCGTTCTGGCTCTTTTCTGCACCGATGCTAGTTGGCTTTTCCGTGTCCGCCTTTGGCTATTTGTTGTTTGCATTTCGGCGTGAAGAGCCCCCTCTCGGCAGCGGACGCCTGATTGAATGATAGCGAATCCGGGTTTCGTCGTTCTTGCCTCCTTCTTCATCCTGTTCGCCCTTGGGTTCCCCGTTGTCTTCGCGATTCTGATTCCGTCGATTGCCTATGTCATATGGGCTGACGTGCCGTTGGCGACGGTGGCCATGCGAGCCCTCTATTCTCTGGACTCATACCCCCTAGTCGCTGTCCCGATCTTCATCCTGGTCGGCAACCTGATGAACGCAACGGGCATTACTGGGAAAGTGTATCACTTCGCCAGTGTTCTTGCTGGCAGACTTCCCGGCGGGCTCGCGCAGGTTAACATTATTGGTAGTCTGATCTTCTCCGGCGTGTCGGGCTCGGCGCTGGCGGACGTAGGCGGAATCGGGCGTGTTGAGATCAAGGCGATGAAGGACGAAGGCTTCCCAGTCCCGTTCGCTGCTGCGCTAACAGGCGCCTCAGCCATCGTTGGCCCAATTTTTCCCCCATCGATCCCTGTGATCATCTATGCGTCAGTGACCTCAGTCTCGTCCATCCAACTGCTCGTGGCCGGTGTTATCCCGGCGCTAATCTGCGTTGGTTTTATGATGATCACTGCCGCGCTCGTTGCCTATAGACGCGGCTATCCAAGAGCTCACCGCTGGCCGACACTTCAAGAACTGCGGGTTTCATTCTTGTCAGCATCGCCTGCGCTTTTCGCTCCGGTGCTGCTTATCGGTGGAATGATGTCGGGCAGCTTTACCCCAACGGAAGCGTCAGCAGTTTGTGTCCTCTACGTATTGCTAGTGGGACTCATCTTCTACCGCGACATAGAGTGGCCTGTGGTTCTGAAAGCGGCCGCAGACACAGTGCGGGCGTCCGCGGCGGTTCTGATAATCGTCACAACAGCTGCAATGTTTGGGTGGATACTAGCTGTCGAACAGGTTCCTCAGCAGGTAGCCGCCTGGCTCAACAGTATCGGACCGAGCCCTATTGAGATGCTTATTATAGCCAACATCATTTTCTTTATTGCCGGAATGTTTGTCGACTCGACTACTGGCATTCTGTTGCTTGTCCCGATAATCGCTGGTCCCGCCATTATGGCCGGGGTTGATCCAATCCATTTCGGGATTGTCGCCATCTTCAATCTGATGATCGGGACGGTGACCCCTCCGTTCGGCTTATCGCTTTTCCTCTTGGCCAACATGACCGGGCTATCGATCACGCAGATTCTCAAAGCAATGATCCCTTTCTACGCACCTCTGCTCGCGGCGCTAGCCGCACTGACTCTCTTCCCAGATTTCGTATTATGGCTACCGAATACACTGCGCTAGGTATGTTGACGGTTAGGTTCCGTCACGAGAGGCGATCATGGTGGGCTGGTCGGAAATGCGAAGCCGCTGGGATGCAGTGGAAGCCGCACGCCACTCAAACGACAATATCTGGCAGATGGATTGGACTCCTCCTGCTGACCGCCTCGCCGGCCTGGTCGAAACACTTCTGGATACCCGCGATGCAGCCCTATTGCCTAATGTGCTAATCGAGGCGAGCCGCCTCCGCGCGGTAATCGCCCGTGACGTGCCCGACGGCTGTCGGTTTTATGTGGCGCTCGCCGAGTTTGTGGCAGCTTCGGAACAATGGCCGCGCCCACGCGGCCGACCTCAATCACGAAGGACCACAAAAGCCACGCAAGAGCAACAGAAGCTCTCGAACGATCTCCAGCAAATGCGGGCGGCCAATGAAGAGCTTCAAGGACGATTTGTTCAATCCATTGCCGCCGTGGAAAGGCAGAAGCATGAGTATGAGCAACTTCGCAGGGAGTTACGCGAAGTCGAACTGCTTGTTCGAGTTGTTGAGGCACTTCAAGCAGGCAGAGACAGTGCTTCACGCCCAGGACCAAGTTTCTTCTCAAACAACAAATTTGATATCGAAATTCTTAAGGACATCAAACTCTCGGGCAGAGCGCGAGATATCGGGTCGCTGCAGGATGACGCGGCGGAAACCACAGGGTGGATAAAGCTTGCATTGGACATTATCAAGGATGTGGAGATCCGAAAGGCGGTTGCTGACGCCCTAATGGCGCTCGTCCGCGTTTCGAAGCGTCTTCTCGCGAAAGCAAGGGAAATCTTTGGTGATTTGTGGAGGTCATCGCAGGAGCTAGCTACATTCGAGCACTTAGATCCTGAATTCAGAATTCTAAGCGACGATGCACTAACCAGGGATGTGCTCGACCCGGCGGGTGATGAACCGCCTCGCGACTTTGACATTGCCCGCATTCTAGACATGCTCGTCGCCGGCCAAGCGCCCCCACCGGAATGGCGACCTTTTGTGCGGGACCTTACGCTCGTCGGCACCGAAATCGTGATTCTTGCGCCGCTGGCGAGCCTACTGAACCTCCAAGCGCTCTATCTCCAGGGTACAGCCGTCTCCGACGTATCCCCACTTGCTGGGCTTGTTCACCTTCGACGTCTCGACCTTCGGGGAACGCGGGTAAGTGATCTCTCGCCACTAGCTCAGCTCGTCAGACTCAGGCGGCTCTATCTCAAAGGCACCCCCGCGACGGACCTGACACCACTTTCGGGGCTGGTAGAGCTGGAGTGGCTCGACTTTCAGCAGATGCATATTGTAGATCTGGCGCCGCTAGCAAATCTCGCGAACTTGGAGTGGCTCGACCTGCAGGACACTTGGGTCACAGACTTGACGCCAATTGCCCACCTGACCAAGCTTCAGGGACTCGACATCAAAGGCACGCATGTTGCCGATTTGACACCACTCGCCGGACTGGTCGATCTGAAACGCATTGACCTGAAGGGAACGCCTGTGACTGACCTCACTCCAATTGCGCACGTCGAGACGGTCGTCCTACCGAGCGGTGAAAAGACTCAGCGCGGACTTTTGCAGTAGCGCCCTACGTTCCAGAGTTTCTTGAAAACGATCGGGAAACTAGACCGCGCAAAAGCGTTCCCTTTTGCCGCATCTTGTCGCGTGCCTGACCCGTGCGCCTTGGGTCTAGAAGCGAAGGAAGACCACCAACTACTCCTGTATGGCTGGAGTGACCGGAGCCTGGCCATGAGGCATGTTTGGCTGGACGGGCATCTTGGCCAGTGTTTGTCGGCCGGAACTCGATTGCAGAGCCGCTCCTGCCGGGCTTTCTCTTTCCGGCATGGCTCTGGAGGGCACAAGCGACAGCGCCGCAAAGCCGCCGCAATAGTGACGCTTCTCGCCGCCCCGGCAATTGCGGCGGGCTGCCGCGCCGGTTAAACCCCTAACAACGAGTCAGGACGGAGCCATGAGCGTGGCGGAACGAAGCGCGGCGAAGGAATCGGAGAAGGGCGGCGTATGGGAGACCGTCAAGGTCATCATCGAGGCGCTGCTCATCGCGCTCGTCTTCCGTACGTTCCTCTACCATCCGTTCAACATCCCCTCCGGCTCGATGGAGCCGACGCTCCTGATCGGCGACTATCTCTTCGTTTCGAAGTTCAGCTACGGCTACAGCCGCTTTTCCTTCCCGATCGACCTCTCGTTCATTGACGGGCGCATCTGGCAGGGCGACGGCCCGGAGCGCGGCGATATCGCAGTATTCCGCCCGCCGCGCGAGCCGGGGACGGACTACATCAAGCGGGTGATCGGGCTGCCGGGCGACCGAGTTCAGGTCGAGGACGGGGTGCTCTATATCAACGGCGAGGCGGTGAAGCGCGAGCCGGCGGGCGAGTGGCGAGGCGCGGACCGATTCGGAAACGTCGGCATCAACCAGTATCGCGAGACGCTGCCG
>JBOHKB010000040.1:0-19604 GCA_050728815.1 Propylenella sp.
GTTCCATATCAACGGGGCGGACAACCCCCTCAGCGATCAAATCGCCATACACATTTCGTTGAGTGTCGCAGCCCGTGGCGGTGAGCTCGCGCATTGTGATGCCGCTCGGCATCAGCATGGCGGCGACTGCAAAGTGCTTGTCCGTTCCCGTACGCTTGACGAGGCCGGCAGCTTTCTGAAAGGCCGCTTCCGTCGGCTTCTCAAGTTCCTCCGGCCAAAGTTCCAGCCGGCGAGAGAACAGGCCACTGAAGGTGGTTCTCGGCTCTTCCACAATTCTTGTCGTCTCGACTGCTAGTCGCTGTAAGCGTCTTTTGCCTAACACTAACCCGGGGACCGCGATAGCGATACCGCTAACGCCTTTGCTTAGGACCCGTAAATATAAGGAAACGAGCGCAGGGCGCGCATGTAGAGCGGACCAAGCGAATACCGCATACGCTGTTCGAACTCCATGCTTTGCCTCAGGACGCGCATATAGGGCGGTTCGATCAGATCTTGCCAGCGCTGCATGCGTTCCATTTTTTCCTGCAGGCGGCGCGTGGCGGTCATGTACGGATTGCCGAGTTCCAGCGCGTGGGAAACGGCTAAGCGCGTCAATGGAAATCCGCCCGCGCCCGCTTTCGGCGCGGCGCGTTCGCGGGCCGCCGCGAGAAAGCCCGAACCGCGCCGTTTCCACTTGTCCTGCAGTCGGCGCAGCAAGGCCGAAGGCGAATGGCATTCTTGCCCCTCTATGACGCGCTTCATCGCGGTTGTCGGCTTCAGTTCGGGATAGCGGACCAACACTTCCGCTACCTGGGCCAATAGAGGATCGTCGTTCTTTCCTGTTCCCCGCGGACGGCCACGGGAGCTCCTTTCAGACATGGGCTCACCTCTTCAATAGAGCTGACCAATAGGTAAGCCTTCTCTTGGCCGTCTAACAGTGAAAAGAAATGCTGATTGGGAATTTCTGGCGATGGAAATTCAGAACGGAACGTCCATTAGCGAGGAAAAATAGCCGTAGCGGGAATTTTCCTCGCTCTTGTACCATGTCGCGGAAAGGCGTCGTCTCTGCGATCTCATGACGTGCCGCAGCGGCATGGGATCGCGGCGTGGCGCTCCTCCTTCTTCGGCAGCGAGTCGATGAAACCTATAGGGATGAGCGTGCCGGATCGGCAGTTTTGCGGTCACGCTCTTCGTTTCCCTTCTCCCGCCCGCAAGGGGGGAGGGCGGACGCGCGTAGCGTCCTTCGCTTCGCTCGTCCCCGACTCTTGCGTCGCCCAACTACGCCGACACCGCCCGCACATTCGGCGCGATGGAGCGGGCGAGCGCCTGCGTCAAGTCCTCGGCCAAATCCTCAGAATCCTCCAGCCCGACCGACACCCGCACCAGCCCGTCGCCTATGCCGAGCACGGCGCGCTCCTCCGGCTTCAGCCGCTGGTGCGTGGTCGTCGCCGGATGCGTGATGAGGCTCTTGGCGTCGCCGAGGTTGTTGGAGATTTTCACGACCTGGAGCGCGCGGAGGAAGTCGAACGCGGCGCGCTTGCCGCCGGCGACATCGAAGGAAATGACGCTGCCGCCGGAGCTCATCTGCCGCTTGGCGAGCGCGTGCTGCGGGTGGCTCGGATGGCCGGGGTAGTAGATGCGCTCGACCGCGGGATGCTCGGCGAGCATCTCCGCGAGCCTGCCGGCGCTTTCCGCCTGGCGCGTGACGCGAAGCTCGAGCGTCTCCAGCGCCTTCAAGAGCACCCAGGCGTTGAATGGGCTGAGCGACGGGCCCGTGTGCTTCAGGTACGGAAAGAGCTTTTGCTCGATCCACTCCTCGCCTGAGAGCACGACGCCGCCGAGACACCGCCCCTGCCCGTCGATATGCTTGGTGGCGGAATAGACGACGGTGTGCGCGCCGAGGTCCAGCGGCCTCTGGAAAACCGGCGTCGCGAACACGTTGTCGACGATCAGGCGCGCATTCGCCTTCCGCGCGATCTCGGCGACGCCTGCGATGTCGATCAGCTCGAGCGTCGGGTTGGATGGGCTTTCGAGGAAGAAAGCGCGCGTCTCGGGCCGCACCGCCTTCCGCCATGCGCCAAGGTCGCGACCGTCAACCAGCGTGGAGGAGATGCCGAGCCGCGGCAGGATGTTGGTAATGACGTAGTCGCACGAGCCGAAGAGCGCGCGCGAGGAGACGACGTGGTCACCGGCCTTGAGATCCGAGAGCAGCGACGCGGTGACCGCCGCCATGCCGGTCGCGACCGCGAGCCCTGCCTCGGCGCCTTCGAGCAGGCACATGCGCTCCTCGAACATGGCGACGGTCGGATTAGCGTAGCGCGAATAGACGTAGCCCGGGTCGTCGCCCTTGAAGCGCGCCTCGGCCGCCTCCGCGTTCTCGTAGACGTAGCCCTGGGTCAGGAAGATCGCCTCGGACGTTTCGCCGAATTGCGAGCGGAGCGTGCCGCCGTGCACCATCTCGGTGGCGGGACGGAAGCGCTTGCGGCCGGGTTTCTTGGTCGTCATCGTGGAAACCTCCAACAAAAAATCCCGGCCGCGCTTTTCGAAAGCACAAGACCGGGGGTTTCCACCTCCGGCCTTTTAGCGTTTCGTTTTACGTGGTCGCAAGCCGGCCGGCACAAATCACCACGAAGGTTTTCGATTAAACGCTCGCGCCCTTGGCGTCAATCTCCCCGCGCGATAGACGGGACCGGGCGCGACGGCGCGACTTCCTCTCCCGCTTGTGGGGAGAGGGTCGCCGGGCCTGAGCGCAGCGAAGGACCGGCTGGGAGAGGGGTTTGTGAGCGTAGGGCGCGGCGCAAAGAACCCCTCCCCCAACCCCTCCTTACAAGGGGGAGGGGCGCGCGCCATGCATGGCATCCTCCCCGACCGCGACATCCGCCGCCTGATCGCCGACGGCGCGATCGCGCTCGCGGAGCCCGCGGCGGAGAACCAGGTGCAGCCGGCGAGCCTCGACCTCCGCCTCGGCAAGAAGGCGACGCGCGTTCGCGCAAGCTTTCTCCCCGGTCCGAGCTTTTCCGTCGGCGAAAAGCTCAAGCAGCTCGCGCTGCACGAATTCGACCTTGCCGCCGGCGCGGTGCTCGAAACCGGCTGCGTCTACATCGTGCCGCTCTTGGAAAGTCTCGCGCTCCCGGACGACATCGCGGCGAGCGCCAACCCGAAAAGCTCGACCGGCCGGCTCGATATTTTCACCCGCGTCATCACCGATTCCGCGCGCTCCTTCGACCAGATGCCGGAGGGATATTCCGGCCCGCTCTATCTCGAAGTCAGCCCGCGCACCTTCCCGATCCTCGTCCGCATCGGCTCGCGGCTTTCGCAGATCCGCTTCCGCCGCGGCAACGTTGCGCTCGACGACGCCGCGCTGCTTGCTCTGCACGAACGCGAGACGCTCGCGACCGGCGCGCCGCGCTTCATCAACGGGCTCGCGCTCTCGATCGACCTCGAAGGCGATTCCGCCGGCCTCGTCGGCTATCGCGCCAAGCGCTACACCGGCGTGATCGACGTCGACCGGGTCGCCGCCTACGACGCACGCGACTTCTGGGAGCCGATCGCGCGGCGCGAGCGCGCCGAGATCGTGCTCGACCCGGCGCAGTTCTACATTCTCGTCTCAAAGGAAGCGGTGCATGTGCCGCCCGGCTACGCGGCGGAGATGGTGCCGTTCGACCCGTTCGTCGGAGAATTCCGCGTGCACTATGCCGGCTTCTTCGATCCCGGCTTCGGGCACGCGCCGGCGGGCGGCCACGGCAGCCGCGCGGTGCTCGAAGTCCGGAGCCACGAAGTGCCGTTCATCCTGGAGCACGGACAGACGATCGGCCGGCTCGTCTACGAGCCGATGGCGGCACCGCCCGAGACCCTTTACGGCGCGGCGCTCGGCTCGAACTACCAGGCGCAGGGGTTGAAACTTTCGAAGCATTTCCGGACGGGGTAACGGCGACCTCGCCGTCCATCAATTTCTCGTTCGTCCGGTATTCGCGCCTTTTCTCGCCGCCTTTGAAGACCACCTTCGGGGCACGACACGAATCAGGAGACGGAGATGCGAAAGCTGATAGTCGCTTTGAGCGCGGGTGCGCTGCTCGCCGCTTCTTCCCTCGCCGCTTTAGCGGAGGAGGCAACCGGCGTGGTGGCGCTGATCGATCCGACCGCCGGCACGGTAACGCTCGACACCGGGCAGACCTTCCTGCTTCCGGCGGATTTCGATGCCGCCGCGCTTTCGATCGGTCAGCCGGTAAAAATCATCTACGAGGAAGGTGAAGGCGGTCAGATGAACGCCACCGCAGTCGCTCCCGCGAGCTGAGCGACGCGACGGCGGCGGGCCATCCGCGCACGCGGCTTCCGCCCGACCGCCGTTCAGTCGCGCGCCAAAGACCCGAACAGAGCGGCGTTGGCGCAGAAGCCCGGCGGGGCCGAGCCTTGCTCGGCCTCTGCAAGCCAGGCGCGGCATTCATCCCCGTGCGAGCATGTGAGGCAGCGCCCGATCGCATTGCGGAACGTCGCCTCGCCGGTGTAGCCGTCCAAATTCGTTAGATCGGCTCCTGTGCGCCCAATCATTTGGCTCATCAGGTTGCCGTGGTCTTCGATGCGCTTGAAAATGCCCATGGTCGCTACCCTCGCTGTAGGCGGCCATCAGGTTCGCGCCCGGGCGGCGGCGCGCGCTTTGATTTCGATCAAATCCGAACGATCAGCCGAAGAGGTCCGAAACGGTCTGCAGCACCTGCTGCGTGATCCGGCCGTCGCCGAACAGAAGATCGGCAATGACCATGGCCACCAGGAAGAGAACGATCGTGAAGAATACCTGCATCTCTTCCTTTCGGGACGTCAGGCCGTGCGGAAGCCGGCGCGGGCCGTGCCGTTGTTGAGCGGCGCGCGGGCCGGCTCGAACACCCAGAGCTTGGCGTCGGCGGATGCGTTGCACGCCCAGTAGGAGCCGCCGGAATCCTCCAGCCAGATCAGGTAATCGCCGACGCCGTCGCCGACCGTCGCGACGATGCGTGCGCCGCCGATCTTGCGGCTTGCCGCGGCGCAGACGCGCTCCGCCTTCTCAGCCGGATCAACGGTCGCCGCGGCCGGAGTCGCCACGGGCGCAAGCTCGATCGCGCGCTCGCCGGCGCCCTGTAGCACGTCGCCGCGGATGGCGGCGTTCACGTAGATGTTGCCTTCGGCGCTGGCGTTGCACAGGCGCAGGCCGCCATTGGCGTCGCGCAGCCAGACCAGCCAGTCGCCGATTCCGTCCTCCACCGCCGTGAGCGCAAGGCTGCGCGCTTCGCGGTTGAAGCTCATGCACGCGAAGACGGCCGCCTGGATCGCGGAGATTCCGCGGGCCGGCTTTTCTGCCGCAGCGGAGGCGGACGCAGACGCCGCGAGCGCGGCGGTCAACGTGATAGCGGCTGCGATCGACCTGAGCTTCGTCATGTCGCTCTCCATTCGCCTCGGCTCGATCCGAAAGGTGGAAGCGAACCCTTCGGCAGGCTCGCATGATGCAGGAGGGCCGTTTCGAAAGGTTTACGCCGCGTGAAAAATGGGTTTCGCGGCGCGCGGCGATTGTTGCGTGGCGGCGCCCGGCCCTGGGAAAGGTGGCGCTCTCCGCATGCGCCGCAGTGGGCCGACGCAGCTTGACAGCGGCGCGCGAGCAAAGGATTTTCATGTTCGGAGCGCGGGCGTAGTTCAGTGGCAGAACGTCAGCTTCCCAAGCTGAATGTCGTCGGTTCGATCCCGATCGCCCGCTCCATCAACCCTTAACGGGTGGTCCGCTGGTCGGGCGGCGGCCCTTGCGAGTCGCCTTTCCGCGTCCGAGCCGTTTCCCGCCGCTCAGCGGCTGCCGCGATGCGGGGTCGGCGGACCGACATCTTGCTCCCCTCCCCCGCAGCCTCCGACAGGCGGCAGCGGACTTTCGGGCCCGAGACGCTAGCCGACCACTCTCAACTGCCGCCTGCCGCCCTCGGCGCGCTGGCGCGGGCTCGACCAGACCGGATCGGCGAGGATATCTCCGAGTTCCGACCGCGGCACGGGGCGGCCGATCAGGAAGCCCTGCGCCTCGCCGCAGCCTTCTCGGCGGAGGCATTCGATTTGTTCGAGAGTTTCCACCCCTTCCGCCGTGGTGACGACCCCGAGCGCCGCACCCAGCGTCGCGACGGCGCGGACGATCGCGAGCGAATCGCCGCTGGTCGCCAGGTCGCGCACGAAGCTCTGGTCGATCTTGATCTTGTCGAACGGAAACGACCGCAGGTAGCTCAACGACGAATAGCCCGTGCCAAAATCGTCCATCGAGATGCGAGCGCCGTGGTGGCGCAGCTGATGCAGTGTCGCGATCGTGTCGTCCGTGCTGTCGAGCAACACGGATTCCGTGATCTCGAGCTCGAGGCGGCCGGGCAGCAGGCCCGACGAGGCGAGCGCGCCGAAAACCACGTTGATGATGTGCCGTTCGCGGAACTGCACCGGCGACAAATTCACCGCCACCCGCAGGTCGCGCGGCCAGTCTGCGGCGTCGAGGCAGGCGCGGCGGATCACCCAGTCGCCGATCTGACAGATGAGGCCGGTCTCCTCCGCAACCGGGATGAATTCGCTCGGCGGGACGAAGCCGCGATCAGGATCGCGCCAGCGCAGCAGCGCCTCGAAACCCGTGATCATATTGTCGCTCAGCCGCACGAGCGGCTGGTAGTGGACCTCGAACTCCTCTTGGACGAGCGCGCGGCGAAGGCCGATCTCCAGCCGCCGGCGCTCGCGCATCCGCGCGTCCATCGTCGGCTCGAAAAAGCAATGCTTCCCGCGCCCGTCCCCCTTGGCGCGGTAGAGCGCGAGCTCCGCATTCTTGTGCAGCTCGTGCGGCTCGCTGCCGTCGTTCGGCGCAAGGGCAACGCCGATGCTCGCGCCGATCGTCACCTGATGCTCATTCAGCTCAAAGGGCGCACGCAGGCTCTCGGATATCCTCTGCGCAAGCCTTGTCGGCTGCGCAGGGCCTTCGGCGTCGACCTGAATGACCGCGAACTCGTCGCCGCCGAGCCGGGCAAGGGTATCGCCGGGTTCGACGCAGCCGCGCAGGCGGTCGGCGACCGCGGATAGAACGGCGTCGCCCACGGGGTGTCCGAGCGTATCGTTCACCGCTTTGAAATGATCGAGGTCGAGGCAAAGCACCGCCACGCAGGCTCCCGGCTTGATTTCCGTCAGGGCGTCCGACAGCCGCTCGCGGAAAAATGCGCGGTTCGGCAGGCTGCTCAGTTCGTCGTAGCGCGCGAGATGCTTGAGGCGACTCTGGGCGCGGACCGCCTCGCTTACATCCTCGTGCGTTGCCACATAGCCGCCGCCGCTCAGCGGAAGATGATTGATGCG
Organism: Propylenella sp.; assembly: GCA_050728815.1. GTDB lineage: Bacteria > Pseudomonadota > Alphaproteobacteria > Rhizobiales > Afifellaceae > DASWJZ01. The sequence goes on from JBOHKB010000040.1 coordinate 7,303, forward strand.
GATGGTGCGGCCATCCTCGAGCTTGAACTCGAAGATGTTGTTGTTGCCCTCGGTGAAGTCGATCCCGTCGTGCGTCGCATAGTTCGGGAACTCGAGCGGCGCGTTACCGAGGCTGCGGCGGTAGTCGATGATCGCCTGCAAGGATGTTCCCGACTTCGCGATGTGAGGCGGAAGGCCGTAGAGTTCGGCGTAGCGCGCGTTGCACATCACAAGGCGCTTTTCGGCGTCGAACATGCACAGTCCGTGCGGCATGTTGGTGAGTGTCGCTTCGAGACGCCGGTTCTGCGCCCGCGCCTCCTCCGCCAGCTGGCGGCTGTGCCGGATGGCTGCGTGCTTCTCCTGTGTGCGGCGGAACCAGGCGAACGTCGGGATGCCGAAGGCAAGGCACGCCAGCAGAGAAAGCAGCGCCGCCGCCTTGATGAAGGCGTCGCGGAACTGCGCATGGCGATCACTCTGGTCGACGTAGGCCGCAATGACTGCGGTTTCCTGCCCGTCGACGAGAACGGGAACGTGCGCGTGCGAGAAGAAGGCGGGAAGGCCGGGCGCGCCTCCCGCCTGCACGTCAACGACCGCCTCGTTGGAAGCGAGCGCGCGCGTAGCCGCGGCGGTACCTTCCGGACCGTCGAGGCGGGTCTCGATCCGCTCCGACGCCAACCGGAGGACGCCATCCTGGTCGTAGACAGCGCTGCGAAACAGCCGGCCCGATTCCTGCGCCCATGTGAGGAAGCTCGCGCTTTCCGGCGAAGGCGGCCTGCCTGCTGCGATGTCCTTGATATCGCTGAGATTGTCGGCGATGCGGTTTGCCCAGATGAGCGCAGACGACGAAGCCGTCTGTCGAAGCAGATAGTCGCTGGTGACCTTGAGCGCGGCGAGCATGCCGCCCAGGAGAATTACGAAGGTGAACGTGAGGACCGCGAGGCTGCGATAGATCGCCGCCTTGTCGCCGCGACGCCCCTCAACAACGTCCTGATCCATATTCGTCCGAGACCTGACTCAGCGACAGTCATCGCTGCAATGGCAACGCCATCGTCGTAATCGCCGGAGTTGTTTGAAAAAGCGCTAAGCGAATCCGGCGAAGTTTCACTGGTCTCAGATGGACGGATTCAGCCGATCGCGTAGACGCGAGCGGCTGTGCCGCGAAAGATCGCGCGCCGATCCGCTTCCGGGATGTCTTCCGCCGCAGCCCGAAAGGCGGCGATGAGGTCCTTGTAGGTGGTCCACAGCTTCTCGATCGGAAAGTTCGATCCGAAAAGGCAGCGGTCGGCGCCGAAGAAGCCGATCGTCTCGCTGACGATCCGTCGGATGTGGGCGGCGTCGTTGCGGTGAATGAACGTGCCGAGCGCGGAAAGCTTGGAAACGACGTTCGGCTCGGCCGCGAGCTGTCGCATGCCCGCGCGCCAAGCTTCCATCCCAGCTTCGGACAAATCCTCCGGCATGCCGGCGTGCTGGAGAACGAGCGTCGTCTTCGGGAAATCGGCCGCAAGCCGGGCCGCGCCTTCCATCTGGCTCGAAAAGACCTGCAGGTCGAAGGAGAGACCATAGTCGGAGAGCGCGGCGAAGTTTCTCTTGAAAGCCGCATCATCGAAAAGGTCCGGTCGGCTGGCGAAGCGGTACTGCACGTTCTCGTGCCAGTGAAGCTGCATGCGGATGCCGCGGAGGAGCGGATAGCGCTTCATGCGGTCGAGCGCCGGGCGGACATCTTTGGCGGTCAGATCGGCGTAGCCGACGATCGCATGCGGCCACCCGGCGCGATCGGCCTCCGCCTGCACCCACGCGACTTCGTCATCGGCGCGCTCGGGTGCCCAGTTCGCCTGCACGTAAACGGATTTTTCGACGCCCATGCCGGCGATGTCCCGAAGATATTCCTCGATCGGATAGTCGCGGCGGATGGGCTCGTAGGGACCGAAGATGCGCGGCACCATCGGCCCTTTGAGCCACGGGAGATCGTCGCGCCGCCAGATGTGGTGGTGTGCGTCGATGATGGAGATGGTCATGCGCTAACGTCGAGGAGATGCCCGCGACGCGCCTCAGATGAAAACCTTCTCTTCGGCCATGAAGTGGAAGCGGCTCGCGCAATGCGCCGCGGCGTCGGCGCCCGCGGCCTTGCCCTCGTCGGTGCCAAAGCCCTTCAGCCGCGCCTCGTCTGAATCCCACCACATCTCGCTGATCGCGTCATAGGGCGAGTCCGGGTTCTCCTTCACCGGCACGTTCATGCAATAGCCGCGCATGCCTGGAATCTTCTGCGCGAGCTTCGGATGCTCGTCCTTCGCCCATTTGCGGAATTCTTCGAAGCTCGTCCCTTCCTTGCGCTTCATGAGCGACAGAACCTTCAGCATCGTCGATCCTTTCTTGTGCACCTGGGTGTGCGGCCTGTTTCGCCAACGTCGTAGCCCGGATGAGCGCAGCGAAATCCGGGATTCTTTCGGCCGTCAGTCCCGCATTTCGCTTCGCTCCATGCGGGCTACGCAACGACGCCTGCCTGCTTCGCCAGAATCCCCCTCAGCACCTTCTCAGGCGTGATCGGCAGCGAATCGACGCGCACGCCGACCGCGTCGAAGATGGCGTTGGCGATCGCCGGAATCGGCGAATTCGCCGTCATCTCGCCGACGCCCTTGGCGCCGAACGGCCCGTCTTCCGCCGGCCGCTCCAGCACCACCGACTCGAATGACGGAATGTCGCCGGGGCCTGGCATCAGATACTCGTTGAAATCGAGCGGCCCGTGCGCGCGGTCGGGATAGTACGGCTCGGTCGTCTCGTAGAGCGCGTGGCTCATGCCCATCCAGGCTCCGCCGACGATCTGCTGCTCAACCATTTTGGGGTTGAGCGCGCGTCCGACCTCGTAGGCGCTCTTCAGCGACAGCACCGCCACCTCGCCGGTCTCGGTGTCGACCTCCACCTCCGCCACCGTGCAGGCGTGGGCGTAGCAGGTCGCCGGCCGCATGTGTCCCGTCTCCGGCACCGGGTAGGAGCGCGGCACCAGGAACATGCCGCGCCCGGACACCGTCTTACCGTGCTTGAAGTGCGCCGCGAGCGCCGCCTGGAACACCGGCATGGAACGCGCCGGCGCGCCCTTCACCTGGATGTTGCCCTTGCCGTCCGTCTCAAGGTCGGAAGCGTCGGCCTCGAGCTCCTCCGCCGCCACTTCGAGCAGAGCCGCGCGCGCCTCCTTCGCTGCCATGACGATGGCGTTGCCGGTGCGGTGCGTCGAGCGGCTGGCGAAGGTTCCCATATCGTGCGGGCCGGTGTCGGTGTCGGCGGTGTCGACGATGATCGTCTCGACGGGGACGCCCAGCGTCTCAGCGCAGATCTGCGCCATCACCGTCTTCAGCCCCTGGCCGAGATCGACGCTCGACAGCGTGACGACGAAATTGCCGGTGGTGGTGGCGTGGACGAGCGCCTGGCTCGGGTCGCCGCCAAGGTTCATGCCGGTCGGATAGTTGACCGCGGCGACGCCGCGCCCGCGCGCCTTCGCCATGTCAGTTCCCCTGCTTCAGCGAGGATGCAGCCATCGCCTCGTCGCTCAACGGCCAGCCGGCCAACTCCGCCGCCGCCTGCACGGTTTCGACCAGCGCCGCTCCGTGCGTGGTTTCGCCGTGCGCCTTCATATCGCCGTCGCGGTAGGCATTCCGGATGCGGAACTCGATCGGGTCCATCCCGATGAGCCGCGCGAGCTTGTCCATCTGAACCTCGAGCGCGAAGTCGCCGATGGTCACGCCGAAGCCGCGCATGGCGGAGGATGGCGTACGGTTGGTGTAGACGCAGTACGAATCCACCCAGACGTTCGGGATCGTGTACGGTCCCGGCATGTGCGCCGCCGCCTTGGTGCCGGCATAGGGGCTGTGGCGCGAATAGGCGCCGGCGTCGGCGTAAAGCCGGACGTGGCGCGCCACGATCCGCCCGTCCTTCATCACCCCATCCTTGATGTAGATGCGCTCCGCCGCGCGCGGCGAGGAGACCTGCATCTCCTCCTCGCGGCTGTAGGAATATTTCACCGGCCGGTTGGTGAGCATGGCGGCAAGGAAAGCGATCGGCTCGGTGATGACATCGACCTTGCCGCCGAAGCCGCCGCCGACGGTGCCGCCGACGAGCCTGAGCTTCTGGAACGGCTGCTTCAGGATCAGCGCTGCATTGTCGAGTGTGAAGAACAGCGCCTGCGTGTTCGAATGGCAGGTGAAGCGGCCGTTCGCCTCCGGCACGACGATGCAGCCCGTCGTCTCGGTCGGCGCGTGCTCGATCGGGGAGGACTGATAGCGCTCCTCGATGACGTGATCCGCCGCTGCGAACCCCTTCTCCACGTCGCCGTAGCGCACGCGGCGGCAATTGTGGCCCTCGTAGTTGAACCAGTTCTGGCCGTGATACTCGTTGACGAGCGGCGCGCCCGGCTTCAGCGCCTCCTCCACGTCGAATACCGCCGGAAGCTCTTCGTATTCGACCTTCACCATGGCCGCCGCCTCGCGCGCTGCGGCGGCGCTCTCCGCGATCACGGCGACGACCTGCTCGCCCTTGAAGCGGACCTTGTCCACCGCGAGCACGGGCTCGTCGTCCGGCTCGATCTGGATCAGGCAGAGGATGGTGTAGACGTTCTTCGGCACATCCCTGTGCGCGAGCACGCGGACGACGCCGGGAGATTTTTCCGCCGCGCTTGTATCGACCGAGACGATGCGCGCGTGATGGTGCGGGCTCCGCACCATCTTCAGATGCAGCATGCCGGGGAAGGTGCGGTCGGCGTAGTACTGGGTGCGGCCGGTGACGTGCCCGAGCGCGTCGGAGCGCGGCCCGCTGACGCCGACGGCCTGATGGCCCTCGGTCCGCTCCTCGGCGAAGAATTGCTTCACGCGCTGCATAACTCGATTCCTTAGCTCGGGGCCGAACGCATCAACCCCCCTCATCCTGAGGCACAATGCCGACGCAGTCGGCATTGCCTCGAAGGAGGGTCCAGGAGGTGCTAGAAACGCCGTGGTGCGTGCTTCGAGGCTCCGCTTCGCGGAGCACCTCAGCATGAGGCATCATGGAGACCGCCATCGTCCGCCCCCGTCACGCCGATTTCCGGCCGCGCATCTCCGCCGCGGCCGCGAGGATCGCGTTGACGAACGGCTCGTAGCCGGTGCAGCGGCAGATACTGCCGGATATCGCGTCGAGCACGTCTTCGCGGCTCGGGTTGGAATTGCGGTCGAGCAGCCATTTCGCCGCGAGAATCATGCCGGACGTGCAGAAGCCGCATTGGACCGCAAAGCCGTCGGCGAATGCGCGCTGTAGCGGATGCAGCTCCCCCGACTGCGCCAACCCTTCGAGCGTTTCGACCGCGCGGCCTTCGACGCGCTGAGCCGGTGCCAGACAGGAAAGCTGCAGTTCGCCGTCGATCATGACCGTGCAGGCTCCGCACATGCCCTGACCGCAGCCGTTCTTCGTGGCCGTCAGGCCGAGCTTGTCGCGGAGCACGTCGACGAGGAGCGCGCCCGGTTCGATGAACTCGGCCTGCTCGGCGCCGTTCACGGTGAACTGGAGGGGAACGCGGGCCAAACTCATTCACCTCTCAGCAGTCGTGCAAGGTGCACGGGCAGCACGTTCCGCCGATACCAGTCGCTTGCAAAGGCATCGGAAGCGGGCGCAGTGCCCTCGCCTGCCACGGCCACGGCATCGGCGATCGACGCTTCGTCGAGCGCCTTCCCCTCGAGCGCCTTCTCCACCGCGGTTGCGCGGATCGCCGTCGGCGCCATCGCGCCATAGGCGATGCGAACGCCTTTCAGCCGGCCGCTGGCAAGCGGGAGCATCGCTGCGATCGAAAGAACGGACGCGCCGTGGGGATGCCGCCGCATTACCTTGGCGAAGCGCAACGCTCCCGCGGGCGGCAGCGCGAAGGCAACGCTGCGGACGATGCCTCTTTGTCGATCCCGCGCGGCGAGAAACGCGGCAAGTGCGAGCGTTTTCTTCGCGCGCGCGTCCTCCACCGTCACCTCCGCATCGAGCGCGAGGAGCGCGACGGCGAAATCGCCGTAAGGCGAGCGAGCGAAAAGGTTGCCGCCGACGGTCGCCATCGCGCGTATCGCCGGCCCGCCGATTTCCCGGGCCACCGGATGCAGGAAAGCAAGGTCCGGATGCGCGGCGACCTCCGCCATTGTGACGGCAGCGCCAATCTCCGCCCGGCCGTTCGCTACGCTGATGGCGTCAAGCCCAAGGCCATCCGCAAGCACGAGCTTCTTGATCGACACGTCGCCTGAATTCCAGACACGCACGGCAATCGTGCCGCCCGCGACGAACCGCGCATGCGGGGATGCGAGCATCTCGGCCGCACTCCGAACGCTGTCGGGGCGGACGATTTCGAGCGTCATCGTTCCTCCCGGTGGACGCAACCGTTCCGCAGCCGGTTCTCATATCGGCCGCGATATCGGGTTTATCGGGATTCCCGAGCAGGAGTCGAGATGCCTCCGGAGGGCCGGAACCTCAGGACTTCGGTCCGCGCTCTATTCTCTCAGGGAGCCCGCCGCGACCATTCGGTTCCCCGCAGCAGGAGCCCGCTCTCCTCGGAGTACACCGTAGCGTGGCAATGATTGCCATCCGGCTCCGGAACCCCCCGCATCAGGAGGAAAGTCACGGAGTGCGCACCGCATAGCCCGGCCGGGTATCGCGTCTTCCTGTGAATCAGATACTCGCCGCTGTCGTTGCGGGTGAGCACGCCCGCCTGGAGAAGCTGCACGAGCCCGGCTTCCTGCGGCAACACGACATAGGGCTCGGGCGTGAGCGAGGCGACGACCGTCGTTGCGTCGATCTCGACGACTCCGCCCGCATTGAAGCGGCCAAGCTCGCTGCCTGGATCCTCCGAGCCGCTGCTGATCGTCATGCTTCCGGATTCGCGCTCGATGCGGAGCGTCCCCGCACCCGGGAACACCATCAAGGGGAAGCCGGGTCCGCTCTTCTTGGTCACTGACCGGGCCTCCCCGGACGGGAGAAGAAACTCGCCGACCTTGTAGACGGCCGACACCGTGGTCGGCTCCTTGCCGGCCTTCGCGCGCACAAGGGCGGCAGCCTGCGCGGCCGCAACCGACGGCGCCTCCTTGAAATACTCGAGGCAGTCCGTCCTTGCGAGGAAGGTCACGCGGTCGGCCTGCAGCCCGGTTTCGCCAACCAGGGGGATAGGCGTGCGCACGCCTTCCTGCGCCAGGCCGGCGTTGGAGACGAGAACCAGGCGCTCGACCCTTTGGACAGCGCCCGACAGCCGCCAGATGATCGGGGTGTGGGAGACGATGACGACGTAGAGCGGCTTGTCGCCCGGCTCGATCGTCAACGCAGCGGTCTCGACGGTCTGGTCCTGCGTGCCGATCGCGACGGAGGAGATCGCCTCTGCATCATAGACACCTAGAAGAACGACCTCCGCGTCCTGCGACGCAGTGGGCATCGCGCAGGCAATCGACTGGGCAGCGGTCAGCGCCGCTTCCCCGGCCGGCTGCACTGTCGCCGCCCGCATGCGGGCCGCTTCCTCCGCCGCGCTCTGGACGCCGGCTGCAACCGGAGCATCCGGCCGATAGGCTGCCGCCTCGGTCCCGGAAAGAACCCCGTCGCCGTCCGTGTCGAGACCGCGGAAAACCGCCTCGCCCAACGCCTGGTATTCGGCGAGCGTCAGCGCTCCGTCCCCATTGGGGTCGAGCGCGAGCATCAGCTCCCGCTTTCCGTCGCCGCGCCCCGCACGCTCTTCCGCCTGCACCTTGGCCGCCTGCGCAACCGCCTCGGCCCAATCGACGCGATGGTCGCCGTTGTTGTCGACGGCGAGATATTCCTGGATGCGCTTGTCGCGACGAGCATCGAGCGCCGGCGAACCGCCCAGCAGGCCCTGCTGGAAAGTCATCACCTTGCGTATTTCCTCCTCGACCGCAAAACCGTCGCCATCGATGTCCATGCGCATGATGTTGGCAGCGCCTTTTGCGCGGTTCATGGCGATGACCATCATCTCGTAGTCGCCGACTTCGCCCACGCGGATCGTGTCGCCGCCGTTCTTGGCGAGTTCCCTGACGTCCTTTTCGAGCGCCGAGAGCAGCGCTTCAAGCCGCAATCCCTCATGCATCCGCGAGCCAAAGAGCTGTGCGTGGGGAGAATCGGACTGCACCGCAGGCGGCGCCGGCGTCGCGGTCGCGACGGAGGGCTGTTGCTGCAACGGCGTTTCGGGCTGTGGCGCGGCGACCTCCTCCGCCCTTGGTCGCCGGTTTTCATTGGCGGCTGCTTCGCTTGGGCCGGCAGCGATCTCGGCCTCGGAGAGGACCTTGTCGTCGTTGGAGTCCAGGCGGCCGAAATATGTCTCCCCCGCCGCCAGGTACTCCGCAAGCGTCACGCTTCCGTCGGTCCCCGCTTCGAGCGTCAGTATCAGATCGATCCTGCTGCTCAGCCGGTCAACTCGGGATGAGGTACGTCGATTGCCGGCAGGCGACGTAATTGGCGGGGCGATTGCCTCGGCCCAATCGATGCGCCGGTCGCCGTTGCGGTCGTGCTCGAGCCATCCGAGTACCACCCTGTCCACGACGCTGACCAGCCGCGCGTTCGAGCTCGAAGAGCGGCGCTCGTAAATGAAGGCCCGCCGCATTTCATCTTCGGTGGCGAACCCGTCTCCGTCGAGATCCATGCTCATCAGCTGCACGGCGCCCTGGGCACGGACCTTCGCCCCGAGCATCGTCTCATGCACGCCGATGTCAGCCGCGCTGAGGGCATCGTCTCCGTCGGCGACGAGCGGTCGGAAGTCGTTCTCCAGAACCCCCGTGAAGCGCTTGAGCGTCAGTCCTTCCTTCATCCAGCGTTCGAAGAGCTGCGCCGGGGGAGAGGCGTCGTTCGCCTGGGGAGTTGCATCGCCGGTTTGCGCGAGGGCAGGCGCGCCGAACGACACGGAGGCACAAAGAAGAACACGGCAGAGCAGGCGGTGACGCATGGCGAACCTTTTCGTCAAATCGAAGCTTGAAGTTCGCCCGAAATAGTGACGAAACTCCAATCGGCGGAGGTCGCTATGCGGCGACGGTTAACGAGACCGACGCTGTCAAGCCACCAGCATTCTCTCCGAGTTTCGTAAGAGATGGAGGGTCGCCGCGAAGCTTGTCGCCAAACGGCTACCAAAAGTCTCTCGCGAACGTACCGCGCACGCTATTCCAGAAAGATACCTCGGCGCGTTGCGTGAGCGCACTGAGCAATTCATACTCCGCTCGTATCGATGGAAAATCATGGGCTGGATAGATTATGAAAACTCTACTTCTCGCTTTCTGTCTCGTTGGCCTTTGTCTTCTTGGTCTGACGTCCATCGGCTCGGACGCTGAAGCCGCCGAGTTGACCTTGCAGCAAATACGTTCCGGATCGTCCCGGTCGCAAGCGATGAGCTACCATCAGAAGGTCCAGCGCGCGAAGCCATCGCCGGGGAAGCTGAAGCAGTTGGAGCAGACCGCGAACTCCCTCCGCGTCCTGCTCAGGGGACCCCAGGCTCGTGTGTCGGCGGATCAGCAATGGGCAAACCTGATCGCTCCGGTGAACCGGTGCACCGACCTTGTCAGAAAAGTTTGCGGCGCCGGCAAAGAATGCGGAGACCGCGGCGCATGCTCGGCCGCCGTGCAGGTGTTGAAGCTGTACAACTCGCAGCCGACCCAGGAGGCGAAGTACGAGTTCGAAAGCACCTGCATCACCGCGTTGTCCGACAACGTCGTGTTTCCGGCCTGCCAGTAGTCGCCTTCGCGCTTCGGATCAGAACGCCCCAAAACCCCTCGCGAGCGGCACAGCGCGCACGTCTTGGAGCAGCTCGACAAAACCGCGCGCCTGATGTTCGGCGATGCGCTTGCCCTTCTCGGCGGTCGCCCTGGAAGCGTCGCCGACTACGCCGTCCGGATTGAGGTCGCGTGCGATCCAGGCGAAGGCGTGCGTGCCGGTCGGGCCCAGGCGGCGGAATTTTGCCTCCGTCTCGCGCGCGAGGGACGGGAAGTCGCGCGCCTTTCCCATATCCACGAGGTCCGGTCGGAAATGCAGCATCAGCGACGTCTCCACCTCGCCGCCATGGATGCCGTGCCGCCGCTCGACCTCCGACGCGATGCCGTCCGGCAGGCCGAAGCGCGACCAGCTGGTCTTCACGGCGAGCATCTTCGCCCGCACGCGCAGCTCGCGCGCGACGATGCCCATGATCTCCTCGTTGCCGCCATGCGAGTTGACGATGACGAGCTTGCGCACGCCGGCGCGGCTCACCGAGAGCCCAAGCTCGGTCCACGCCTCGATCGCGACCGTCGCGGGGAGCGTCAGCGTCCCCGGCGCGTAAAGATGCTCGTTCGACTTTCCCACCGCCTGCACGGGCAGGACGCGCACGTCGAGGTCGGCGGGCAGCAGATCGAGCGCGGTGGCGAGCATCCCCTCCGCGATCAGCGTGTCTGTCCCGACCGGAAGGTGCGGCCCGTGCTGTTCCACCGCCGCAAGCGGCAGCACGGCAACCGTCGCGTCGGGATCGACCGACCCGAACTCGGTCGTCCTGTATTCGGGCCACCAGCGGCGCGGCTTCGCTGCCAAGGCGTCCCCGCTAGCCTGCCGGCGCCGCGGCGATCGCCTCGACCTCGACCTTGAACTCCGGCCGCGCGAAGCCCGACACGATCATCAGCGTCGAGGCGGGCGGCGGATCGCCGAACAGCCGGTCGCGCACGGCCATGTAGGGCCTGAGATGCGCCCGGTCGCTGACAAAGGCGTTGATCTTGACCACGTCGGCGAGCGTGAGCCCCGCCTCTGCGAGGATCGCCGCGATGTTCCTGAAGCAAAGCTCGGTCTGCTCCCCGGCGTCCTCGGGGACGCGCTCGTCCGCGGCGATCCCGAGCTGGCCCGAGCAGAAGACGAGCCGGCCGCCGGCCGGCACTTCCACGCCGTGGCTGTAGCGCGCAAAGGGCAGGAGGATAGCGGCCGGGTTGAGGTGGCGGAGCCGGCGTTTGGGCAAAGTCATGCGTGCTCACCCTTCATCGTTGCGCATCAGTTCGTCCAATTCGATTGCACTCATGCGTTTAATCCGCCGAGCTACGCGCTCGTCGAATCTTCGGTCGTTGGGTTCGACCCCTCGTTGCGCCCTCCGACTATACTGCCTGGTAAAGAGCCCAATCTCTGCTGCCTTCAGGGCCCGCCGCTGATCGGCGTTCAAATGGCAGCGCATCTTCTTTCCATTGTCCAGAGCTCGACCCCTCGTTTCCGCCCTCCATACAGGAACTTAGGGCCCAGGACGAGTTGCGGCATCCGCACCAATCGAAGAGCAGGCGAGCCGCTGACCGGGTTCAAACACATCTGAGACGCGGGCCTTGAGAAAGGCTCGGGGGTCTCCGAAGCTGAAGTTTGCGAAGACAGCAACTTCAGGAGGACCCCCGATGCAGGTTTTTGGCCTGCCTGGCCATGTTATCCGCAATGGCCGACGCGGTGATGCGCTGGCGGCATGCGATGGCCAAGGGACTGTCGGCAGAAGAGGCCGCGGCGGCGGTCGGCCAGTCGCGCGCCACTCTCTATCGCTGGGAGAAAGCGCCCGAGCCGAAGAGCCGCCGGCCGCACCGCGTCCGCAGGCCAGCTTGGCCGCCGGCTCTCGTCCAGGCGGTGGAGGAGCTCAGAGCCGACAATCCGATGTGGGGCAAGCGCAAGCTCGCCTGGCTGCTGCGGCGGGAGGGCTGCCCGGTCTCCGTCTCCACTGTCGGCCGCATCCTGAGGCGGCTGATGGACCGTGGCGTGGTGACGCCGATCCCGACACTGCGCCGCAGGCCAGGCGGCCGCCGCTTCCGCCTCCTCGGCAGCCAGCGGCATGCCAGGCGCCTGCCCAAGGGGCTGAGACCCTCCCGGCCAGGCGAGATGGTGCAGATCGACACCCTCTTCATCAGCCTGGCGCCCGGCCACACCCACAAGCACTTCACCGCCTACGACCCGGTCGCCAAATGGACCGTCGCCGGCGTCGTTACCCGCGCCACCGCCAACCTCGCCGCAGGCTTCCTCGACAAGCTCATCGCCGAGGCCCCCTTCAAGATCGCCGGCATCCAGGTCGACGGCGGCTCCGAGTTCATGGCCGACTTCGAGCGGGCCTGCCGGGACAAGAAGCTCGACCTCTACGTCCTGCCGCCCAAGCGCCCCCAGCTCAACGGCGCGGTGGAGCGCTGCAATGGCTCATGGCGCTACGAGTTCTACGCCGTATACGACCTGCCGCACCGCCTCGAGCAACTGCAGCCCTTCGTCGATGCCTTCGCCCACCGCTTCAACCATCACCGGCCGCATGACGCCCTCGACGGCATGACCCCGGCCGAGTATCTCAAAACAATCAGCAGCGGAAACGCCCCCGCGTCTCA
>JBOHKB010000041.1:0-2593 GCA_050728815.1 Propylenella sp.
GTTCTCGCTCGAGCGGTTCACCACCGGCGCGCTCGTCGCCGAGCACGGCGCCGCGGCGGTTGCGCATTGATGGCAGCCGCATGTTCCTGATCCGCTGTCCCTGGTGCGGCGAGCGCGACGCGACGGATTTTGCCTATGGCGGCGAGGCGCATATCGCGCGGCCGGCAAAGTCCGACGCGATGAGCGACGCCGACTGGGCGGGATATCTCTTCCTGCGCACCAATCCGAAAGGCGCCCACGCCGAGCGCTGGAACCATCAGGCCGGCTGCCGGCGCTGGTTCAACATGCTCCGCAACACCGCCACCGACGAAATCCTCGCCGTCTACAAGATCGGCGAGAAGCGGCCCGAGGCCGCCGCGAGCCTGCCGCCGACGCCGAGCGGCGAGGCGTTCGGCTCGGGGAACGACGCGGTGAAGGTGATGGCTGGAGGCGAGGGGGCCGAATGAAGCAGCCCTATCGGTTGAAATCGGGCGGGCTGATCGACCGCAGCGGCACGATCCGCTTCAGCTTCGCCGGCTGGCCGTTCCACGGCCATCCGGGCGACACGCTCGCCTCGGCGCTGCTTGCGAACGGCGAGCACATGGTCGCGCGCTCGTTCAAGTACCACAGGCCGCGCGGCATCCTCGCCGCGGGAAGCGAAGAGCCGGCGGCGCTCGTCGAAATCGGCGACGAGCCTGGACGCACCGACCCCAACACGCGCGTCAGCGAGCAGGAAATCTACGACGGCCTCATCGCGCGAGCGCAAAACTGTTGGCCGACGTTGAAGTACGACCTAGGCGTAGTGAACGATCTCGTCGCGCCGTTCCTCCCCGCCGGCTTCTACTACAAGACTTTCAAGGGCCCGCTCGGCAACTGGATGTGGTTCGAGCCGTTCGTGCGCGCCGCCGGTGGGCTTGGCCACGCGCCATCTGCTCCCGATCCCGACCGCTACGAAGCCGTCAACCGCCACGCCGACGTGCTGGTCGTCGGCGGCGGCCCGGCCGGTCTGATGGCCGCGCTCGCCGCAGGCCGCTCCGGCGCGCGCACTATTCTGGCGGAAGAGACGGCGGCGCTCGGTGGCACACTGCTGTCGCGTAGCCCGGAAATCCTCTCGATCGACGGCATGCCGGCGGTGGAATGGGTCGCGAAGGTGCGGGCGGAGCTGGAGGCGATGCCGGAGGTCACGGTGCTCACGCGCACGACTGCCTTCGGCTACTACGCCCAAAACTTCGTCGCGTTGTGGGAACGCGTCGCCGACCATCTGCCGGAGGCCGAGCGGCCGCTGCGCCTGCCGCGCCAACGCCTGTGGCGCGTGCGCGCGAAGGAGGTGGTGCTCGCCACCGGCTCGGTCGAGCGCCCGCTCGTCTTCCACGGAAACGACCGGCCGGGAATCATGCTCGCCGGCGCGGTCCGCACCTACATGCACCGCTACGGCGTGCTGCCCGGAAAGCGCATCGTCGTCGCCACGAACAACGATTCCGGCTGGGATGCGGCGCTCGACATGGCGCGCGCGGGCGGGGAGGTGGCTGCAGTCGTGGACATCCGCGACGAGGTCGCTCCGGCGCATCTCAGCGAAGCGATGCGGCGCGGGATCGCCGTCTACGGCAACGCCACCATCGTCGGCACCGAGGGCCGGCGCCGGCTAGGCGCCGTCGGCGTTCGGGCGCTCGCCGACCGCACGGGCAAGGCGGTGACGATCGAGTGCGACCTTCTTGCTGTCGCCGGAGGGTGGGCGCCCAACGTCGCGCTCTTCGCACAGTCGCGCGGGCAGCTCCGCTACGACGGCGAGATCGAGGCCTTTCGGCCCGGCCGCTCATGGCAACGCGAGCGCTCCGCCGGCGCTTCGAACGGAAACTTCGCCATGGCGGAGTGTTTTGCCGAGGGCGCGCGGGCCGGCGCAGAGGCGGCGAAAGCCGCCGGCTTTGATGCATCAGCTCCGGCGCTGCCGCGGATCGTCGGCGGGCAGACGGGGCAGGGACCGATCAACGTCATTCCCGAGTTGCCGAGCAACCGGCCGTCGCACCGCGTGCGGGCGTTCATCGACCTGCAGGACGACGTGACCACGAAGGACCTCGCGCTCGCGGCGAAGGAGGGCTACCGCTCGGTCGAGCTTGCCAAGCGCTACACCACAGCCGGCATGGGGACGGACCAAGGCAAGGTCGCGAACCTGAACGCCTTCGGCTACCTCGCTTCGGTGCGCGGCGAGCCCATTCCAGCGATCGGCACCACCACCTATCGCCAACCCTACAAGCCGGTGACGTTCGCTGCGCTCGCCGGACAGTATGTCGGCGACCATTTTTCTCCGCGCCGCACGACGCCGATGCACGACTGGCATCGGCGGCACGGCGCGATCTTCGAGCCGGTGGGCGACTGGCTGCGCGCACGCGCCTATCCGAGGCCTGGCGAGAGCTTTCATGACGCCGTGCAGCGCGAGGCGAAAGCGGCGCGGACCGCCATCGGCGTGCTCGACGCCTCGACGCTCGGCAAGATCGACGTGAGAGGACCCGATGCGCGCGCGTTCCTGAACCGTGTTTGCGTGAATTCCTGGAGCAAGCTCGCGCCCGGCCGTTGCCGCTACAGCCTGATGCTGGGCGAGGACGGCATGGTGATGGAC
>JBOHKB010000042.1:0-11311 GCA_050728815.1 Propylenella sp.
CCGTTGTGCCAGAAGCCGCCGTCGCCCATGATGGAGATGGCTCGCTTCTTCGCCGGCACGTTGAAGGCCGACGCGGAGGCCGGTCCGAGGCCGTAGCCCATCGTGCTCGCGCCGATGTTGAACGGCGGCATGATCGAGAAAAGGTGACAGCCGATATCGGCAGCGACATGGTGCGGCCCAAGCTCGTTCTCGACCAGCTTCATCGCGGCGAAAATCGGTCGCTCCGGGCAGCCGGTGCAGAAGCTCGGCGGTCGCGGCGGCACCGATTTCGAGAGGTCTGGAAGCGTCGCCTGCGGCGGCGCGTTCGGCGCGCGGTCGCGATCGCTGAGGAGGTCGGGGTCGTCTGCGCGCAGGAATTTTCGGATGCTGTCGAGCATCACCGCGCCGGTATATTCGCCGGCAATCGGGAACGGGTCCTTGCCGAAGAGCTTCGTCTCGATGCCAGCCCGGTGGAGCATCGCGCCAAAAGCCTGCTCGATGTGGTTCGGCTGACCCTCCTCGACGACGAGGACGGCGTCCTTGTCGCGCGCGAAGTCGAGGAACTCTTCGTCGATCAGCGGGTACGTGACGTTCAGCACATAGAGCGGCACGTCCGTGCGCCCGCGGATGTCGGCTAGGCCGAGCCGCTGCAGCGCGCGCATCACGCCGTTGTACATGCCGCCCTGCATCACGATGCCCACCCTGCCGCCGCCTTCCGGCGTGAAGCGCTCGTTCAGGCCACGCTCGCGGATGAACTTCACCGCAGCAGGCCAGCGGTGCTCGATCTTCTCCTTCTCGTGGAGGTAGGAAGCAGGCGGCAGCACGATGCGGTTCAGGTCTCGCCGCGGGTTCTCCAGCGCCTCGGCGAGCGACATTTTCGGGCGTTGGTTGTCGCGCGTCCTGAAGCGGCCATGCACGTGGCAGGCGCGGATGCGCACCTCCAGCATCACCGGCGTGTTGGAGATCTCCGAGAGCTCGAAGCCGTCGCGCACCGACTGCACGATCGTTTCGAGGTTGGGGCGCGGATCGAGCAGCCAGATCTGCGATTTCATTGCGAAGGAATGGCTGCGTTCCTGCATGATGGAGGAGCCCTCGCCGTAGTCCTCGCCGACAACGATCAGAGCGCCGCCCTTCACGCCGCCCGAGGCGAGATTCGCCAGCGCATCGGACGCCACGTTGGTGCCTACCGTGGACTTGAAGGTGACCGCGCCGCGGATCGGATAATGGATCGAGGCGGCTAGCATCGCGGCAGCAGCCGCCTCCGACGCGCTCGATTCGAAATGGACGCCGAGGTCGCCAAGTATGTCCTGCGCGTCGGAGAGCACGTCCATCAGGTGCGAGATGGGCGCACCCTGATAGCCGCCGACATAGGCGACGCCGCATTCCAGGAGCGCCTTGGTGATCGCGAGGATTCCTTCGCCGCGGAACTCTTCGCCCGCGCCGATCTTGAGCTGCTCCACTTCCTTCGCGAACGATCGCTCAGCCATCGGGCTTTCTCCTCAGTCCCAGCATACTCCTGGCGCCCGGGAGATCCTATTCCGCCGGACTACGCGTCGACCACAGAACCGGCCCGCCATCCTTCTCGTAGGCCATGCCGTTCGGATACGTGATCGCTTCGAGTTGCAGGCCCCACGGCGCGAAGAAATAGAGGATGGTCTGGCCGGCCGCCGGTCCCTCGTTGACCGGGAACGGACCCATCAATGTGCGCACGCCCTTCTCCTTGAAGTAGGCCGCCGCCGCCTCGATGTCCTCGACGTAGAAGGCTAGATGATGGCCGCCGTGATCGCTGTTCTTGGGCATCGCGGTGTTCTGGTCGGGAGCGCTGTACTGAAACAGTTCGATATTGCTCCCGTGGCCGCAGCGGACCAGTGTGATCTGCTCGATCACGGCGCGCGGATGCACGTCCAGGAGATCCTGCATGAACGTGCCTGTATCATCGCGGAACGGGCCAAACGACATCACCTTCTCGCAGCCGACGACGTCGACGAAGAAGCGCTCGGCTTCGCCTATGTCCGGAACCGTGATCCCGACATGGTCGATCCCTTTCATGCCCGGAATTTCCGCGGACGCCTTGCCGATCAGGGCCGCGGCCACGAAGACGCAACCGACTGCGAATGCACGAAGAAAGCTGTTCATCTGTTTCTCCCTCCCGACACGACACGCGGCTCGTCGCGGCCCCATCCGATCAGGGGGCCGTCCTGACAGTTGTTGCGAAGGACACGCTCCAACAGGGCGATAAGCGTATCGTATTCCTCTTCCGATATCCCGGCGAACATCTCTCTCAGCGCTGCGTGCATGACCGGCCAGACCCGCTCGAATGCCCGGATACCCTTCTCGGTCGGATGCAGCTCGCGTACGCGCATGTCGCCGCGCCTGGGCGCGCGCCGAACCAACCCTTCACGCACCATGCCGTCGAGCGCACGGCTCATCGTCGACTGTTCCGTCACGGTATGGACCGCAAGCTCGTTCACTGTGGCTCCCGGCATCACGGACAAGACGGCGAGTGTGCGCATCTGGATGATGCTCAGCCCATGCGCCCGCACCTTTGTTTGCATGCTGGCGTTCCAGCAGTGGGTGATGCGGTTGAGCAGATAGGGCGCGAACCGTTCGAGCCCGATGGCGGCGAGGGCCGGAACGGCTTCGGCGGCCATGTCCGGCGGGCGATCGGGGCGCGTTTCGATCCTCAGCATCACGCCAGCCGCTCCGCGAGCGCGAAGCCGGAGCCGCCGGCGAGCCCAGGCCCCGGATGCGTCGACGCGCCGATATGATAGAGCCCGGCGATCTGCGTCGTGTGGTTCCGGCTGTCGGCGAACGGCCGCCAGATGAAGAACTGGTCGATCGAGCACACACCGCCATAGGGGTCACCGCCGACAAGATTGATGTTCAGCGTTTCGAGGTCCGACGGCGAATAAGCGCGGCGAGCTACCACATTTTCGGCAAAACCTTCGATGTGGCTGGCGAGGATAGCCTCGACCCGGTCGGCATAGGCCTCGCGTATCGCCTCGCCCCAGCGGCCATCCGCGCCCACAGCGATTGTCCCCGCGGCGTCTCCTTTGATCGAGCGCGGCGCTTCCGGGAGCTGGATCCAAAGAATGCCCGCGTTGGCGGGACAGCGCGACGGGTCGAGCGCATGCGGTTGTCCCACGCAGATCGTCGGCACGGCCGGCAGCATCCCTCGCTCGCATTCGTTGACGGCCTTCGAGACGCCGTCGAGGCCGGGGGTGAGATGGAGGAGCGCCACATTGCCGAGCTCGGGCGTCCGCCAGTGGGGCGGCGCCGTCAGCGCGTAGTGAATCTGCATGTTGCCTTTGCCGTATCGGTAGGTTTGGGCGAGCTGCCGTGCGCTCTCGCCGGCGGCACTCGGCAATAGCCGCTCGTAGAGCTGGTTCGGGGTGACGGAGCAGATCACGCCGCGCGAAGCTGAAAGACTCTCGCCGCTCGCAAGCCTCACGCCGCTCGCCCGCCCATCGGAGACGACGATTTCGGCGACATCCGTACCGGTGCGCGACTCGCCACCCTGTTCCTTGATGAGGCTCTCGAATGCTGCGACCGCGTTCGCCGCGCCACCCTTCACTACCGGCGCGCCGGCTGCCTCCAACGCAAACGCGATGATGCGCCCAATCTCCCCGGCGAAGGCGCTTTCCGGCCCGAGCCCGGCGTGCAGCACCCACGGCGCGAAGAGCGCGCGGACCAGCTCCGACTCGTAGCGCGTTTCGAGCCAGGCGCGGCCCGAGGTGAGCGCTTCGCCCAGGCGCGCGGCAAGTCCGCGCGGTCCGCGCCGCCATGCCTCCTTCATGAGCAGCGTTGCAATCCCGCGGGTCCACAGCGCGCCGCCAAGCATTGCGAAGAGGAACGGCGCGTCGCGATCGACGATTCCGATGTCAGCGCGCAGTCGATCGCCTTCGCCCGCGTGGAGGGCATTCAACTTTGCAGCGTTCGCGGCGCGATCCATTGAGAGGATGAGGCTCCGCCCGTCGGGCAGCACGACCCCGGTCGGGTTGGCTGCGTGGCAGAATTCGAGCCCGTGCCTGGCGAGGTCAGCGCCAAGCTTGCCGAATGCCGGCGAGGTGATGAACAAAACGAAGGTCGTCGCCATCACGTCGTGGACGTAGCCAGGCGCGGTGATCGCCTCGGTCCGCATGCATCCGCCGGCGACCTTCTCCCGCTCGAGCACCAGCACGCGCCTGCCCTTCTTCCCGAGCAGGGCGGCGCAGACGAGCCCGTTTATGCCGCTGCCGACGACGATGTAGTCGGGCGCGGGCATCAGCCCTTTGGCACGAGCGCGAGCGCGCGGATCGGGCTGCCCGTCCCGTTCACGAACTTCAGCGGAGCTGCGATCAGGATCGCGCCCCTCGCCGGCAGCTTGTCGAGATTGGCGAGGCTCGCGAGCCCGTAACGGTTGTTCTTGTGTAGAAGGTTGTGCGCCGGATAGGGCGGATCGAACGTGCCCGCCTTGCCGGCGTCCGTGCCGACCGTCTCCGTCCCCCAGCCGACGATCCCCTTGCCGATCAGATATTCGATGCAGTCCACCGTCGGGCCAGGCGAATGAGGCATGTTGTCCCGGACGTTCAGGAACTCGGCCTCGCTGCGGTTGCGCGGGTGCCAGTCGGTTCGCATCACCACCCACTCACCCTTGTTGATGGCGCCGTGCTGCTTCTCCCAGGTCTTCACACCGTCGGCCGAGAACAGGAAATCCTCGTCCGCCGCCGTTTCCTTGCTGCAGTCGATCACATTGACCGGAGCGACGAGCTTCTGAACCGGGAGCTTGTCGGTGGTGCCGTCCTTGTAATCCTTGCCCGTGATCCAATGCACCGGCGCGTCGAAATGCGTGCCCGAGTGCTCGCCGAGCTCCAGCCAGTTCCACGCCCAATAGGGGCCGCCTTCGTCGTAGTTCGAAATCGCGTGGACCTTGATCTGCGGCGTGTTCTTGAAGGGCGGCGGCAGCTTGATCAGCGGCGTCTTCTCCCCGAGCGGCACGGCCAGATCCACGACCTCGACGTTGCCCGATAGAAGCAGCGCAGCGAGTTCCTTCAGCGTGTCCTTGGCCGTCATGACGTCTTTCCTCCCCTTCGTGCAGCCCGAGCCATCGCGCGAGACTAGAGCGGGACTATGCAATTGCAAATATCGAATGTTGAAATAAGCTTCACCTCCTATGAGGCGCGGGGTGCGCATGGCTTATGACGCCGTGCTGATTGGCGCCGGCCACAATGCGCTCGCCGCCGCCATTCATCTGGCGGCACGCGGCTGGTCGGTCGGCGTCTTCGAGCGGAACGACACGGCGGGCGGGGCGGTGCGGACCGCAGAGGTCACCCTGCCCGGTTTCCGCCACGATCTCTACGCGATGAATCTCAGCCTTTTCGCCGGCTCGCCGTTCATGGCCCAGCATGGCGAGGGGCTCGGCAAGCACGGTTTGGCGTTCGCGCCAGCGGAGCACTCCTTCGCCTCGCCGATGCGGGATGGGCGCTGGTTCGGCGTCTCCAAGGACCTCGAGGCGACCGCCGCGCGCGCAGCGCGGTTCTCCAAGGCGGATGCCGCGACGTGGCGGGAGATGGCGGGCCGCTTCGGAGCCGACGCGCCGCACCTCTTCGCGCTGCTCGGCTCGCCGATGACGAAGCGGGCGATCGCGAGGACGGCCTGGAAAGCTTGGCGCGGCAAGGGCGCGGGCTGGATCGTCGAGACGCTCCGGCTGCTCGCCTCCTCGCCCCGCGAGTTCCTGGAAGAGAGATTCGAGTCGCCGGAAATCCGCGCGACGCTCGCTGCTTGGGGGATGCATCTCGACTTTCCGCCCGACATGGCCGGCGGCGCTCTGTTTCCGTATCTCGAAGGCATGGCCGAACAGGCGTTCGGCATGGTGATCGGCAAGGGCGGCGCCGACACCGTCGTCAACGCGATGGTCGCGCGGCTCGGCGAACTCGGCGGCTCGGTCAGGCTCAGTAGTGAGGTAACGGAGATCGTGCGGCGGGACGGCCGCGCAACCGGCGTCCGCCTCTCGAACGGCGAGGTGGTGGAGGCGAAGCGCGCTGTGATCGCCGGCGTCGCGCCCACCGCGCTTATCGGAAGGCTCCTTCCTAAGGGAACCGGCGACGCCGGCTACGATCGCGGCGCACGAAGATTCCGCTACGGCCCGGGGACCATGATGGTGCATCTCGCCATGTCCGGTCTGCCTGATTGGGCAGCGGGCGAGGAGCTGAAGCGCTTCGCATACGTGCATCTTGCGCCCGACCTCGACATGATGACGCGCGCCTATTCGGAGGCGATGGCGGGGCTTCTGCCGGCCGAGCCGGTGCTAGTCGTCGGGCAGCCGACGGCGATCGACCCGTCGCGCGCGCCTGAGGGAAAGCACATCCTCTGGGTCCAGGTGCGTGTGCTGCCTGACACGATTCTCGGCGACGCGGCCGGCACGATCACAGCCCGCGACTGGGACGCCGCGAAGGAAGCCTACGCCGATCGCGCGGTCGACATTCTTGAACGTTACGCGCCGGGCACGTGGCTGCGAATCCTTGCCCGCCATGTGGAGAGCCCCGCCGATCTCGAGCGGAAGAATCCCAATCTCGTCGGCGGCGACCAAATTGCCGGCAGCCATCACCTGTCGCAGAATTTCCTGTTCCGGCCGGTCCCAGGCTGGGCGCGCTACCGGACGCCGGTCAAGGACCTCTATCTCATCGGCGCCTCGACCTGGCCGGGGGCGGGCACGGGCGCCGGCTCGGGTTATATGCTGGCGAAGATGCTGGCGCGGTAATGGGCATGAACGAAGTCGCTTCGTTCGAGCACGATGGCGTGAGCCTGGTCGTTCTCTCCTATGTGGGCTGAAGCGTCGGCGCGGCGCACCCGCAGCCGTGAACGCGATCAGCTTGACCCGTGAATGCGCAAATCTCTAAACTTGAAATATCTTCGCAAGCCGTCGCAAAAGCGTGGTTTTTGGCCGGCTACGTGCGATTACAACGGCATCGGCCGGGGAGTCATGGGAGGGCAAAATGCAGCTGACAAGACGCGATCTGATGAAGCACGGCGCGGCCGGAATGGCCCTCGCCGGCGCGGCTGGACTGCCGTTCCGCGCTTTTGCGCAGGGCAGCGAGCTGACCATCGCCTACAACGTCAACCTGCCCTCGTTCGACCCGACGGTCGGCCCGTCGGCGGTCAATCCGACCATCCAGGGCATCTACCAGTCGGTGTTCGACCAGTACATCGCCCAGGCGCCGAACCTCGACCTCGTCCCGGGCCTCCTCACCGAGTGGGGCTGGAACGAGGACCGCTCGAAAATCCGCATGGTCGTGCGCGAGGGCGCGACCTGGCACGACGGCTCGCCGGTCACGCCTGAGGACATTTCCTGGTCGCTGCAGCGCGCCGGCGATCCCGCCACCGGCAACCCGATCCAGTTCGTGTGGGGCAAGGTCGGCAACTTCGCCATCGACGGAAACGTCGTCACGGCGGACGTGAAGGAGTTCGAGCCGACGCTGTTCAAATGGATGGGCTTCCTGACCGGCTATGTGCTGCCGAAAGCCTACTACGAGAGCGTCGGGGCGGAGGGTTTTGAAGCGAAGCCGGTCGGCTCCGGCCCCTACAAGGTGGTGCAGTTCGAGCGGAACGCCTTCATCCGGCTCGAGGCGCATGACGGCTATTGGGGCGGCGCGCCCGCCTACAAGTCGGTAGTCATCAAGTTCGTGCCGGACGCGACGAGCCGAGTCGCCGAGATCGATTCCGGCCAGAGCCAGGTCGTCTTCGACATCCCCTACGACGAGTTCGACCGTCTGAAGGCGAAGGCCGGCCTGAAGGGCGTCACCACGCCGGTTTCGGACATCGCAATGATCTTCCTGAACGACGTCGAACCGATGACCGACAAGAACGTGCGTCTTGCGGCGAGCTACTCGATCGACAAGCAGCTTCTCATCGACCGGTTGCTCAACGGGTATGGCGTCAAGATCGACACGCTGCAGACGCCGGAATACGACGCGTACGATGCCTCGATCACCGTCCCCTACGATCCCGACAAGGCGGTCGAACTTCTGAAGGCGAGCGGCTATTCCGTCGACAACCCGGTGAAATTCAAGATCCAGACGACGCGCGGCTTCAAGCCGAAGGATTTTGAAATGATCCAGGCGATCGTCGGCATGTGGCGGAAAGTCGGCATCGAGGCGGAGATCGAGGTCTACGAGATCGCCAAGCACTACGAGCTGCGCGCCGCCGACACGCTGGCGCCCGCGGCCTTCTACAACTGGGGGAACTCGATCGGCGACCCGTCCACTTCGACCGGCTTCGCCATGTTCGGCCCTTCGCCGCACTCGGTGTGGGACGGCCAGGACATGATCGACATGATCGGCCCGCTCTGGGGCGAGCCCGATGAGGCGAAGCGCATCGCCGGCTACAAGGCGGTCGACAAGCACATCGCGGAGGAAGGCGAGGTCATCCCGCTCCTGCAATACGTGCAGCCGATCCTCTTCGCCGACACCGTCGAGGTGACGCCGCACGTCTCCGGCGCCGTGCAGCCTTATCTGATGAAACCCGCGGGGTAAGGCGTCTCGCACTCACCTGTCGTCTTTGCCGGGCTTGACCCGGCAATCCGTTCCGTGACGCCAATGGTAATCGCGGCCGTTACGGAATGGATGCCCGGATCAAGTCCGGGCATGACGACAATGGAAACGGGATTGCGATCAGGATGAACGCGCTTCGCGGTATCATCACGCGGAGTGTGACGACGATGATCACGCTCTTCGGCGTCGCCGTCATCGTCTTCATCGTCATCCGGGTAGCGCCGGGCAATCCCATCGCCATGATGCTGCCGCCGGGCGCCTCCGAGGCCGACATAGCGCGGCTGACGGCGCTCTATGGGCTCGACAAGCCGATTCCAGAACAGTTCGTCATCTGGCTCGGCAGCGTGCTCCAAGGCGATTTCGGGACCTCGATCTCGCTCCGCCGCAATGTGCTGACCGTGGTGCTGAACCGGCTGCCGGCCACGCTGGAGCTTTGCATGCTCGCGCTCCTCGTCGCGGTCACTCTCGGCACGGCGCTGGCCTTCGTCGCGACGCGCTTGCGTGAAACGCCGGCCGAGACCGGCGTTGACGTGGTGAGCGGCGTCGCACTCTCGGTCCCGGATTTTCTGTGGGGACTCGCCTTCATTCTGGCGCTCGGCGTCGCATGGCCGGTCTTCGAGATTTCCGGGCGTGTCTCGCCACACCTCGACCTTCCCTTCGTCACGCAGTTCTTCCTCGTGGAAAGCCTGCTCCGCCTGCGCTTCGACATCACGGCCAACCTGCTCGACCACATGCTCATGCCGGCCGTCGCGCTGGCGCTGCCGCTCGCCGCGGTCATCGCGCAGCTTCTGAAGTCTTCGCTCAAGGAAGCCATGCATCAGGACTACGTCATGCTGGCGCGCACCAAGGGTTTTTCCGAGAGCCGCGTCATCATGCACGACGCGATGCGGAACGCGGTGCTACCCACGCTGACGCTCACCGGAGTGCAGCTCACTTTCCTGATCGGCGGCACCGTCATCGTGGAGCGCATCTTTTCCTACGAGGGGCTCGGCAATCTCGCCATCGACGCGGTGATCAACCGCGACCTGCCGCTGATCCAGGGGATCGTACTCCTGTTCGCGGTGCTTTTCGTCGGCATCAACCTCGCGGTCGATCTCCTCTATGCGCTCCTCAACCCGCGGCTTCGTCATGGCTGAGGCGGTAATCAGGCGCAGGCACGCTTGGTCATGGCGGCTCGTTCTGTCCGGCGCCTGGCTGGCGGTCGTCTTGATCGCCGCGCTCTTCGCGCCGCTCCTCGCCCCGCATAACCCGCTCGCGCAGGACCTTTTCTTGCAGCGCCTTCCCCCGGCATGGCTGAGCGGCTCGGAGCCGGACTATCTGCTCGGCACCGACGGCCTCGGGCGCGACGTGCTTTCGCGCGTCATCTACGGCAGCCGGATTGCACTGACGGTCGCCTTCATCGCGGCGCCCGCCGCGTGCATCATCGGCTCTGTCCTCGGCCTGCTCGCCGGCTATTTCGGCGGCTGGGTCGATCAGATCGTCTCGCGCATCGTCGATATCTGGATGGCCTTCCCGCCGGTGCTGTTCTCCATCCTGCTCGTGGCGGTGATCGGAACGGGCCTCCACTCGGTGATCCTCGCGATCATCGTCATCGACTGGATCCGCTTCTGCCGCGTCGTGCGCGGGGAGACGCTCGTGCAGCGCCGCATGGACTATGTCGACAGCGCGCGCATCGTCGGCTTCTCGCGCGCCGCCATCCTGGTGAAGGAAGTCCTGCCGAACGTCCTCCCGACCATTGCCGCGCTCCTCTCGCTGGAGATGGGGATCGCCGTCATCGTCGAGGCGATTCTCTCTTTCGTGAACCTCTCCATCTCCACCGACGATCCAACCTGGGGCGGCATGATCGCCGAGGGGCGCACGATCATCCATTTCGCCTGGTGGGTGCTGGTCTTCCCGCTCGCCGTTCTGTTCCTGACCGTGCTCGCCTTCGGCCAATTCGGCGAAGGGTTGAGGGACCGCTTCGATCCGGTGCTGCAATGAGCGCCTATCTCGACATCGCCGAGCTCTCGATCGCACTCAGGGCCGACCAGAGCCGTCGCCTGCTGCGCGGCGTGAGCCTGAGCGTTGCTCCCGGCGAGGTGCGCGGCCTCGTCGGCGAGAGCGGCGCCGGCAAGACCATGATCGGCAGGACCATCTTCGACATCCTGCCGCGCGCGGCGGCGGTGGCGGGCGGATCGGTGCGGCTCGGCGGCTCGGACCTTCTCGCGATGCGTCCGCGCGAGCGGCGAAAGCTCATTGCCCGGACCTCCGCCCTTATTCCGCAGGACCCGCTCACGGCGTTGAACCCCGTCCGCCGCATCGACGGGCAGATCACCGACCGGCTCACGGCAATTCTTGGCCTGAGCCGAGCGGCCGCGCGCGAGCGCGCGCTGCAGCTTCTGAAGGAAGTGCACATCGCCGACCCCGAGCGGGTTCTTGCCAGCTATCCGCACCAGCTTTCCGGCGGGATGCGCCAGCGAGTGCTCATCGCTTCCGCCTTCGCCGCCGAGCCGAAGCTCATCGTCGCCGACGAGCCGACGACCGCGCTCGACGTGATGATCCAAGCCCAGATCCTCGAGCTCCTCGGCGGGATCGCTCGAGACTTCGGGATGGGGATCATCCTCGTGACCCACGACCTCGGCGTGGTGGCGCAGGTCTGCGACCGTGTCGTCGTGATGTACGGCGGCATCGTGGCTGAAGAGAACGACGCGGCCACGCTCTTCCGCGATCCGCAGCATCCGTACACCCAGCAGCTGCTCGGCTCGTTCCCGGACGTCGCGCATCCCGATCGGGCGCTGCGTGGCATCCCCGGCACCCCGCCACGC
>JBOHKB010000043.1:0-7521 GCA_050728815.1 Propylenella sp.
GTGCGCGCGACATCGTCGGTCGGATAGACCGTGACCCAGAGCCGATCCTTTGCGAGCCCGAACTCATTCGTGACGAGGTTCCAGGCAAGCTCGATCGCGCGCTCCTTGAAGTAGTCGCCGAAGGAGAAATTGCCGAGCATCTCGAAGAAGGTGTGATGCCGCGCCGTGTAGCCGACATTGTCGAGGTCGTTGTGCTTGCCGCCGGCGCGCACCACTTTCTGCGCCGTCACCGCGCGCGGGAACGGCGGTTTGACGCGGCCGGTGAAATAGTCCTTGAACTGGACCATACCGGCATTGGCGAACATCAGGGTCGGATCGTTCCGCGGCACGAGCGGCCCCGACGCGACTGGCTCGTGCCCCTCGCGCGCGAAATAGTCGATGAACGTGCTGCGAATCTCGTTGACGCTCGCCATCTCAGCACTGCCGCGGGCCGGTACGGCCCAGATTTCGCGGCATTTAGACTGGGGGTTTAAGGGCTGTCCAGCAAGCCGGGCGGTTTCGCGCCCGCGCGCGCCTGTCACCCGGTCGGCGGATAACGCACGTTTGTGTGCCGGCGCCGACTCGGGAATGTCCGCCATCGCGCTTCCGCGGTAAGCTTGCGCGTCGCGGCAGAGCTGCGGCTTCGAGCCGAGGAGGGTCGCATGCGCGCAACCGAAATCCGGCGCTCGCTGCTTCAAGCGGCAGGCTTCGTGCTGCTGATCCTTGCGCTGACGGCATTCCCGCGGCCCAGCGCGGCGCAGCAGCCGAATCAGTCGCAGGAGGACGGCATCGTCGCGCTGCAGGAGGGTGATCCGAGCGAGCGCGCGGCGCTTCGCGATCGCATGTTCAGCGCGCTCGCCGAGGCGCCGAACGAGGCGGTGGCGCAGTTCGTCTCCGCCCGCATCTGGCTCTTCTGGTTCCAGGCGCCCGATGCGGAAGCGGCGGGTCTGATGCGCGACGCGCTTGCGCGGCGGAACGCCGGCGACGTCGCCGGTTCGATCGCGATGCTCGACAGGCTGGTCGCCGCCGCGCCCGGCTGGGCCGAGGCGTGGAACCAGCGGGCGACCATGCGCTTCCTCGCGCAGGATTTCGAGGGCTCGCTCGCCGACATCGACGAAGTGCTGCCGCTCGAGCCGAAGCACTTTGGCGCGCTCTCCGGCCAGGCGATGATCCTTCGCCACCTCGGCCGCAACGAAGAGGCGCAGTCGGTGCTGAAGGAGGCGGTGAAGATCAACCCCTTCCTCGCCGACCGCGCGCTTCTAGAGCCCGAGCCGGAAGAACGGGATATCTAGACGGGGCAAGACGCGGCGCAGAAACGCGCACAACCTTCTCCCCCTTGTGGGTGTCGCTCGGCTCCGCCGAACGGCGGATCGCGTGTGACCGTCCCGCGCCTCATCGGCGGGCCCCGCGCCTCCCAGGTCGGCGGAAAGACAGTGACAAGGGGCGGACGGACTTTCTCACGAACGCATCGGACGATCAGCGACAGCGAACCGGCACGGCGTGCCTCGCCGGATCCTCCCAAGTATCCAGCTGCCGCGTGATCCAGCGGTAGCCGTTGATGCAAATATGCGAGCTCCGATAGTCTCGCGGGATCGGGCCCGTAAAGGCATGATAGCCGTTTGCCGCGCGCTCCGCGTATGACCCCGAATATGCGTCGAAGGCGGAGCTGTGCCGGTCACGCGCGAAGGACTGGGGCGCCAGCATCGTCGACGTCGCGATCACAAGACCTGCCAGGCCGGCGACAATGGGCAATCGAGAGGCACGCATTTCTATCTCCATGGACCCGTGTTTCGGCCTGGAGATAGGTCGCGTGCTTTTCCCTACGATTTTGACCGTGTTTCCGGTCCGTTACGCCGAGTAACAACACTGCGACCGCAGGCGTGACCGCTATCCTTCGGCGGCCTCGGCGCTGTCGTCCGAATCGCCACCTGCGAGCTGGCTCGCCACGAGCCCCGCGCTCTGGCGGATCGCCTGCTCGATCGCACCGGCGATGTCGGCGTTCTCCCTCAAGAACTGCTTGGCGTTCTCGCGGCCCTGTCCGAGCCGCTGGCTGTCATAGGAGAACCAGGCGCCGGATTTCTCCACGATGCCCGCCTTCACCCCAAGATCGATCAGTTCGCCGGTCTTCGAGATTCCCTCGCCGTACATGATGTCGAACTCGACCTGCTTGAACGGAGGCGCGAGCTTGTTCTTGACCACTTTCACGCGCGTCTGGTTGCCGACGACCTCCTCGCGCTCCTTGATCTGCCCGATGCGGCGGATGTCGAGCCGAACCGAGGCGTAGAACTTCAGCGCATTGCCGCCCGAGGTCGTCTCCGGGCTCCCGAACATGACGCCGATCTTCATGCGGATCTGGTTGATGAAGACCACCATCGTGTTCGAGCGCGAGATGGAGGCGGTCAGCTTTCTGAGCGCCTGGCTCATCAGCCGCGCCTGCGAGCCCGGCAACTGGTCGCCCATCTCGCCTTCAAGCTCGGCGCGCGGCGTCAGCGCCGCCACCGAATCGACGACGAGCACGTCGATCGCACCGGAGCGCACCAGCGTATCGGCAATTTCGAGCGCCTGCTCTCCGGTATCAGGCTGCGAGATCAATAGGTCGTCGAGGTTGACCCCGAGTTTTCGCGCATAGATCGGGTCGAGCGCGTGCTCTGCGTCGATGAAGGCGCAGATGCCGCCGCGCTTCTGCGCCTCGGCGACGGTGTGGAGCGCGAGCGTCGTCTTGCCGGATGACTCCGGGCCGTAGATTTCGACGATGCGCCCGCGCGGCAGGCCGCCCACGCCGAGCGCCATGTCGAGGCCGAGCGAGCCGGTCGGGATGGTGGCGATCTCCACCACCTTCCCCTCGCGGCCAAGCCGCATGATGGAACCCTTGCCGAACGCCCGCTCGATCTGGCTGAGCGCGGCGTCGAGCGCCTTCGACTTGTCCATCGTGTCTCTGGAACCTTCGACGACTCGGAGCGGACTTACCATGGCATCCCCCATCTCGCAGCGGAATCTCCGCCTCGGGCCTCGGATCGGATGCCGTATGTTTTCGTTTTGTTCTCGCGAATTGTCAAGAACAAAATACGAACTCTTGCCCCTTTGGCCTAGGGGCGTTCGTAGGCGAAGGCGACCTGCGCCATCAGCTCCGGGTCGGCTGCATGGCCAACCGCATCCGGGGCGGCTGGAGCTGGCGGAACCTCCACCCGATCCCGCCCGCCGGCCTTGGCGCGGTAGAGCGCGGCATCGGCCCTGGTGAGGAGCGCGTCGAGCGATTCGGCTTCGCGCAGGCTGGCGACGCCGATGCTGACCGTCAGGCGGATTTCCGCCTCGCCTTCGTTGAGCGTGAGCGCCGCCGCAGCGCGCCGGATGCGTTCTGCGAGCCTCACCGCCTGGTCGGTTCGGCAGTCGGCGAGCGCAACGGCAAATTCCTCGCCGCCAAGCCGGCTCAACAGGTCGCCCTCGCGCAGCTCCGCCGCGACGGTCCGCGTGAAGGCCTTCAGCGCGCGGTCGCCGGCCAGGTGGCCGTAGCGGTCGTTCAGCGCCTTGAAATGATCGAGGTCGAGAAGGAGGAGCGCCGTCGACGTGCCGTCGCGGCGGGCGCGCGCCAGCATGCGCTTCGCCTCCGCGTCGAAGCCGCGGCGGTTGCTGACGCCGGTCAGCGGGTCGAGTAGGGCTGCCTCCTGATAAAGCATCGTCACCTGCTCCCTCACGCCGGAGAGAAGGAGGAACGCGAGCGAGATCGCCACGACCATCGTCTCGACCAGCGCCAGCGGATGCAGCGGATGGGCGACGGTCCCCGCCACCTCCGCTTCCGTCAACCCGAGCGCGAAGACGAAGCGCGCGAGCATGAAGACGGCGTGCAACGCAAGAATGCCGGAAGCGGCACGCGCGAGCGACGTCCGCGACGGGGCGCGCCACAGCTCGGCGGCGATCGCCAGCGAATAGGCCGCGAGAAGCGGCGAGCCGATGAGAATGCGCGGTCGATATTCCTCGCCAAACAGCAGGACCGCCGCGGCGATCCACAGGATCGCCGGCGCGATCACGAGCGCCCAGCTCCCACGGTGGCCGGTGAGATGCCGGGCGGCATGCCAGGCGAGCCCGAAGGCAAGCAGCCGCAGCACGTTCGCGGCGTCGAGTCCGACGAATTCGGGAAATCTCCCGCGCGCCGCGACGAGGATCGCGGCGAGCGCGCAGAGGACGAACGAAAGCGTCCACTTGCCGGCCACTGCGAGCCCGCGGTGCTGCATCCACGTGACGCCGAGCAGGCACGCCAGAACGGCGCTCACCAGCGCAAGCGTGGTCGTCAATGTCCCTGCATCGAGTGCCACGGTTCCCGCCCTGTTTGAATTCCGGAGCGGCGGCACAATCCCCCGGACGCGCAAAGTAACCGTTAGCGCCCGCATTTTTCGAGGCGCTATGCCTCAAGCGTCTCCTTCACGGTCGTCGCGAGTTCTTTCAGCGAGAACGGCTTCGGCAGGAACTGGAAGTCCTCGTCTTCGGGCAGGCTGCGCTGGAAGGCCTCTTCGGCGTACCCCGAGATGAAGATGATCTTGAGGTCAGGCTGCCGGCGTCTGAGTTCGCGCATCAGCGTCGGCCCGTCCATGCCCGGCATCACCACGTCGGAGATGACGAGGTCGACCGGGTCGCGCATGTCCTTCATCAGGTCGAGCGCCTCGGGGCCCGAGGCCGCCTCGAAAACCTTGTAGCCGCGCGCCGAGAGCGCCCGCCCGGCGAAGGCGCGCACCGCCTCCTCGTCCTCGACGAGGAGGATGTTGGCGCTGCCGGTCAGGTCGGAGGGCGGCGGCGGGCGGTCGCCCTCCGTAGGAGCTTCCTCCGGCTGCGGCTCGTAGCGCGGAAGCAGGATGCGGAAAGTCGTCCCGGCGCTGAGCTTTGAGTCGACGTAGATGAAGCCGCCGGTCTGCTTGACGATGCCGTAGACGGTGGAAAGGCCGAGCCCGGTCCCCTGCCCCACGCCCTTGGTGGTGAAGAACGGCTCGAAGATCTTGCCCATCACCTCCGGCGACATGCCGACGCCGCTGTCGGAGACTTCGAGCAGCACGTATTCGCCGGGCTTGAAGCCCTGCTCGCGGAATTTTCGGCTCTCCGCCTCGGAGATGTTCGAGGTGCGGATGGTGAGCTTGCCGCCCTTCGGCATCGCGTCGCGGGCGTTCACGGCAAGGTTCACGATCACCTGTTCAAGCTGGTTGAGGTCGGCCCTGATCGGCCATACGTCGCGCCCGTGCCTCAACTCAAGCTCGATCGTCTCGCCGAGCAACCGGTCGAGCAGCACGGAGATCTCGTTCAGCACCTCGCCGAGCTGGATGACCTTCGGCCTGAGAGTCTGGCGGCGCGAGAAGGCGAGCAGCTGCCGAACCAGTCCCGCCGCGCGGTTGGCGTTCTGCTTGATGTTCATGATGTCCTGGAAGGACGGGTCGGTCGGCCGGTGGCTGGTCAAAAGCAGATCGGAGAAGCCGATGATCGCGGTCAGCACGTTGTTGAAGTCATGCGCGATGCCGCCGGCGAGCTGGCCGACGGCCTGCATTTTCTGGCTCTGCGCAAACTGGTTTTCGAGCGCCCGCTGCTCGGTCGTCTCGAGCGCGTAGACGACGGCGGCGTCCTCGCTCTCCTCGGCTTCCAGGATCGGGCTCACGAAGAAGCGCGCGCTCCGCTCCGCGTCTTCGGCGAAGTTGGCGTCAACGGCGGGGATCTCGCTCTGCCGCGAAAGCGCCGCGTCGACCGCGGCGGAAAGGCCGGCGCGCTCGGATTCCTGCACCAGCTCGGAGAGACGCCTGCCGCCAGCTCCGGCCTTGCCGAACAGCATCACGAAGCGCGCATTGGTGAGCGCGATCCGCCCGTCGCGGTCGATCGAGGCGATCGCCATCGGCGTGTTGTTGAAGAAGCGGGCGAAGCGCGCCTCGGCGAGCCGCCCCGCCTCGCGATCATCGCCACGGCGCATGTCGAGGACGAGCGTGCGCGACGCGCCAATCGTACCGTCGGGAGCGACGGGCACGCGATGAATGAGCCGCACCGGGAGTCGCGTGCCGTCAGTGCGTACCATGTCGACGTCGAGCGTCTCCTCTTCCGATCGCCCGACGCTCGCCGCCTGGATGACCGACAGCCCCTCCACCGTCACGATGTCGCGGATCTGCGCGGCGCCGGGCTCGAACTCGGCGAGGTCAATGCCGATCCATTCGGCGAGCGTGGCGTTCAGGTAGCGGATGCGGCCGTCGGGCTCTAGCGAGAAGAACCCTGCCGGCGCGTGGTCGAGATAGTCGATAGCGTTCTGCAGCTCCTGAAAGATGTTCTCCTGGTGCTCGCGCTCGCGCGTGATGTCGGCGATCAGCCAGCCGATGCGGGTGTCGCCTCCGCCGGCCGGCGTCACCCGCACGCGGTACCAGCGGGCCCCGCCGGAGCGCCCGCCGATTCCGCCCGGCATGCGAATCTCTTCGGAAGCGCGTCGGCCCTGGTCGGCGGCGACCGCGAGCCGGTGAACGGCTTCCGCGGCGTCCGGATTGTCGGAGAAGAGCCGTTCGATCGAATGAAGATCGAGGGCGCTCGTGGCGCCGGTGAGCTTCAGGAACGCGGCATTGGCCCAGAGCGGCGCGCCGTCGGCCGCCGTCATCAGCACGCCCTCGGCCATATTCTCCAGCAGCGCCTGCGCCGGTCCACCAGGCTCGACTGGCAATTCGGGCGGCGTCCGCCAACCAAGAATTCCTGCCGCGGCAGCAAAGAGCGCGACCACTCCGACGGTCGAGAGCACCGCGATGCAGGCGAGCACGACCAAGGTCGCCGCGGATTCGGGAAGGAAGAGGTAGCCGCTCGCCACCACCACCAGGATGATGACGAGCGCGGTCACCAGCGTCAGACGCCCCCGAGCGGATCGCGTTCCGCTGTTCCGCCCGGTCCCGTCCTGCCGCATAGCCGCCGACCCCCGAGTCAACCTATCCGATTCGCTTGGCCGGATTCCGCCACCTTAGTATCGTTGTCGCCTGCTTTTTCAACTTGGCGCGGCAGCCGTTTCGCGCGATCTTCCCGCGACGGATTAATTGAACGGGCACGCGGTTCCGTTTATTGTTCCTCGCTCGCAGCGCGCGGCGGATGGAGAAGTTGATGTCGGTAGGGCTCGTCGTGTTGGGCCTCGTTGCAGTTGGGGTGGTTGTCGCCGCGGCTGTGATTGCTGTCCTCTACTTTCGCTTCGGCATGTTTCGCCGCCGCAAGGGGCGGAAGGGCGGCAAGTCCGGAATTCTGGGCGAGAGCCGTATCGAAGTCCTGGAGCGTACGAAGGTCGACGCCGAGCGGCAGCTTGTGCTCGTGCGTTGCGATGGGATCGAGCATCTGATCCTGGTCGGCGGGCCGTCCGACGTGGTCGTCGAGAACGACGTGAAGAAAGTACGCGGCCCGGGGGCTCCAGCGCCGAAAGTTGCGGCAGCCGCGACTCCGTTCGAGGCCGCGAGCCTTGCCCCCGCCCGGTCGTCTCCGCCGCCTGTCAGGACGACGGCAACCGCCGGGAAGACCCTGACGGCGGCGCCGCGCCCCGCCGGCCCCACGCCGGCCGACGCG
>JBOHKB010000044.1:0-8193 GCA_050728815.1 Propylenella sp.
CTACGGCATGGCGGCGCTCTACCTCGGTGTCGATCAGGTGCCTTTGATCGACACCGACGCGTACGAAGGCAGCGTGACGGCCACGTTCGTCAGCCGCAATTCGGCCGCGACCTATTTTGCGATCGGGCTCGTCGGCGGCGCGGCATTGCTCGGCGAGAGGATGGAGGAGGCGGTCCGGCGCGGCGCCGGCGTATCCTCGTCGTTTGAGTTCGTAATTTCCGTCATCAGCAGCAGCGGCGTCTACCTTCTCGCCGCGGCCTTCCTGCTCAGCGGCTTGCTGAGCACCGGTTCGCGCGCGGGGTCGGCGGCTGGGCTCGCCGGATTGCTGGTCGTGGCGCTGGCGTCATGGCGACCGCTGTCCTTCGGACGAGGCCGACTTATTGCGTTGCTCCTTGTCGGCGCCTTCCTGGTCGGGATTGCCGAACTCTCGAGCAATCTTCTCGTCGAGCGCCTCGAGGAGGCCGACCCGGCGGCGGATGTTCGGTTCCCCCTCTACGAAGATACGCTTCGCATGATCGCGGATCGCCCGCTTCTCGGCCACGGCGCCGGCGCGTTCGCCGACGTCTATCCTTTGTTCCAGGGCGCCGAGGTCCCCGCGTCCGTGGTTTGGAACAGGGCTCACAACAGCTACCTGCAGGCGGCGGCCGAGCTCGGGGCGCCAATGCTGGTGCTGATCGTGTTCATCGCCGCGGTGTGCCTCTGGCGCATTGCCCAGTGCGCCGTCACTCGCCCGGGCTCGGCTCCTGCTGCAATGGCCGCCCTCGGCGCATTCGTCATCGTCGCGCTTCACTCGCTGGTCGATTTCAGCCTGCAGATCCAGGCCGTGGGGTTGGTGTTCGCGGCCGTCGCCGGAGCGGGTTACGGCGAGGCGAGCCGGCTTCTGGCCGAGACGCGAACGGCCACGTCCCGGAAGGGCGGTGAACTGCGAGGCTCACAGGTTGGGCTGGCAACGACGCCGGGCGCCCGGTTCGCTCGCAGGGTCGTTCTAACGCTGCTTGCCGCCGGCATTTGCGTGATGTTGTTCGCGGCGGCGCGGCTTGCGCTCGTCGTCAGCGCAACGCCGGCGGAGCTTTGGCTGACGGAGCTCGCTCCTTTTGTCGCGCCGGCTGTGCAAGTTGATGCACGAACATCCGCACGCGCGGAAGCGATCTCGCAGCTGATCGCCGATCCGGCTCTGACGACGGCCCGCCTCCGACCGTGCGAGGACCGGCGCACGGCCGCCCGTGCGGAGGGCGATGGCGATGTCGAGGCGTTCCAGGAAGCGACCCGAGCCTGCCTCGACATCGTCGACGTCGCGCTTGGCGCGAATCCACTCTCGGGCGAGCTTTGGCTCCACCGGACGAGACTGCTCTTTCAGCTCGGAACCTTTGGTCCCGAGCTGCTCCAGTCCCTGCAGCGGTCCTACGAGACATCACCGCGCGTGGGCTGGATTGCGGCCGACCGAGTTATCCTCGGGCTCCAGGTCTACCGCTTTCTGCCCGACCACCTCCGCGATCAGGTCAGGCAGGACATCGAGCTCGTGCTCGCCGCTCCGCACCTTGCCGACCGGCTGATCGCCGCTTTCGTCGCCAACGAGTCGTTTCGACGCATGGTATTGCCGGTGGTCGAGACGCTTGGTCCAGACGCGCAGGACGCTTTCGTCAGCTTGGTCAGGGATCGAATCAAATCCGATGCGTCGCGCCCGCAGTGATTGCGCGACGACGCTCCTATTTGGGCGCTCGGCCGAGGACAACGGAGTGCGGCCCGGAGAGCGGCTAAGCAGGCACTTCGCCTTCCCCGGTCGACACCTAGGAAGGACTGGCGGCAATTGCCTGAATCGCTCCGGGCTGGAACGGATCGATCTGGATGTTTGCGGGGATGACCAGTCCGCAATCGCCCGTATCGACTTTGAAGTCGGCTCGCAGCAGCTCCTGGTCTACCGCGTAGGGAAAGCTCTCTTCGATGAACGCCGTCTTCTCGGCCTCGTCGACCGGTAGAACGCCGTCCGGATCGGCAACGGCAGCTCCACAGCCCGCTTCCGCGATCACGCAGTTTCTCTCGTTTTCGTCGCAGACCTCGGCGGCGCCGGAATAGACGACCACGCCCGTCGAGACGGTCGTCACGGCAAGGTCGATGCTGGTGCCGCGAACGCCGATGGTCGCGTTCGGCGTCTTGATCGAATACGCCTCGTGCGGGCTGAGACCGGTTATGAAGCGGAACGAGCCGACGATGGCGTTGACGGTGAGGCGGCTGACGGTCCGCTGATCCCGGACGATGTACTCGTCGATCGTCAAGGACGAGTTCGGTCCGACGACCAGCCGCGTATCATCGACGAAAAGCAGCTGGGTTTCGCCGATGGGGCCCATGCGAAGGAGGTCGCCCATGAATACCGGCGCCCCGACGGCTAGCGTTCGCGCGCCGGTCTGACCGCTGGCGACCGCCTGCTGGATCACGGCCACCGCCTCGCCGACTTCAGCGGAAGCGGGTCCCGCCGAACCGACCACCGGCATCGTCGCCAGGAAGACAAGGTGGACGGCAGAGGCCCTCATCACGATCTCCCCGCCTGATCTCAAACAGACACTACTCAAGCGTGCATATACGCCGGTAGTCTTAGGGAAATAAACCATGGGAAAACGTCAGAGTCAATTTCAGCGTCGTGCTGGTTTCAACAGAAGGTAATATGTAACTAGATGGTTCGAGAATTAACCTGAATCTTCCGGCGCGCTTGATGACGACTTGGACGGCGTCCTGGGCTTTTGGTTCACGCTTGCGTCCGCGCAAAGTGAAGGATGGGAGTTAGTCCGACATGTCGTGCCTACCACGATGCGCGGCGGTCATCTAATGCAGCAGAGCGCTGAGGGGCGCTGCGATTCGGATGCGAGTTGATGAGTGAGAGTGGCCGCCTTCCCGTCCGTCTGTGGGGACGGAGATTCTTGAGGCGCTTGGCGGCACAACCGTCCGAGACGCCGCGGGCAAGCGAGCAGAATTCCGCGCCGCACACAGCGTCGGCGCCGGAAGGCTTGCGCATCTATGCCTTCGGAGACGTTCACGGCCGCTCCGACCTGCTTCGGCTTCTGCGCGGCGAAATAGATCGTGGCATCGGCGAACGCGCTCCCCGGAAAGCGATTGTGATCGGCCTTGGCGATTACATCGACCGGGGCCCCGATTCGAGCGGCGTCATCGATCTCCTGCTCGAGGGGTTCGGGGCGGGGGTGGAGCACGTGTTTCTCCGCGGTAATCACGAGGATTTGCTCCTGAGGTTCCTCGATCGCCCCGAGCGCGTCGGGCGGTCCTGGTTCCGCCTCGGCGGACTCGACCTGGTGCGCTCCTATGGGGTGGACATTCGGCCATACGCGGGGGCCGACCCCGACCTGCGCGCGGCGCGTGAGGAGCTCGCGCTGCGTCTTCCCGGCCGTCATCTGGCATTCATTCAGTCGCTGCCGATTTCCCATATCCTGGGCGATTACCTGTTCGTCCATGCCGGCGTGCGCATCGGCATTCCGTTCGGCAAACAGGCGTCGGAAGACATGCTGTGGGTCCGCGACGGCTTTTCCGATCGGGACGAATCGTTCGAAAAGATCGTGGTTCACGGACACACGCCAACCGAGGAGCCCTTTCTCGGCCGATATCGGATCAACGTCGACACTGCCGCCTACGCGACGAGCAGGCTTACCTGCGTTGTCCTTGAGGGCACAGGGCGGCAAGTGCTACAGGTCGGGCGGCCCAGTGACGAACGATTTTCCTCTTTCGGTCAGCGGAAGCGACCATGAATGAAGCTCCGCGGCCACTGCGTGTGGCGCGAATGGCGCCGCCGCGCGCTGACGCCCGCAGGTTCGATATCCGCGGCAACGTCGCATTCCTAAGGCGGCACATTCGCACGATCACGGTCACCATGATCGGCCTGATGGCAATCACGCTGCTGATCGTGCTGCAGCTGGAGCGGCGCTATACGGCGACCGCACTCGTCGTCGTCGACGCCGCGGAATCGCGGTTGCTTGGCTTCGAACCGGCCATCTCCAACGTGTTCGGCTTTAATGCGGTGGTGGATACCGAAGTCGAGATCGCCCGCTCGCCATCGGTCCTTGGCCGCGTCGCACAAGATCAGGAGCTCATCCAGTCGGGCGGGCTTTTGCCGCGGCCTTCCCTGATCGACCGGATTTCTTGGATGTCGGGTCTCGCCGAGAAGCCCGAGACGACGGAGGGGGCCGCAACTTGGGCCGGCCTCTCGGCGGAAGACAGGGCAAGGCTGCTCGAGAGCCTTTCCGGGCGATTCAAGATCAGGAGGCTTGGCCTTACCAAGGTCATCTCGATCTCCGCGGAGGCCGAGTCGCCGGAACTGGCGGCTCAACTGGCAAACGCGCTTACCGACGCCTACGCCGACGCGCAAATCGAGTCGAAGCTCAACTCCTCGCAGAAGGCGGCTTCCTTCCTGCACGAGCGGGTCGACGTCCTGGCCGCGGAGATCACCGGGTCGGAGGAAGAGATCGAAAGGTCTGTCGCGACCGCGCTTGCCCAACACGGCACCCCAGAATCGCGGGAATTGCTTCGCCGCCTCGATGAGGAGCGGGCGACGCTGGCGCGGGAAGGGCAGGCGCTGAAGGATATCGACGATGCACTACGCGCGGAGGATTTTCACCGTCTCTCGAGCCTTCTCTCGGACACGGACAGAAATTTCGCCGCGCGTCGCGAGAAACTTTCGCCAACGGCGAACGCTGCGGACGCAGGCCCGGCGGAAGGGTCCGAGGAGGATCTGGCTGCGCTCGACCAGGAGATCCGCGCCGTGGCGGAGATGCGGGCGGCCGACCTGCGGGCTGCAGTCTCCTCCGCCGAGCGAAACACGACCGCGATCCGTGACCACCTCAGCGCCGTCCTGACGCAGCAAGACTTGCCGCGAGAAGTCTCTGGGGAACTGTTCCGGCTTCAGCAGGACGCCGAGAGCCAGAAGGCCCTCTACGCGAATCTGATGAACAAGCTCAGGGAGGCGGAGCAGCAGGCGGTTTTCGATCTGCCGGATTCGCGCGTCGTCTCCGCCGCCACGCCGCCCGACAGGCCTAGCTTTCCGCCGCTGCGGCTGATCGGCGGCGCCGCACTGCTGCTGTCGGGTTTCGCCGGCATCGGCATGGCCGTGCTCAGGGAACGCTATGTCGGAGGCTTCACCAGCATCGAGCAATTGGAGGCCGCCGCAGGTCTGCCCGCGATTGCTTCAATCCCCCTCGCCCGGCGGAAGGACGGAAAACCTGTCGAGTCCACGATCGTTTCCGATCCGCTCGCGGCATTCTCCGAAGCGATCCGGCGGGCGCGGCTCGGCGTGGAGGCCTTCGCGAAGGAGGCGCAGCCGCTTTGCGTCTTCGTCACATCGACGCTGCCTGAGGAGGGGAAAACGACGATCGCTCTGGCGCTGGCTCGCGCGTTTGCCCTCACCGGGAGGAAGACGCTCCTGATCGACGCCGATCTGCGGCATCCGTCCATTGGCAAATCCACCGGCATCGATCCGAAGTTCTCATTGATTGAATTCTTGAGGGGAAACATCGACGAAAAGGACATCGCGAAGCTCGTGACGGCACCCGAGTCGAGGACAGACCTTAGTTTGATTTTAGCGGCCGAGGGTTGGAGCGGGCCGACGGATGTTTTGCTGATGTCCGATCGGTTCCGCAGCTTGATGTCCTTCGCCCGCTCGAATTTCGACGTCGTCGTGCTGGATACTTCGCCGGTCGGGCTGGTCGTCGATCCGCAAATCGTTGCCCGCAGCGCGGACGTCGGCATATACGTTGTCGGCTACGCGTCGACGAACCAGAGCTCCGCGCGCATGGCGATGCGGCAAGTTCGCTCCGAGCTGAGTACGCTTTGCCTGGTCCTCAATCGCGTCGCACCAAGCGGCCAACGCGGCGATTATGGATACTACCACTGAAGGCACGGCCGAACGTTAGCGAAGGGAAAGACCCTCCGGAGATTCGTTTGACATGACACTGAAACTAGGTCTGACCGCCTGTCTCGACCGAGAAGCGGAGACCCGCACGAAGGGCGCTGAGGCGCTTGGCCGGCCGTCTGGGAGGATTCGGCTGACCCGCCGATTCATGCTCGCAGTCCCGGCGCTCTTGTTCGCCCGTGCTTCCTTTGCAGACGAGGATCAGCTCGTCATTTCCAACGGCTGGATCCTGGCAAAGAAGGATCTTTGATGCTGATCGGTGTTGCGGATGTCGGCCGCGTCGCTTCGCTTGATTGCTGTATAATCGGAACCGGTCCAGCCGGAATCACCTGCGCCCTGACGCTCGCAGCGGCAGGGCTACGCGTTCTTCTTCTCGAAGGGGGTGATTTCGACTGGAACGACGAATCGCAGGAGCTGTACAAGGGAAAGGTCGTCGGCGACCCCTATCACCAGCTCGAGGCCGTGCGCCTCAGATATTTCGGCGGAACGTCGGGGCACTGGTCCGGGTGGTGCCGCCCCTTGGACGATATCGATTTCAGGAACAAGGGATCCTTCGGCAACACAGCGTGGCCCATAGGAAAAGCCGATCTTGATCCTTTCCTGGCGGATGCGTCGGCGATGCTGGAGCTGACGCCGTTGACGCCGGACGAAGGCCTGCTCGAGTCATCTCTCAAGCGAATCCATTTCGCTTATTCGCCGCCCGTGCGGTTTGGCGAGAAGTATAGGGAGGCGATCCTTTCTTCGTCCACGATTCATCTTGCGCTGGGGGCGAACGTTACGTCGATCAACTCAAGCGGCGGCACGGTCGGAGACGTGACGGTAGAGACCTTCGACGGCCAGAAGGTGAAGGTGATTGCGAGGCGATATGTCCTCGCCACCGGCGGCATCGAGAACAGCAGGATCTTGCTCTGGAGCAACGTGGCGAACGGCGGCCAGGTGGTGAGTAACACCTCGGCGCTCGGACGCTTCTGGATGGAGCACCCGCACTTCACGCTTGGCGATGCCATCGTCAAGCGCGAGTTGGCCGCGGTCGATCCCGGATCGGAATCGACGGACTTCTTCTCCCTCGTCCCGGAGAAGCAGGAAGGGCTGGATGTCCTGAATTGCGGCCTTCGGCTCAAATATCGGGATCATGCAGGGACGGCCGGGGTCATCGAGGATATAGCCTGCGTCGCACCGCGGTTCGGCAAATGGGCTTTGGAGCAGCTGGGAAAGGGCCTGGTTTGCGGGCCGCAGCTACGGGCGGCGTGGGAACAGGAGCCTCGAGCTGAGAACGAAGTCACGCTCTCGGCCACGGAGCGGGATCGTTTTGGCGTGCCGCTCACCGAATTGCATTGGCGGAAGTCGAAAAACGACCTTCGAACGGTCAGGGTGACCGCGCTCGAGTTCGGCAACTTTCTCGTGAAGTCCGATCTTGGCCGCCTCAAGATCCACGACTGGGTGCTGGGCCGCGGCGACTATCCCATGAACGACGAACTCGCGGGAGCCCATCACATGGGCGGGACGCGCATGTCCGACGATCCAAGCCGCGGCGTCGTCGACAGCAATTGCAGGGTTCACGGGCAGGACAACCTTTA
The DNA here is from genome assembly GCA_050728815.1 of Propylenella sp. GTDB lineage: Bacteria > Pseudomonadota > Alphaproteobacteria > Rhizobiales > Afifellaceae > DASWJZ01. The sequence continues at coordinate 7,483 of JBOHKB010000044.1, forward strand.
CGTCGCCGGCTCCTCGGTCTTCCCGAGCACCGGCCACGCGAACCCCACTCTGACGATCGTGCAACTGTCCCTACGCCTCGGCAAGCATCTGGCCGCGGCGCTGAAACACTAGGTTATCCCTGGATTTTCGAAGAACCGCCTGGGCGACGGCCCTCGCCATCGCCCCGCGGATTTACGATCATTGTCAATGACGCGACTGGTGACTGACTACGAAGGAGGTTGATGGTAGAAGGAATGCACGGCGATTTGCTCGAGGTGGCGCTGTAAAGGAAGTCCGTTTTCGCGCTTTTTCGACTCGCACGAGGCTAACCGCCGAATCGCTTCACAATGCAGGAAAACATCAAGATACCCTCCGGAATCGGCCTCCCCGCGCTTGTGGATGGGGAGCCTCAGCTGCGCGACGAGAACGCGGTCGACCTTCGCGAGGCGGTCCGTGTGCTTCGCCGTCGCAAGTGGATGATCGCGGGAACGATGCTTCTCGTGGTGGCGATGGCCGTCCTCGCAACATCGCAGCTCGACAAGCAATACAGCGCCGAAGCCCTGGTCGTCGTGGATCGCCGCGACTCGCAGCTCGTGGGCTTCGACACGGGATTGTCGCAGGGGCTCGGATCGAGCTCCGTCGTCGACACGGAGGTCGAAATCGCGCGGTCCGGCAAGGTGCTGCAGCGGGTGGCAATCGAGCTCGACCTTGCCAGCTCGATGGACCTGAGG
>JBOHKB010000045.1:0-4252 GCA_050728815.1 Propylenella sp.
GGCAACGTGCTCGGCATGATGCCGCATCCGGAGGACATGACAGAGCCGGCCCTGGGCGGCGTCGACGGCCTGCCGCTTTTCCAGAGCATTGCGGCGGGTTTCATGGAGCAGGCGGCGTGATAGGCAGAACTGGCGTTGTTTCCCTCCCCCTTGCGGGGAGGGTGTCATCCGGCAAGCGCAGCGCGCCGGATGACGGGAGGGGTTCCCGGGCGTGGAGCGCGGCGCGAGGAACCCCACCCGGCCTTCGCTTTGCTCAGGCCACCCTCCCCACAAGGGGGAGGGATATCGCGCGTTTCAGCGCAGCAGGGCTGCTCCTGCTCCTCGCCGCCTGCCAGACGGGAGCGCCACAAGGCTACGTACTGCTGCATGCGAACCAGGATCCCGTCAGCGCAGCGAGGCAGATTTCCGACAAGGTCGGTGAGTGCTGGTTCGGCGAGGGCAATTCGCGATTCGCCGATTACGTCTACGCGCCAGAGCTGTCCTCATCCGAACGGCCGCGCGTGCTCATCGTGAGCAAGTCGGATCCCACAGGCCTGCCGCAGCTCGTCATCGAGATCGTGCGCGCGAAGCGCGGGTCGGACGTCAGGCTGTTCGGGCCAGTCATGGAGGGCAGCGAGGCAGAGCGTATCCGCGGCGAAGTGGCGTTCTGGGCGGGCGGCGGGCGCACGTGCCGCTGACAGTCGCGCCCGCACTTAGCGAAGATCAGTCCCAGAACGGGCGGCGCGCTTCACGGTAGGCGTCGGCGCGCGAAATCCCGATGTCCTTCAGCTGCTCGTCGGTCATGGATAGAAGAAGCCGGCGCGAGCAATGCCGCTGCATCATCGCCTCAACACATGCCAACAGGCCGCCGAGCCCGGTTCCAAATTGCGCTGCGGTCCGGCTTCCGGCCCGTAATGTATCAATTGTACTCATGTTCGTGCCCTTAATCGTCTTCATTGATCCCAATGCGTTGACTCGCAGATGATGACAAGATAGAAACTTGTCACCATGACAAGTTGGCTTCCTAACCTTTCCGAGGGTGCCGGTCCGCTCTACCTCAGGCTTGCAGAACGTATCGAACGGGACATCGAGCGCGGCGTCCTCACGGAGGGCACGAAACTCCCGCCGCAGCGCAATCTTGCCTTCGACGTCGGGGTGACGCTCGGCACGGTCAGCCGCGCCTACGCGGTTGCGCGCGAGCGCGGGTTGGTCAACGGCGAGGTCGGCCGCGGCACCTATGTGCTTCGCCGTGCGGAGAGGCACGAGGCGGTCGCCGGGCATGCGATCGACATCAAGGCGTCGGTCTTCGCCGACTCCGCAGTCAATGCAACGCTCCGAATGGATTCGACCGCTGCCGCCGATGTTGGGCAGGCGGGTGTGATCGGGCCGATGGTGGCAGAGGTATTCGCCGACTTCCCGCATCACGCCAACGACTACACCCGCACGATCCGAGACGAGTGGCGAGAGGCCGGGGCGCACTGGCTGACCAGCGGCGGCTGGCGGCCTTCGCTCGATACAATCGTTCCGGCGCAGGGCGTGCTCAGCGGAATCGAGAGTGTCATCGGCGCGGTGACGGCACCCGGCGACAGAGTCGCGTTCGAGGATTTGAGCTACAGCGCGCTAGCGCGCGGCGCGGCGCTGATCGGCCGCCGCCCGATCACGGTGCAAGGCGGCAACGAGGGGATCGACCCGGACGATTTTCAGGCTGTCTGCGCGCGCGAGCACCCGAAGGCGCTCGTCCTCTCCCCCACCTTCAACAATCCGACGATGTCGATCATGCCGGTGGAAAACCGCCAGCGGATCGCCGAGATCGCGCGCCGCTACAATGTCCTGATCGTCGAGGACAACATCTACGGCGACGCGCTTGACGACGGCCCTCCCCCATTCGCCGCGATCATTCCGGAGCAGACCTTTCACGTCAGCGGCGTCTCGAAGACGCTCTCGGCCGGGCTCCGCGCCGGCTGGGTGTCCTGCCCGCCGAATCTTGCCGGCCGTCTGGTCAACGCCAAGAAGCTGCTGACCGGCGGAATCTCGTTTGCAATGACGGAAGTCACGGCGCGCCTGGTGCTGAGCGGCGAGGCGGACCGGCTGAAGACCCGGGTTCTGGAAGAGACCCGTACACGCGCCGCGATCGCAAGCGAGATCATGGCCGGTTATTCCTCCAAGGGCGATCCGCATTGCGGCTTCATCTGGCTGAAGCTGCCCGACCCCTGGCTCCCCGGCACCTTCAAGAAGGCGGCGCTCGAGCGCGGCATCCTCATCGACGACGCCGACGCCTTCAAGGTCGGGCAGGTCGACCTCGTCTGCCATTGCGTGCGTATCGGGTTCACTGCGCCGCGCACACGCGGCGATGTCCGCCGCGGCCTAGAATCCCTCGCCCAGCTTTTGCATGACACCTCCGCCGGCTACGACAGCATGGAGTGACCGCGCCGCAGGTGCGCGCTGATTGTGCCTGATTGCCGAAGGGCCGCCGCCGTGCTTTTGCCAGCGTGCTCGGTTTGCCGCTAAGCCGGACGGATGACGATTCCCGAAAACACTCCGATCACGCCGGAACTCGTCGCCGATCACGGCCTGAAGCCCGACGAGTACCAGCGCATCCTTGATCTGATCGGCCGCGAGCCGACGCTGACGGAGCTTGGCATCTTCTCCGCCATGTGGAACGAGCACTGCTCGTACAAATCCTCGAAGAAGTGGCTGCGCACCCTGCCCACCACCGGCAAGGTCGTGATCCAGGGGCCGGGCGAGAACGCAGGCGTGATCGACATCGGCGACGGGCTGGTGGCGGTCTTCAAGATGGAGAGCCACAACCACCCCTCCTACATCGAGCCGTATCAGGGTGCTGCGACCGGCGTCGGCGGCATTCTGCGCGACGTGTTTACGATGGGCGCGCGACCGATCGCGGCGCTGAACGCGCTCCGCTTCGGCGACCCTCGGCACCCGCGCACGCGCCACCTGGTGGCAGGTGTGGTCGCGGGGATCGGCGGCTACGGCAATTCCTTCGGCGTGCCGACGGTGGGCGGCGAAGTGAATTTCCACCGCCGCTACAACGGCAACTGCCTGGTCAATGCGTTCGCGCTCGGCATCGCCAAGAAAGACGCGATCTTCTACTCGAAGGCCGAGGGCGTCGGCCTACCCGTCGTCTATCTCGGCGCGAAAACCGGCCGCGACGGCATCCACGGCGCGACGATGGCGTCGGCGGAGTTCGGCGCGGACGCCGAAGCAAAGCGTCCGACCGTGCAGGTCGGCGATCCGTTCACGGAAAAACGGCTGCTCGAAGCGTGCCTGGAGCTGATGGCCTCCGGTGCAGTCGTTGCCATCCAGGACATGGGCGCGGCGGGCCTCACCTGCTCGGCTGTCGAGATGGGCGCGAAGGGCGACCTCGGAATCGCGCTCGACCTCGACCGGGTGCCGACGCGCGAGCCGGGCATGACCGCCTACGAGATGATGCTGTCGGAGAGCCAGGAGCGCATGCTGATGGTGCTCCGCCCCGAGAAACACGCGGCGGCGGAGGCGATCTTCAGGAAATGGGGGCTCGATTTCGCCGACGTCGGGCGTACGACCGACGACCTTCACTTCCGCGTGAGTCGGCACGGCGAAGAGGTCGCCAACCTCCCGATCAAGAAGCTCGGCGACGAGGCGCCCGAATATGACCGGCCCTGGGCCGAGCCCAAGAAGCCGGTTCCGCTCGACGCGGCGAGCTTTGGCGACGCGCCCAACATCGCCGACGCGCTCCTCAAGCTCATCGGGTCGCCCGACCTCTCCTCCCGCCGCTGGGTGTGGGAGCAGTACGACCACCTGGTCCAAGGAAATACCGTGCAGCGCCCGGGCGGCGACGCCGCCCTCATCCGCATCGACGGCAGCGACAAGGCGCTTGCGCTCTCGGTCGACGTGACGCCGCGCTACGTCGCCGCCGATCCGTTCGAAGGCGGCAGGCAGGCCGTCGCCGAGTGCTGGCGGAATGTGACTGCGGTCGGCGCGACGCCGCTCGCCGTCACCGACAATCTAAACTTTGGCAATCCGGAGCGGCCCGAGGTGATGGGCGCGTTCGTGCGCGCGGTGGAAGGCATCGGCGCGGCCTGCCGCGCGCTCGACTTCCCCGTCGTCTCAGGCAACGTCTCGCTCTACAACGAGACGAACGGCGAGGCGATCCTGCCGACGCCGGCGATCGGCGGCGTCGGGCTGATCGACGATTGGCAGAAGAGCGCGACGCTCACCTTCAAGGCCGCGGACGAGGCGATCATGCTCGCGGGCGCGCCGCCGGAATGGGGCGCGC
>JBOHKB010000046.1:0-1668 GCA_050728815.1 Propylenella sp.
CTCCGTGAGGACCGGCCGCCGCATAGGCGCGGCATCGAGCGGCCGAACGTGGTCGACGCCGCGCAAATCCTGCGGCGCGGCGCACACCGCCCCGCTCTCATCGCCCGCATGGGCCTCGACAGGCGCTACTTCGCCGAGGCGGTCGAACTACAGCGTGCGATCGGCATATTCCGGCTGACCACACCGCGCGATTTCAGCGCGCTCCCCGAGACGCTCGCAATGATCGAAGCGCATTGGCGGGATGTGGGCCTTTTGGACAGAGCCGCATGAGACCGCTCATATGGCTCGCCTCTATCCGAAGTCGGGCGACACCCGGTTCCGGATGCTCGTCGCCAATCTCTCCGCATCGAGGGAGACCACGGGCGCGTCAAGCGGCGACTCGCCTACGCGCTTGCCGGCGAGGTGCCTCGCCTCAAAGCACCCGCTGGATCCGCCGAAACACGGACAACGCTGTGACCCGCGCCAGCGTTTCGAAGCGCGGCCCGACGGAATCGTAGGGGTTGTCCCGGTAGGAGCGCCAAAAAGCCTGCGGCCCGACCGTCTCCCGCGAAAGCACGTTGAGAAAGCCGGCTGCGACGTCCGCGACGCGTTGCCTGGATTTCGCGTTGGCTGCCCACTCGAGCAGAACTCCCGGCACCGAGCGCGGAAAGACGTCCTCCGCGAGAAGAAGGCTGGCGCGCGCGGCGAGCGCAATCCCGGCGCGCTCGCAATGCCTGATCAGCGCGCGATACGCCGCCTCGTCGAGATGCCGCCAGACCTGCGTCAGGTCGGCGAGCCATTTCAGGCGATGCCAATGCGTCTGCGCGCCGTGGGCGAGGAGATAGGCGGCATAGGCCGCGTCGAGCGCCGGATTTGGGATCGATGCGTCCGCCGCAGGCGCGAGCGCGAAGGGCGGCAGCCGGTCGACCATCAACCGCCGCTGGTGCAGCTCCACTGGGAGCGCGCTCAGTGGACGCACGAAGACCATCTCCTTACCGAGCCGATGGTAGATGCGCTCGGCAGGGCTCAAGGCGGCCGTGCGGGTGCGGTTCTGCAGCGTGAAGCCGGCGGCGAAGAGCCGCTTCGTCGCGACCGTCAGCTCGCGCGGCTCGACAAGAACATCGAGATCGTTCGACCGGCTGAGCAGCGGGTCGCCATAGAGCTGCCGCGCCAGCGACGGCCCCTTGAACGTGACGAGCGAGGATACGGCGCCGCCGCAGGCACCGCGGACGTCCTCAAGGGCCATGTCGAGAGCGTGCACGCGCATCGCGTTCCGCTCCCGCCGCGCCCGCAACAGCGCCGCCGCCTCAAGCGTGACCCGGTCGGAGGCGGGCGATTCCAGCCACCAGTGAAGAAGGCACTCGACGCGGTGCCTGCGCGCCGCGAAGCGCACCAGCGGCGGGTCGATGTGGCCGACGTCGAATGCGACATCCGGCAGGCCGAGCGGCGCGCGGAGCGCGGCCGCGAGACGCAGGAGTTGAGACGCGCCCGGTCCTTCATCGGCTCCGCCTTCGCCTGCTCTCACGCCCAGCCCAGCCAGCGATAGGCATAGAGCCCGATGAACTCCTTGATGGTCGACGTAGACCGCATGAGAGATCCCGCGTCCGGCAGGCAGGCGAGCAGCGACACGCGAGAGCGGGGCCGGCCCGTTATGTCGGTCGCGGCCCGCGCAACGTCGACGCCGGCCGC
>JBOHKB010000047.1:0-5046 GCA_050728815.1 Propylenella sp.
GTCGGCGACCCCTACAAGGACACCTCCTGCGCCCAGGTCTTCCGCGACGAGCGGCTACAAGGCCGCATCCACGAGGAATCTCACGGAACGGCCAAAGGCAGCTCACGTTCGCGCACGCCATCGGCCGTATAGCGCAGCGCCGCCGTTATGTCCTCATGTTCGTGATCCGGGTAGGCCGCCGGAATCTCCGCTTCAGTCATTCCGTCAGCAACCATCGCCACGATGCTTGCCACTGGAATGCGCAAACCCCGAATGCAAGGCATACCGCCCATTTTGATCGGCGTTTGTTGCAATCCGAGCGATAATCATGGGGCGGTTTCCAGGCACGATCTTGGGCCCTCAAGAATAGGCGATTGGCGGCCGGTTTCGTAGCGAAAAGCCGCGCGCCTATTGAGCACCCGGCACCGCGCTCACATTGCCCGCCGCGCCAAGCAGCTGCCCGATGAACGAAAAGTCGCTGCCGCCGGTCGGCGTGGTGCGCGAAATGAAGTCGAAAACGCGGCCGTCCTTCAGGCCGTACTGCGCGACCCTCTGCACCGTGCTGTTCTCGTCGAAATAGATCGCCAGCACCTGCTGGTCGATCACGCGCGAGTTCAGGAAGGCGACCGGCCGGTTGGTGACCTGCGAGATGTAGTAGAATATCTCGCCGCCGAAATCGGCCGTGGTCGAGGGCGTCCCGAGCGCGATCAGCACCTGCTCGCGCGGCGCCCCGACCTGCACCTGCTGAAGCGCCGATTCCGTTAGGATATAGCCTCGGTGCAGCGTCTCGCCGACGCAGGCAGATAGCGCCAAGGCGGCGAGGAGCGCGACCGCGAGGCCCTTGAGAAAATGGCGAAGTGCCGAACGCATGCCCTTCCTTCCTTTGGCCGGTTGCTAGCCTCGTCGCCCGCCCTTTGCAATAACTGGCGCCGATTGCCCGAGGTGTGTGGCAGGGATGCGACCGGCATAGAATGCTCCGCTTTTCCTCAAGCCGGCGCGCCGAGCGCGACGCGGCGGCGCGGCTTTACGCGGCCGCTCTCGCGGCGTCCCGGCGTCCGGGGCTCTATCTCGGCTACGGCGTACCTGATACGCCGCAAGGCCGCTTCGAGATGCTGACGCTGCATCTCTTCCCGGTGCTCCATCGGCTGATGCACAAGCCTGGCGACGATCCGGCGCTCGCCCGCCGGATCTCCGAGAGTTTTGTCCGCGACATGGACGGCGCGTTCCGCGAGATGGGGTTGGGCGATCTCTCCGTGCCGAAGCGCATGCGGACGCTTTATGGCGCCTTCGCGGGACGGATCGCCGCCTATCAGCGCGCGATCGGCGGCGGAGACGGAGAGCTGGCCGCCGCAATCGCGCGCAATGTCTTTCCCGACAGGCCGGAGGAGAGGCGCGCCGCCGCCCTTGCCGACTACATCGCGGAAGCCGTCGCCGCTGTCCAGGCTGCCGACATCGCGGCCATTCGGCGTGGTGAGACGCCGTTTCCCGACCTATCTCAGACGCAAGGGGAGTGACGCTCGACATGAAGTCCGGTTCGCTTTCGCTCACGGCGCGCACAGACGAAATCCCCGCTGGCGGCCGGCGCTTTCGGGTCGAGGCCAACGCGGTAGAACGCGTCGCCCTCGCGCGCGAGTTGGGCATTCCCGAGGTGACGGAGTTGACCGCGGACCTCGACGTACGCGCCCTCGGCGGGGGTGCCTATTCCGTGCGCGGGGCTCTCGTCGCAACCGTGGTGCAGACCGACGTGGTGACGCTCGACCCTGTTCCCCAGGCTGTCAGCGAGGCGATCGATCTGACGCTCGTGGCGGCCGAAAGTGCGGCTGGAGCGGCGGCATCCGAGCCCAAGGAGAGCGTAGGCCCGGATGCCTTCCACGGCGGGCGGATCGCGCTCGGCGCCATTGTCCGGGAATACCTAGCGCTCGGGCTCGATCCCTATCCGCGCGCTCCGGGCGTTGAGTTTCCCGGCCATATCGAGGATGATTCGGCCGCCGACGCCTCGCCTCTTGCGTCGCTCGCCAAACTGAAGAACGCTAAGGAATAGCAGGCCGTTAGCCGGAGCGCTTGCCATAGGGGGGGCACGGGTTATGTTCCGGCAAATCCTTCCCAAAGCGACGCCTTGATGTCTCAAACGGTCACGATTGCGCTCGACGCCATGGGGGGCGACGCCGGCCCGGAGGTGGTGATCGGCGGCGCGGCGATCGCCGTCGACCGGCGTCCCGACCTCCGCTTTGTCATCTTCGGCGAGGAGGATTCCGTCCGCCCGGCGCTGGACGCGAGCCCGCGCGTGCGCAAGGTCTCGGAATTCCATCATTGCGGCGTTACCGTGCAGATGCACGACAAGCCGAGCCAGGCGCTTCGCAAGGGGCGCTGGAAATCGTCGATGTGGCGCACCATCGAAGCCGTGCGCGACCACGAGGCGGGCGCGGCCGTCTCCGCCGGCAATACCGGCGCGCTGATGGCCATGGCGAAGTTCTGCTTGAAGCCGCTCCCCGGCATCGAGCGCCCGGCGATCGCCGCCATCTGGCCGACGTTGCGCGGCGAAAGCATCGTTCTCGACGTCGGCGCCACGGTCGGCGCCGACGCGGGCATGCTCGTCGATTTCGCGGTGATGGGAGCCGCCATGGCCCGCTCCATCTTCGGTCTCGACCGCCCGACGGTTGGTCTCCTCAACGTCGGGGTGGAGGAGATCAAGGGTATCGAGCAGGTGCGCGAAGCGAGCCGCATCCTGCGCGAGATGGATCATCCGGGCTTCGAGTACCGGGGCTACGTGGAGGGCGACGATCTTGGCCGGGGCACGGTCGATGTAGCGGTCACTGAAGGCTTTTCCGGCAACATCGCCATCAAGACCGCGGAAGGGACCGCGAAGCAGATCGGCGAGTACCTGCGCGCCGCGATGGCACGCACCTGGGCGGCCCGGCTCGGCTACCTCTTCGCCCAGTCGGCGTTCCGGCTGCTGCGTGAGAAGATGGACCCGCGCAAGGTGAACGGTGGCGTGTTTCTCGGATTGAACGGCGTGGTGATCAAGTCGCACGGGGGCACCGACGCGGAGGGCTTTGCGAGCGCCGTCGAGCTTGCCCGCGAGATGGCGCGCGCCGACCTCATCCGGGTGATCGCGGAGGACCTCGCGTTCAACGCCGAAAAAGCCGCCGGCCGGATCGCGGCGGCCTCCGCATGATCCGCTCCGTGATCCGAGGCATCGGGAGCTATCTTCCGGCCAAGGTCCTGACCAACGAAGACCTCGCGGCCATGGTGGACACCTCGGACGAATGGATCGTTCAGCGCACCGGAATCCGCGAGCGCCGCATCGCAGCGGAAGGAGAGTGCACCTCCGATCTCGCCACTGAGGCGGCGCGCGGCGCGCTCGCGGACGCCGGATTGGAGCCGGCCGATATCGACCTGATCGTCGTGGCGACCTCGACTCCCGACAACACCTTTCCGGCGAGCGCCGTTACCGTGCAGGAGCGTCTCGGCATTCACCACGGCGCCGCCTACGACCTGCAGGCCGTCTGCACCGGCTTCGTCTATGCCATCGCCAACACCGACGCGATGCTGAAGGCGGGGCAGGGGCGGCGGGCGCTCGTCATCGGCGCGGAGACTTTCTCGCGCATCCTCGACTGGAAGGACCGCACCACCTGTGTGCTCTTCGGCGACGGTGCGGGCGCGGTGGTGCTGGAGGCGCAGGAGGCGGGCGGCACGATCGCCGATCGCGGCGTGCTCTCGGCGCACCTCCGCTCCGACGGCAGCCACAAGCTCAAGCTCTATGTCGACGGCGGCCCGTCGTCGACCGGCACCGTCGGGCATGTGCGCATGGAGGGGCGCGAGGTGTTCAAGCACGCCGTCGGCATGATCTCCGACGTGATCAACGCGGCGTTCGAGGCGACCGGCACCAGCCCGGACGACATCGACTGGTTCGTGCCCCACCAGGCCAATCAGCGCATCATCGACGCGAGCGCCAAAAAACTCGGCATCGCCAGCGAAAAGGTCGTCTCGACCGTTGCGCTGCACGGCAACACGTCGGCCGCCTCGGTGCCGCTCGCACTGCACGTCGCCGTCACCGACGGGCGCATCAAACCCGGCCATCTGGTCATGCTGGAGGCGATGGGTGGCGGGTTCACTTGGGGCTCCGCCCTGGTGCGCTGGTGATTCGTTTCTGTTGACCAAGAATATCCGCCCGCATAGGGTTAGCCGATTGAAATACTTGGTTTCCTAGAAGAACGATGCGGCGGGGCGCATGGGGGACAAGACGGTAACGAGGGCTGACTTGGCCGAGGCCGTATTCCGGCGGCTCGGCCTTTCGCGAACCGAATCGGCGGCGATGGTCGAGATGGTTCTGCAGGAAATCTCCGACGCGATCGTCGCCGGACAGACGGTGAAGCTGTCGTCTTTCGGATCGTTCACGGTGCGCGGCAAAGGCCTGCGCGTTGGCCGCAATCCGAAGACGGGGCGCGAGGTGCCGATACCGCCGCGGCGGGTCACGGTCTTCAAGCCGAGCAACATCATGAAGCAGCGCATTAATGCGGGGCTGAGCGGCAAGTCGCAAACGGGGAAAGCGGCGGAGTAGGGGGGCCCGGTGGCTTCGCCCAAAGCGCCCGACGCGTTCCGCACCATCAGTGAAGTCGCGGACGACCTCGACCTGCCGCAGCACGTCCTCCGTTTCTGGGAGACGCGGTTCGCGCAGATCAAGCCGATGAAGCGCGGCGGCGGGCGGCGCTACTACCGCCCCGAGGATGTCGACCTCTTGCGCGGCATCCGCCTGCTTCTCTACGGCGAGGGTTTTACGATCCGCGGCGTGCAGCGGCTGCTGAAGGAGAAGGGCGTCGGTTTCGTTGTCGCGGTCGGCCAGACCGGCTCGGTCGAGACCGTGACGGCGGCCGAAGGCGACCTCGTGGAAAGCGCGAGTCCGCCGCGTATGCGCGAAGCGCTGGAAGCGCTCGAAGTTGCCCCGCCGCTCCGCATCCGTCCGGCGGACGAGCCGGTGGCGCCACCGCCGCGCACGGTGGTTGCCCTCGCTCCAGACAAACCCCGCCGCCTGCAGGCGGCGCTCGACGATCTCGAGGAGGCTAAGCG
>JBOHKB010000048.1:0-6445 GCA_050728815.1 Propylenella sp.
TTTCTTCGCCGCGCACGGGATCGCGCTCTATCGCGTGGTCGAAAGCATCGGCGCGACCGAAGGCGCGCCCGCCGCCGGCGCCGCCGACATTATCGTCGACATCACTGAGACCGGCGGAACCCTCGCCGCCAATCATCTGAAAGTGCTCGACGACGGAGTGATCCTGCGTTCGGAGGCGGAGCTTGCCCGCTCGCGCACGGCAGAGTGGGACGCGAACACGGAGCGCGCCTCTGCGCGTCTCACGTCCGCGCTTGAGAGCGCCGTCGTCGCGGTCAAGACAGGTTGATTTTCGTTGCCAGATAACACGATCGATCAACCAAGAATTATTTGATTGCCGGATTTGCTGAAAATTTGAAGCCTAAGCTTAATCCGCCGCTTTCCTCGATGAGGATCGCAAAGAAACCCCGATTGTCCATACCGAGTTACGATTAGCAAAAGTTGAGCGCCCAGCGCTTGACTTCATCTCTAGACATGGAGGGCTGCGATGAGAATGCGAAGGATCGCGATACTGACCGGCGCGCTTGCCGCGCTTGCTCTGCCGGCGGCGCCCGCGACGGCGCTGGACCTGAACGTCGGCGGCATCGGAGTGAGCATCGGCAATGGTGGCGGCGGCAATGGCGGTGGTAGTGGGAGCGGCAGCGCGAACATTTCCGCCAGCATTGGCGCCGGCGGCGGCGGTGGTGGCGCCAACACGGCGAACGCAAACGCCAACATCAATCTCGGCACTGGGTCGGGTGGCTCAGGCCTGAAGGCGACGGTCGACTTGAACGGCGACGGTGTGGTCAATTTCAACGATGACGCGCTGCTCGCCGCCCTCGACATAAACGGCGACGGCGTTCTCAACATCCTCGATGATGTGAACGGCGACGGCGTCATTTCCGAACTCGATCTCGGCGAGGCCGACGCCTCGGCGCTGATCCAGCTCGGCGGCGGCGACGGAACCGAGGCGGAAGCGGAAATCAACCTCGGCCTGTCGAGCGGCGTCGTGCCCGACGCTGCGGGCGAGATTGATATCGTCTTCGGTGCGGGCGCCGGGGGCGGCAGCATCGGCCTCGGCGCTGGCGGCAACGAAGTCGGCGCTGATGCTGAATTGGGTGTGGATCTCGCCGGGCTCGATGTGGACCTCGACGGATTGCTCGGCGGCCTCATCGGCGGGTTGGCGGGCGGCGGCGAAGGCGGCGGCACTCCCGGCACGATCCCGCCCGACGACATTGCACAGGCCGTGCTCACGCTCGACGACGACGAGCGCGCGGCGCTCAGGGTGAACTGCCGGACCATCCTCGCCAACCCCGGCGCCTACACCGCCGGCGCGGTGGCCATCTGCAAGATCGCGGTGGCGAGCCTCTGATCTCGGACTGCTGACCAAGCCGGCTTCCAAAGAGGAACGGGGCCCATGAGGGCCCCCGTTCGTTTCTTCCGATGCAGCCGGACCTTAGAAGTCCATGCCGCCCATGCCGCCGCCGCCCGGCATCGGAGGATGCGCGGCTTCCTTCTTCGGCATCTCGGCAACCATCGCCTCGGTCGTCACCAAGAGGCCGGCGACCGACGCCGCGTCCTGCAGGGCGACGCGGACGACCTTGGTCGGATCGATGATGCCGGCCTGGACGAGGTCCTTGTACTCCTCGGCCTGCGCGTCGAAGCCAAACGTGTTCGACTTCGAGTCCAGCACCTTGCCAACCACGATCGACGCATCGACGCCGGAGTTTGTCGCGATCTGGCGGATCGGGGCTTCAAGCGCCTTCAGCACGATCTTGATGCCGGCCAGCACGTCCTGACTGTCGCTGGTTAGTTTGTCGACCGCCTTGCGGGCGCGCAAGAGCGCCACGCCGCCGCCCGGCACGACGCCTTCCTCGACCGCCGCGCGCGTGGCGTTGAGCGCATCGTCGACGCGGTCCTTCTTCTCCTTCACCTCGACCTCGCTCGCGCCGCCGACGCGGATCACCGCGACGCCGCCGGCGAGCTTCGCCAGCCGCTCTTGCAGCTTCTCCTTGTCGTAGTCGGATGTGGTCTCCTCGATCTGCGCCTTGATCTGGTTGATGCGGCCCTCGATGTCCTTCTTCTTGCCGGCGCCGTCCACGATGGTCGTCTCCTCCTTGGAGATCGACACCTTCTTGGCGCGGCCCAGCATGTCGAGCGTCACGTTCTCAAGCTTGATGCCGAGGTCTTCGGAGATGACCTCACCGCCGGTCAGCGTGGCGATGTCCTGCAGCATGGCCTTGCGGCGGTCGCCGAAGCCGGGCGCCTTGACCGCCGCGACCTTGAGGCCGCCGCGCAGCTTGTTGACGACGAGCGTGGCAAGAGCCTCGCCCTCCACGTCCTCGGCGACGATGAGGAGCGGCTTCGCCGACTGCACCACCGACTCGAGCACCGGCAGCATGGCCTGCAGGTTGGAGAGCTTCTTCTCGAAGAGGAGGATGTAGGGGTCCTCCAGATCGGCGACCATCTTCTCGGTGTTGGTGATGAAATAGGGGGAGATGTAGCCGCGGTCGAACTGCATGCCCTCGACCACCTCGAGCTCGGTCTCCAGCGACTTCGCTTCCTCGACCGTGATCACGCCCTCGTTGCCGACCTTCTGCATGGCCTCGGCGATCATGTCGCCGACGGTCTTGTCGCCATTGGCGGCAATCGCGCCGACCTGGGCGACCTCGGCGGAGGTGTTGATCTTCTTGGCCTGTTTTTCGAGGTCTTTGACGACCGCGGTAACGGCCATGTCGATGCCGCGCTTCAGGTCCATCGGGTTCATGCCGGCGGCTACCGCCTTGGCGCCTTCCTTGACGATGGCGTGGGCGAGAACCGTCGCAGTCGTGGTGCCGTCGCCGGCGATGTCGTTGGTCTTCGAAGCCACCTCGCGCACCATCTGTGCGCCCATGTTCTCGAACTTGTCTTCAAGCTCGATCTCCTTGGCGACGGTCACGCCGTCCTTGGTGACGCGCGGTGCGCCGAACGATTTCTCCAGCACCACGTTGCGGCCCTTCGGCCCGAGCGTGATGCGGACCGCGTTGGCCAGGATGTCGATGCCGCGGAGCATCCGCTCGCGCGCATCGGCCGAGAATTTTACGTCTTTCGCAGGCATTTTTTGTTGTTCCTCTTGTTCAGGATGGGGTTGGGTGCGCGCGGCTCAGGCGGCCTTCCTCTTGGCGGCCGTCGTCTGCTGGATCACGCCCATGATGTCGGACTCCTTCATGATGAGGAGTTCCTCGCCGTCGAGCTTGACCTCGGTGCCCGACCATTTGCCGAACAGGATGCGGTCGCCGGTCTTGACGTCGAGCGGCTGGATCTTGCCGGCCTCGTCACGGGCGCCGGGTCCGACGGCGATCACTTCGCCCTCCTGCGGCTTCTCCTTGGCGGTGTCCGGGATGATGATGCCGCCCTTGGTCTTCTCTTCGGATTCCAGGCGGCGAACGACGACACGATCGTGAAGTGGACGGAAATGCATGGGTTCCCTCTCTCGTCCCAAATGCTGGGCAAAGCCCTGTTGAATGCCGGGTGTTAGCACTCACTCCAGGCGAGTGCTAACAGGCGAGCGAGGACATAGGAAGACGAGTTCGGGTTGTCAACGACGGAATCGGCCGGCCGGCAGGGCGATCCAGCCGAGCCCCCCCGGGCCCGCCCCGGTTTCGGGGGGCGACCGCCGGCTACTGGGCGACCGGAAGGGCGATGCCGAATGCGACCCCGAAACTGCCGCTCTTATCGGAATTCTGGTCATGGACGGTGAAGACCGCCCTGTAGGCGCCCGGCCGGAGGTAGGGCACGACGAAGGTGAGCGCCATATAGAATTCGCGCTTCCCGGCCCCGCTCGGCGCGGAGAGGGAAAAGACGTCCTTGGTGTCGCTCAGCACCTCTCCGGTGGCGTTCTCGATCGCGAGATCGGCGGTAAATCCGATCGACGCGGCGCCTTCGGCCGAGCCGTAGCCGAAGCCAACCGGCTCGACATAGACGGTCAGCTTCTCGTCCGGCCGGTAGGTCGGGTCGGAGCGCTCCTGGTAGACGCCGAAGCCGCTCGCGGAATCGACCACCGCGACCGTGCGGAAGCCGAGCGGACCGCCAGTCCAGATCGCGTCCACCGCCTCGGCGAGGGCGTCGAGGGCTTCAACGATCTTGCCTTCGGCTTGCAGCGCCTCGGCGCGCGCCGCGGCGTCGGCGACCGGGCCGGCGGAGGCGAACGACGAGAAGGACAGGACAAGCAGGATCGTGACGCCCAAGCTCTTGCAATGCATGACGGACCCCTCCAGGCACCGATGACTTGCCGCCCGCCATCGTGAGCAGAAGCGGGGCCGAGCGCAAGCCCGTGCGCGGATTTCGAGACTGCCTCAGGTCTCGCCTGGGCCCACGGTCACGACCGACAGCTTTTCGCTCCACAGACGTTTCGCCACGCGCCGCACGTCGTCGAGTGTCACCGCACGGATCAGCTTGTTCCGCCGATCGACATAGTCGATGCCGAGGTTATCGAGCTTAAAGCCGAGCAGATTCCGCGCGATCTTCTGCGACGAATCGAAACGGAGCGCGAAGTTGCCGACGAGGTAGTCCTTCGCGGCGGCGAGCTCCGCCTCGGTCGGCCCCTCGGCGCCGAAGCGGGCGACTTCGCCGAGCATGATATCGACCGCCGCGTCGGCGTTTGCCGCGTCGACCGATGTCGCCGCGACGAAGGCGCCGGCATAGTCGTATGGTATCAGGCTCGTGCCCACCGAGTAGGCGAGGCCCCGATCCTCCCGGATGGCCTTGTAGAGTCGTGAGGAGAACGTCCCGCCGCCGAGGATCTGGTCGGCGACGTAGGCGGCGATGAAGTCGGGGTCGTCGCGCTTCAATCCCGGCCCACCAATCCGCACGGTCGTCTGCGGGATGCTGAGGACGGCATGTTTTGTCGCCCCGAGGGCGGGGGCCGTCTCGCTGATGGGACTGAGGGCGGCATGCTCGGGCAGCGCGCCGAAGATGTGCCCGAGCGCCGCCGCCGTCCTCTCCGCGTCGATAGCGCCGACGATCACGACGTGGAGATTGTCGCGCGCCAAGGCGCGGGCGTGGAAAGCTTTCACGTCCTCGGCCGTGATCGTCGCGACGCTATCAGGCGTCCCTTCCTTCGGTCGGCCATAGGGGTGGTTGCCGAACATCGTGGCGGCCCAGAGCTTGCTCGCCATGTCGTTCGGATCCGATTCCTCACGCCGGAGACTGGCGATCACCTGGCCGCGGATGCGCGCCACGGGCTCAACGTCGAAGCGCGGCTCGGTGACGGCGACGCGAAACAGCTCGAAGGCTTCGTCTAGATTGGTGGTGAGCGTCCTGAGGTTTCCGTAGACCGCGTCGGTGCTGGCGTCGAAGTTGAGCGTGATGCTGAGGTCTTCCAGCCTCGCCTGGAAGGCGCGCGAATCGAGTTGACCCGCCCCCTCGTCGAGGAGCCCCGCCATCAGGTTGGCAAGGCCGGGCTTGTCCGCAGGGTCTTGTGCCGCGCCGCCGCGGAAGGCGACGTTCATTGCGACGATCGGGACGGTGTAGTCTTCCACCAGCCAGGCCGTCAGGCCGGCCGGGCCGGTGACTTCTCGGATGCTTGCAGCCCGCGCCGGCAGCGCGACGAGTGCGACGGTCATGAGGGCTCCCAAGAGTGCGGCAATACGGAAAGGGGCGAAGCGACGCATCAGCTGCGCTCTGCCGCGAGCGGCTCCAGATAGCCGGTCGCCGCCGCTTCCGGGCGCAGATACTTCTGCGCGGCGGCCCGCACGTCCTCCGCGGTCACCGCATTTACGCGCGCCGGCCAAGTCTGCACGTCGGCGAGGCTCTGTCCGTCGGCGAGCGACTGACCGACAATGTTGGCGAGCCGCACCTGGTTGTCGAGCGAGTAGATGGCCTGCGCGACGGCTGAACGCTTGGCGCGCTCCAGCTCCTCCTCGGTTACGCCGTCCCGCCTGAGTTCCTCGATGACCTCGTCCATGCGCTTCTCCAGACGGGCGAGGTCAACGCCGGGCTTCGGCATGCCGTAGATGGCGAAGCGTGAGCTGTCGAGACCGCTGGCGCGGTAGTAGGCGCCGGCATAGGTCGCCGCGCCATCGGCGCGCACGAGGTGATCGTAGAGGCGGCTGGTCGCTCCGCCTCCGAGAATCTCCGCGAGGAGGTGAAGCGCCTCGGCCTCGCCGGGAGCGGCGGTGACGGCCGACGGGACGAAATAGATGCGCTGCAGCTGCGGCTCGTTCACTTTCTGGTCGCGCACAGTGACGGTCCGAGGCCCGGTCGCCGGCGGCTCGGTCGGGCGCGGCGCGCGCGCCCGGTCCGGGCGATCGGCGATGCTGCCATAGGTTTCCGCGGCAAGCCTCCGCACTTCCTCCGGCGTCACGTCGCCTGCGACGACGAGGATGGCGTTGCTCGGCGTGTAGTAGCGCCGATAGAAGTCGAGCGCTGTCCGGCGGTCGAGCGCCTTGATCTCATGGTTCCAGCCGATGATCGGCCGTCCGTACGGATG
>JBOHKB010000049.1:0-22107 GCA_050728815.1 Propylenella sp.
GCTCCGGAAGGCGGTGAACGACGCCAACGCCGTCGGCGACACGCTGGAAGAGCTGGGCTTTGAGGTCACGCGCGGCGAAAACGTCTCGCGCGGCGAGATGCTGGCGAAGCTGGTCCTCGCCGCGGACAGCCTGCAGCCGGGCGACATCGCTTTCTTCTTCTACGCCGGCCACGGCGTATCGATCGACGGGGCGAACTATCTGCTTCCCGCCGACATTCCCTCCGCCGAATCGGGCGGCGAGAACCTCATCAAATACAGCGGCATCCCCGAGGCGATGGTCGTCGAGACGTTGAAGGCGCGCGGCGTGCGCGTCGCCATGGTGGTGCTCGACGCCTGCCGCAACAATCCGTTCTCGCAGCAGGGAACACGTGCGTTTGGCGATGCAGCGCGCGGCCTGACCCGGCCGCCCGCGGTTCAGACGCAGGGCCTGTTCGGGCTCTACTCGGCCGGCTTCGGCGAACAGGCGCTCGACCGGCTGAGCGAAGAAGACGCCGATCCGAACTCGGTCTTCACCCGTATCCTGGTCCCGACGCTGAAGAAGTCGGGCCTGAGCCTGATCGACGTGGCGTACCAGGTGAACGAGGAAGTGGCGCGGCTCGCAAGGTCGGTCGGCCACGATCAGAACCCCGCCTACTACGACCAGGCGCGCGGGCGCGACGTGTTCCTCGCGGGGCCCGGTGACGTGGCGACCGGCCAGGAGGGGACGCCGCGCACGCAGACGACCCCCGATTCCTGCGCCAGCGCGCAGCTCCATTTCGAGGCGGCGCGCGATCTGAACCGCGTGGAGGCGCTGGAAGACCATATCACCCGGTTCGGCGACTGCCAGTTCGCGGCCCTCGCGCGGATGCTGATCGAGGGCCTGAAGGAACAGGAATCGGTGGAAAAGGACGTGGCCGCGCTGGCGCCGGCAACCGAAACCGAGACGGGACGCAGCGACAGCGACGACCCGCACATCCTTGAGTGCGAGCGGCAGGCGACGCCCGCCTTCGATCAGATGGATACCCAGACCGCCATCAGCGCCTGCCAGCTTGCGGTCGAGCGGGCGCCCGAAAGCGCCCGCGCCAAGTATCTGCTCGGCCGCGCCTATGACGCCGACCAGAATGCGACGGAGGCGGTGAACCACTATCGCGCCGCCGCCGAAGCCGGTCTGGCCGATGCGCAGTTCAGCCTCGCGCTCAAATACGATACGGGCGACGGCATCGTGCTCGACGACGTGGAGGCGATGAAGTGGTACACCGCCGCAGCCGAGCAGGGCCTCGCGAACGCCCAGCATTATCTCGGGCTCATGTACGATTTCGGCGAGGGCGTGGCCGAAAGCGACGTTGAAGCGGCAAAGTGGTACAGGGCAGCCGCCGATCAGGGGAGTGCGGAGGCGCAGAACCGCCTCGGGCTGAAATACGATTACGGCGAAGGGGTGGAGCTGAACGATCAGGAGGCGGTCAGGTGGTATCGCGCCGCCGCCGACCAGAACCTCGCCGCCGGGCAGCACAATCTCGGCCTCATGTACGACTTCGGCGAGGGCGTCGAAAAGGATCCGGCCGAGGCCGTGAGATGGATTCGCCTTGCCGCCGAGAACGGCTATGCCGACGCACAGGCCAAGCTCGGCGAAAAATACTCGGCCGGCGAAGGCGTCGAACTCGACTATGCCGAAGCAGCGAAATGGTATCAGCTCGGCGCCGACCAGGGTCACGCAAGCTCTCAGAACGGATTGGCCCTGCTCTACGATACCGGCAACGGCGTTCCGCTGGATGATGCCGAGGCCGCGCGGCTCTACCGGCTCGCCGCCGACCAGGGTCTTGCCGTGGCGCAGTACAATCTTGCCCTGATGTACGACAGCGGCGAGGGCGTGGCGCAGGACTATACCGAGGCGGTAAATTGGTTCCGCAAAGCATCCGACCAGGACTACGCCGCGGCCTACAACATGCTCGGCCTGAAATACGACCTGGGCCAGGGCGTGGACCTCGATGACGTGGAGGCCGTGCGACTCTACCGCCTTGCCGCGGAGAAAGGCGTCGCCAGCGGGCAATACAATCTCGGGCTCATGTACGATTACGGCGAGGGCGTCGACCAGGACGAGAACGAAGCCTGCGGCTGGTACCGGACCGCGGCGGACCAGGAGCATGCGAACGCGCAGTGGCAGGTCGGGCGCATCTATGCGCTCGGGCGATGCGGCACTGGCCAGGACCTCTCCCAGGCGAGCGAGTATTTTCTCAAGGCCCTTTCGCTCGGCAGCACGGAGGCGCAAAGCGAGCTGATCGACAATCGCGCTCAGTCACTCGATCGCGAGGCGCGGCGGGCGATCCAGCGAACGCTCTCCGAGCGCGGCGAGTATACCGGCGCGATCGACGGCGCGTTCGGGTCAGGCACGATCACCGCGCTGCAAAGCTATGCTGGGGGGTGAGGGCCGTCGCTTCTCACGCGCGTGAGCGCCGTCCCTTCGACGGGCGCCTTGGGCTGAGGCCGTAACGTGATCGATGGCCCGCGCCTAGCCCCCGCCGCCGGCGGCGCGGCGAAAAGTCTCGTCGTTTTCGTGCACGGCTACGGCGCCGACGGCAACGACCTGATGGGGCTTGCGCGCGAATGGGGGCCGGCGCTGCCGACCACCGCCTTCGTCTCGCCCCACGCTCCGGAACTTTGTCCGGGCACGCCGATGGGCCGGCAGTGGTTTCCGCTCACCATGCGCGACCCACAGGAATTCGCCCGCGGCGTTGCGCGGGCGCGGCCGGCGCTCGACGTCTTCCTCGACGCCGAGCTTGAGCGCCATCGCCTCGACGAGGGCCGTTGCGCGCTCGTCGGCTTCAGCCAGGGCACGATGCTCGCGCTCCATGTCGGGCCGCAGCGCAAGCGCCGGCTCGCCGGCATTTTGGGCTATTCCGGGCTGCTCGCAGACCCGATGGCGCTGAAAAGTGGCGCGATCCAGAAGCAGCCGGTGTTCCTGATTCACGGCGACCAGGACGACCTCATTCCGGTGCAAGCGCTGTTCGGCGCCGCGCAAGGTTTGGCAGCGGCGGAAATCCCGGTGGAATGGCACATCTCGCAGGGAATCCCGCATGGCATCGGCCCGGACGGGCTGGAACTCGGGCTGGCGTTCCTGAAACGCGCGCTGCCGCAATAAACCGGATACGCCGTCCGCGCGGTGCAGCCTGGGCCCGCACGCCCGGACTGGACCGCACGGCCGGCCGGGAGCGGCCAATGCCCCAACCGCCGTGTTCTCCGCCCGTTCTGGCTCGGCGACCGGGACGGCGAATTTCCAGAAACGACTTGCGGCGCTGTGACCTTCACAACATTGACACGCCCGCTGTAGACTATCCAAAACAACCGGAATCATAGCGGTTCCAGGGTCCGACGCGTCGAACATGACAGTGCACGCATCTCCAGAGGCGCATCCGGCGCTGGTGCTGAACGCCGACTACCGGCCGCTCAGCTACTATCCGCTGTCGCTGTGGGGGTGGCAGGACGCGATCAAGGCGGTATTCCTCGATCGCGTCAACATCGTATCGGAATACGAACTGAAGGTGCGAAGTCCGAGCTTCGAAATGAAGCTTCCGAGCGTCGTGTCGCTGAAGACCTATATCCGCCCCTCCCGCCACCCCGCCTTCACCCGCTTCAACGTGTTCCTGCGCGACCGCTTCCAGTGTCAGTACTGCGGGGTGGACGATGACCTGACGTTCGACCACCTGATGCCGCGCTCGCGCGGCGGGCACACGACGTGGCTGAACGTCACCACCGCCTGCGCGCCGTGCAATCTGAAGAAGGGCAACAAGGGCTGCCGCGACGTGAGCATGTGGCCGAGGCAGAAGCCCTACGAGCCGACCGTGCACGACCTGCACAAGAACGGGCGGCTGTTCCCGCCCAACTATTTGCACGAAAGCTGGCTCGACTACCTTTACTGGGACGCGGTGCTGGAGCCGTAAGCTTCAGCCTCTCAGCCAAGCCAATCGCGCTGCATAGAGCCCGAGCGCGGTAAGCAGCGCCGAGACGAGCACGTTCCATCCGGCGAAGGAGAGGCCGAGGAAGCGCCATACCGCCTCCGTGCAGCTTGCCGGCGTGACCGCGCCAAGTTCCCTTAGCATGTCGGCGGCGCTGCCGCCGCCGGGCGCCTCGGCGCAGGCGGCCGGGCCTTCCCACACACCCCATTCGACGCCCGAGTGGTAGGCGGCCACGCCGCCGCCGTAGAGCATCAGCAGGGCGAAGGCGGCGAAGAGCAGCACGAGGACCAAGCGAGGAGCCTGCAGCCACGCCGCGACTGCCGCAACGGCGGCGATCGGGACGCCGAGATAGTAGGGCGTCCGCTGCAGCAGGCAGAGCGCGCACGGCTCGTAGCCGCCGATGTGTTCAAAGCCGAGCGCGCCCAGAATAGTCGCCGCAGAGACGGCAAGCATCGCAAGCGCAAGCGCCAATAGCGGCCGCGGGGGCCTGGCCGCCGAGAGTGCACCGGGGCCAGCGAGATCGGGATTGCGGTTGAGCATGTTCCCTGCCTTACGCCAGATTGCTGCCCGACATTACGGGATTGATGTGACCAGCGCGTCAGGCACGCGCCACCCCCGATATCGCGGCTCCCCGCATTGACCGCAAGTCCGAGCTCCTCCATATCCGCCCTCCGGGCCCCTGTGGCGGAATGGTAGACGCGGCAGACTCAAAATCTGTTGCTCGCAAGGGCGTGCTGGTTCGAGTCCGGCCAGGGGCACCACAGCTCGGCAGCTTGGCAGAGCAATGGCAAGACGAGCTCTATCGCCCGGATGGAAGGCGCCGTCGCTATCGAGACGGGCCAAGTCTGGAATCTTCCGCCTTTCCCTTCTGCCGAGAATGGATAATTAAGCTAGATTCTGCGCTTTCAGCGGAGGCGCCAAAGCGTAATGAGCAGCGAAAGCTCAGATTGCCGGCCGGTCCCGATCTACTCGGTGGCGTATTGCGACTACCGGTCGCTGCCGCTGGGACTTGGGATGATCCAAGCGTACGCTGAGGGCCCAAGGCTGGCATCGCTCCGCAGCGACTTTCGCTTCATGCCGCTGCTGAACATACCGGTTCCCCAGGTGCTGAAGATCGCAAAGGCATTTGGGCCCGGCATATGGCTCTTCTCGAACTACCTCTGGACGGTCGACCGGGCCCTGCGGATTTCGCAGGCGGTGAAAGCGATCGATCCACGCAACGTCACCATTCATGGGGGGCCGAGCACGCCCAAATACGACGAGGTTTGCCAACGATACATGCGGCGCTTTCCGCAGGTCGACCTGGCAGCGCGTGGAGAGGGCGAACTCACGACCGCCGACGTGATCGGGCACCTGGTGACGCGCTGGCGCGACGCTCACCTCTTTGACGGCCTGGAATCCATCGCCGGCATCACATTTCGGCGCGGCGATGGCCCTGACGAGATGATCCGCACCGGCGAAAGACCGCGGATCGACGATCTCGACGTGCTTCCTTCTCCATTCCTGGGTGGGGCGTTCGACAATTGCTACTCTCCTCGACCCATCCAATGGGCAACGCTGGAGACCAATCGGGGCTGCCCCTATCAATGCACGTTCTGTGACTGGGGTGCGCTGACGCAGCAGAAGATCAAGCTGTTCGAACTGGATCGGGTGAAGGCTGAGATCGAATGGATCGGCCGGCGGAGAATCCCGATCGTTCACATAGCTGACGCCAACGTTGGGATCATTGAGCGCGATCTCGAGATCGCGGAACATTTCGGGCGGGTTCGGCGGGAGTTCGGCTTTCCCACTCATATTACCTGCAGCCTGACCAAGAACGGCTCGCCCCGGGTCCCGGAGATGGCGCGCATCTGGCGGGATTCAGGCATCGAGCATGTGTCGGTCCTGTCCATCCAGACAACCGACGAAGGCACGCTGAACATCCTCAAGCGGCGCAACATCAAGACGCAAAGTTTCGAGAAGCAGATCTCGGCGCTTCGGAAGCTCGGCGTGCCCATGACCGCCGAACTCATGATCGGCCTTCCCGGCCAGACGGTCGCCTCGTTCAAACGTGATCTGCAGTTCCTCGCGGACAAGGACATCGTCGTCACCGCCTATCTGACGCGATTGCTGCCCAACAGCGAGATGGCCGATCCGGACTATCGCGCTCGATTTCAGATCGAGGTGGACGAGAAGGACAACGTGCTTTCCACCTTCAGCCAAAGCCAGGAAGACCGCGAGGAGATCATCCAACTCAGAAACGTGTGCGGTGCGTGCCTGGACCTTTCGTGCCTGCGCTATCTCCTGTGGCATCTCCAATGGGAGCATGGCGCCAAGAGCGTCGACTTCCTGCATGAGCTGCTACGGGAAATCCGCCGATCGCCCGAGTCATTCTCGCCTGTCACGCGCCTGGTCCCAGAGGAGAACCAGGTCTTTGTCCGCGAGCTCTTTCAGACCTCGACAGCCAAGTTCTATTCGGACATCGTCCGGTTCGCGGGGACCCGGTTCGGTATCCAGCGGGACGCCGCCCTCGACGCCGTTCTGCGCGTCAACGAAGCGGTCCTGCCAAGGCTGGGCGAGGCCTATCCGAAACACCTCGTCATACCGCACGACGTGACAGCCTACTTCCTGGACCATGGGGAAGGCGGGCAGGCGCCATCGCGGAGGCTGTCCGACTACCCAGCGGGGTCGCTGACGGTAACCGACCCCGATGGCTGGGCCGGCCGGAATCCGAGGAATATGTTCCCTGACATCACCCTGCGCCTGGTCAATTGGGAGCTCCACTCGTCGCTACGTGACGCGATGGGGAATCGCCCGGCGCCGCGCACCGACGGGAAGATATCGGCCTGAGCCCCCTCCTCCCGGATCATTCCGCAACGATGTCGATCAGGGGATAGCTTCGCGACCAGGCGTCGACGTTCCGCAAGGCATGCTCCGTCATGTCGCGAAGCACGCCCAATTGCCCCGGTGGCTGCTCGTCACCGAACGCTTTCTTGATATTGCGTTGCCAGTGAAACAGCGTGGGAAGCGCCTCCTTGCGGCGATCGCGCATCAGGACGATACGCCAGCCGGCCTGTGTCACGCTGGCCTCCAGCTCCGCCGGCGTGCACAGCTCCATTGAGCCGCCGAAGGTCAAGCGCTCCCCAGAGAAACCGTCCGCAACGCAGTTTACAGACACGATCAAAGTCTTGGCGCGACTCCGCAGGCGCCTGAGGAGCTCTTGCTTCCCGCGGATGTGGGAAAGCGATTCCAACAAAAACGCCACGTCGAAGTCCCCGGACAGGGGGTCGTCCTCGAGGTCGGCGAGGCGGACACTCAGCCCTGTGCGAAGGCAGTACTCGGCCTGAGCCCGGCTGATTGTGACGCCAGAAACGTGGCAGTCACGTTCCTTGACCAGCATGCGCGCCGGTCCTCCCCAGCCACAACCGGCGTCCAGAATGGTGCAGCGTTCCGGAATGTGGGCGTAGAAGTTTTCGACAGTCCGCCGCAAGCCAGTTTCCAGGCTGCAAGGGCCGAGAAAGAAACCGTTGTGGTAGTGCAATTCCTCGCCGAGAACGGCTCGCCACATATCGACGGACGGCACGGAGTAGAAACGATCCAAATCGGTGGCGGGCATCGTTCTCTAAAGGATGAGCCTGCGCGGATCATCGCAGCGGTATTCAAACGATGCATCCGCAGCGCGGAACGGAGATGCGGCCCGAGCCAGGGGTCAGTGGGACGACCGCGGAGACAAGCGGACTCCTAGGAGGGCTGGTATGGCTGGGTCGGATTGGTGATCTCGTTGCCCTGGGTTGTAATCGTACCAGTTTGCGGATGTCCCAACTCGCGAAACTGGGGCTCGTGCCACTGCTTACGCGTCGCCGGCGGTTCCGGACGCGCCTCACTCTCAGGAAGGGTGCCCGCATCGCGGCTCATTCGGGTGATCCTTCGGTTCGCACTCGCCTTTGGCGGCAAGCGTCACTCCCGGCAACCATCACTATTCCAGAGCACGGGAAACAATCAAGGCTCTAGGATAAGCCTGCGCGGATCATCGCGGCGGTATTCATGCGATGCCAAGCATCCGCAGTGCAGAATAGAGATGCGACCCGAGCTGCGATCGGCGGACACCGCGCCGCGCGGTGCTCCTACGACGGCTGGTATGGCTGGATTGGGCTGGTTATCTCGTTGCCACCCGTGCTCGTGCCCGTTTGTGGATGTCCGAGCTCGCGAAACTGCGGCTCGTGCCACGGCTTGCGCGTCGTCGGCAATTCCGGACGCGCCTCACTCTCAGGAAGGGTGTCCGCTGCGGGGCTCATTCGGGTGAACCTTCGGTTCGCGCACGCCTTGGCGGCAAGGCGTGACTCCGCCCAACCATCACTATGCCACAGCAAGTGAAACAATCAATGCTGTCGAAGGCCTGCCATAAGCTCGTGCCGGCGGATCGAGTAGACGAGAATATCGGGCACCTCATCCGCTTGCCGCCACCGATCGAGGAATCGACGGATACCCTCCTGCGCCACTTTTCTCGATTGTTCCAGCATGGCGGGATCGGATTTCCGTTTCTTCCATCGCAGCGCATCCGGCAAGAGATCGCCGGTCGCATAGCGAAACAGGAATCGCTTCCAGCCCGATTGGAAATACATCCGAGGCGGGAGCCTCAGGCAGAATTCCACGAGTTGGCGGTCCAGCAACGGATAGCGGTAGATCATGCCGTGCTGAGCGCCCAAATGCGCCCAAGCCTCGATGCGAAACGTCAAATGGCCGTTGCGGAGCAGCCTGAGTTGCATTGCCCGCACGCCCGGACGCTCCCGTTGCGTGCGCCACCTGTCTCGCAAGATGTCCGCAGCGCCGGGGGCAAAGTCATCGAACTCGATCGGATGGCCCTTGAGCAGCGAACGCGCGTGCTGGTTCATGTTCCTTCCCAACAGCGAATGACACCAGTCCGGCGCCAACGGCGCCGCAACACGCGAAAGCAGGACTTGCCGGACCGCCTCGCCGTGGAGCTCGGCACGTCGGCGGGCTTCTCGAAGAAGTGTCCGCCACCGAAGGCGCAGAAACTGCTCGGCGAAGAAGCCGCGTCCATTGAAGGCGACAATCTCGTCGCCGCCCCAGCCCGACAGCATCACGCGCACGCAGCGGCTGGCGGCGCTTTCGCAAACCTTCAGCTCGTGCTGCATCGACTCGGTCGGCAAGATCGAAAAATCGCGGCTGACGTATTCGCAGACATCTTCGGGCGTCAGCCTGCTGAATTCGCAGGCCAGGCCTTCCTGGTCGCAGATCATCCGGATCAGAGCACGCTCATCGCTCGCCGGATCGCCCACATCCGGCGGCGGCGACCAGGAGTAGGCTCGCACCAGTTTTCGCCCCGCGGCACGCAATTGCCGAGACGCGAGAACCGCGACGGCCGATGAATCGAGGCCGCCGCTTAGATGAGAGCCCACTTCGAGGTTGCCGCGCAGCGAACGCGCGATGGCCCGGTCCATTTGTTCGCGCAGCGCCTCGGCATATTCGTCGTTGCTCTTCAGCCGGATCTGAGCGGCTCGCGCCGGCTGCCACCAAGTGCGCTTGATGGTCCTGTCTCGACCAACAATCATCAAGTGTGCGGCCGGCAGCTTCGCGATACCGCTGAAGAATGACCTTTCCTTCAGCATGCCGTGATGGGTCAGGTGGTACGCCAGCACCGCTTCCGTATCGAGCCGCCGCGGCATGAAGGGGACAGCGAGCAGCGCTTTCACATCGGTAGCGAAGACAAAGTGCCGGCCGCTGTCGAAATAGTAGAAAGGCCGAAAGCCCATGTGGTCGCGCGCGCAAAACAGCTCCTGACGGCTCGCGTCCCAGATGGTGAACGCAAACTCGCCAGACAGCCTTTCAACACAATCGCGACCCCATTTCTGGACGGCGCGGAGAATCAGCGCGCTGTCGGCAAGCCGGCGTTGCTCCTCGCGCCCAATCAAGAGCGCCGCACACAACTCATCCCGGTTGTCGAGGCTGGCATCGGCGGCGATCTTCAGATGCGGAGCCTCTGGCCCGGCCAAAGTCTGGCTCTCAGGCGGCGGCCCGGTCTCGCTTGCAAGGAGCACGTGGCCCAGGCCCACGGGGCCCGCGGCTACCAGGTTGTCAGAGTCGGGCCCCCAGAACGCCATTGCATCCCGCATCGCCCTCAAATCCGTCGGGGCAACCGGCGTGCCGTCCTTGCTGAAGATGCCGAATACTCCGCTCATTTCACGACACTTCGAGCGGGCGAACTGCCTCAGATTCGAACTTCCACACGCTGTGGCCAACGTCGATGTAGGCCTTGGCCTCCAGCGGCTCTCCAGGTCGGCAGACCAGTTTGACGTGTGAAAGATTGCAGGTCAGGACCCGCAGCACGCCGTCGCCTCCTTCGGCTGGTTTGCCGCGAAGCAGACCGCTCCAATGCGGCGAACGACTGTGCACAAGCCTCGGCCAATTCATCAGCGCGACGGACTTGTCCGCCGTGCAAAGCCCCTGGCGTGTAAGCCACTCCAGGCACGCTCTCCAAGTCGCGCGGTCTGAGGCTGGCTTGGTCCAATTCAAGATCTCAAGTCCCAAATAGGGCCCGCAAGCAGATTCGAGATTTAGGCTTAGTCCGACATGCGTTGTCCATCTCCCAATCGTTTCCAACAGCCCGACGACCTGACGTCGGTCACCCGGCCAAGCGATCGCGTCCAGGTACGAAAGCGCCGCGCTTCCGAGCAACGGTTGGGTGATGCGGATCACGTTTTCAGAGCGGCTGAACATGAAGCCGACATAGGTCGCGGTCGCTTCCTCTAGGCATGTCCTCAGCGTGCCAACCGTCATGGGGGGCAGCTCACGTCCCGCCGCATCCCGAACCAAATGGAGTATCTCGCCGAGACTCCTCTTGTCCGTGCGCAGATGCATGAGAGGAAGCGGGACACTTGTTTCCGACGAGCCGCAATCGAAGCCCAGCCAAATGTGCGGAATGTGGCCGGGAGGCATCAGTCGCCACGCCCTCGCGAACTCCGTCACCTGCTGCCAATGCGGGTGCCTCCGCCACGAGTCCGGCAGCCTCAATTCCGAATCCTCTCCGGCCAGCAGGGCCTGCCCCCTGGAGCCGGACCTAACCACGAATTGGAAGTCGGTCTGGCTATCGCCGTCCGCGAGGCGGCATTCGAACCCGAAATAGCCCGTAAGCGCGGCCGGCAACGCTCCGAACTGACGGGTCAGCGTCGCAAGAGCGTCCCGTGTCACGAGGCCGGCAGGCAACTTTTGTGCAATGGTCTCGAAGTAACCGTCGAGCCGTTCGTAGCCGTCATCTACGAAATCAGATGCTTGGCGGGACGCGGGATTCTGCGCCATTTCGTAGGCCGTCAGGTGATCACCGAGGGCCGGCCCAGCCGGAGAGCGCGAGCGCGCTCGGTCGATCGCACTTCGGAAACTCGCCCGATGCCCGCTGCGCCTGACCCAATCTACGCTGCCACTTTTTCGACCAGCTTCGCGTTGGACAGTTTCTCAATGAGTTTGAGCAGACTCGTCTCGCACGTCGCGCGATCGACCTCGTACTCGGCGAGCAAGAAGTCGCAGATTTCGCTGACCTGCCGCGGCTCGGCTATGAACTCCCATACGCGGCGGCCGATATCATCCAGCGCATAGAATTTTCCGTCACGCTGATTCATGATGACGACTTCCTGGTCGATATCGGCCGAAAGGGCATCCTCAGCCCGCTTGAGCATCGTAAGCTGTCCGATGGCGGACGTCATATCTTCCCCTCCAACGGATCACATTGCCTGCACGCGTTGTCCAAACACGACCGAGCGCTGCTCATCAATGTAGCCGAAACGCCGCATTGTGGCGCCGTGATCGTGGATGACTTTCCTGACCTGCCGCTCGCTGAGATGGTTCACCCAATCACCGATTTCCCCCCTGCGGAAGAATTCTGTCGTGCGGCTCGCGCGCTCGCCAAAGCCGGATTCCAGCTCCTGCCGCCGCAGACGTTCGAAACTGGAGAACTCTATCGCCTTTTCGAGCCGATCGCGCCCCAAGGGCAGCCCCACGGCCCGCACCACATTCGCGAACGTTTCGTTTGGGTCAAGGAGCATGTCTTCATAGCGAACCACGAGTACAGGAAACGGCTCAACGGACGTCCAGCTTTGCACATGGGCGCTCCAGGTCCCCAAACGCTGCCGTAGCTGACCGGCCATCGAGTCCTGCCTGTCGCACAATGCGGCGTCGACCCCCATTCCCGCCACGGCAACTTCGACCTCGTCCAGATTGAAGTGAGCGACGCCGGATATGGCAACATCGAACGGATTGCGAATGATGTAGATGGCACACTTCGTTGCGGCCTCCGGAAAAAGGGGGGAACCGTCAGGCAGGAACGAGTACCTGTCGTGCACCTTCACGAAGTACGGGGATGGATATGCGGCGGCAACGAGTCTGTAGACATGCGGACGAAGGCTGTCGATTTCGTCCTGCGTCAGATCCGACGATCTGACGCCGGCAAAGCGGTCAAAGAGGCTTCGCGAACTCGCGATCGAAGCGTTTCGCAGTGAGTTGATATCCGCGGGTTCTTCGGCGTCGAGCACGTAGTTCGCCAGAAAGGCCCGCATCCAGGTGTTTCCGGACTTTGGATACGACGCGAGCCAGACGATGCTCATCGCTCGATGTCTTCCTGCATCAGGTCTGCCAGCTCAGCCACACGAAAGGAACCTGACGGCCGCGTCACGATCGCCAGCGGGAACCGACCGGCGAGCGTTCTCAACCAATCAAACAAAAGCGCGCGCTCGAGGAAGAGGTTGGCGTATTCGTAACAGAACTGGTGCTGGCGCAGCGCCTCGAATTTCCGCGCGCCGGTGACATGCCGCAGAGAAATACGATCTTCGAATGTGGACCGGAGCAGATAGAGCTTGCGGATTGGCAAAGGCTTCTCGTGGAACGCGCCGTCCAAGGGCAGCGCGTACTTCTCCAGCTCAGGGCGAAGCCGCTCGAACCGTTGGCCTTCGCTCGGCAGGCCGCTACCGTCGGGTCCGTTGCGAGACCGCGCAGCCGCCGGCGCGACCAGCCGTTCCAGCGTATCCGCCCAGAGCTTGAGGCGAGGGATGCCGGGCTGAACCGTCGGCTCGCCTTCGCCGTTCGGCGTCATGGCGCAAAGGTCGTCCGAGAGGATCCGATAACCCCGCTGCATCAGCGCCAGCGAAAGGGTCGACTTGCCGACGCCGGAATCGCCGGCGATGATCACGGCGCCGGATTTGGTGGCAATCGTGTTTGCATGCAGTGGAACGACCCCTCGCTGGTAGAGAATGGCAGCGAGACAAGTACTCAGCAGAAACAAGCGCAGAGTTTCGGGATGACTTTCTCCTACGGGGTGCACGATAACTTCCGAACCGTGCTGGGCGAGAAACCGCGCACCGGCCACTTGCTCCAGTTTCAGCAAGTGTCGCCCCGGCTCACATTCCAGCGTGGGAAGGCGAACGGTCGGCTGATGCAGTGATTCTGCAACGGTCCCGAGACGAAAGGAAACATCCGGAGCGGCAGTCGAAGGTGGCAGCTCGGGGCAAAACAGCTCGCTCTCGATCGACAGGCCGTATGCGGAATACAAACGGGTCATCGACCGGTCGACCTGTCGCGCATCTTGACGAGCTGGCCCGGCGACCAGTAGCCGAAGCGCCGACGGCGGACAAGGCTGTGTCCTGGGTTCAGGACATTTGAGACGCGGCGGGGTCTGCGTCGCTGAGGTTTTTGATCGGCGTTGAATCACTGCGGTCCGAACTTGTTTGAGCAGCGCCTGCCAGCGCGGCATGCTGGGTATGGCGGCTCTCTATGCTGCGGCCAGCAACTCCGGCCCGCAGCGCTTCAGGCGCTGCCGAAGCAGTGAGAGCACGGCCGCCTCCTCCGGATCGAGTTGCTCCGATACCGATCCTGCACGCACCCGCGCTGCGATCTTTTTCGCCAGCGTTCCCTCGAAATAGCATTCGAGAAGCTCCGGATGAACATAGCACTTCCGGCAGATCGCAGGCGTATTGCCGAGGCGGGCGGCAACCTTCTTGATCGCGAAGCGTACGTTCCGCTTCGCTTCCGCGTCGCCCTCGATCGGCGGCAGCTCGCAGAGGACGGTGGCGGCCAGCACGGTCCCCGCCCACGTTCGGAAGTCCTTTGCGGTGACCTCCGTGTCGCTGATCTCGCGCAGATAAGAATTCACGTCCGAGGACGTGACGGGCCGGCGCTTGCCGTCATCGTCGAAGTACTGAAAGAGGTGCTGCCCGGGAATCTCCTGGCAGTCCTTCACGACACGAGCGATCCGGCGATCCCTCAGCTTGAGGCGCCAAGTCTTCCCGCTCTTTCCCTTGAACTCGAAGCGCAGCTCGGCGCCGTCGATGACGGCGTGGCGGTCGCGCAGCGTGGTCAGACCGAAGCTGTCGTTCTGCTCGGCGTAGTCCTTGTTGCCGACGCGGATGAGCGTCATGTCGAGGAGCTGCACGACGGCCGCCAGCACCTTCTCGCGAGAGATGCCCCGACGGGTGACGTCCTCGCGCAATCGCGCGCGGATCCGCGGGAGGGCGGCTGCAAAGTCCAGCATGTGCTCGTACTTGGCGCTGTCGCGGACCTCACGCCATTGCGGATGGTAGATGTACTGCTTTCGGCCTCTGATGTCCCGCCCGGTCGCCTGGATATGGCCGGTCGGGCTCCCGCAGACCCAGACATCCTTCCAGGCAGGCGGAATGACGAGCGAGCGGATGCGGTCGAGAACTTTCCTGTCCCGAAGCGCCTTCCCCTCCGCATCGATATACGAGAATCCCTTGCCCCGTCTCCGACGGCGCAAGCCGGGTTCGGTGTCCGAGACGTAGGCGAGGCCTGCCGTCTCGGCCGCGCACGCAGCTTCGTCTGGGACTCCGGTGCCATTCTCATTGCCATTGGCCACGCGAGTGATCCTGCCGTTCGTTTGAGCGCGGAAGGGCGGCTCCTGGAACGGCGCAAACTCGCTTTCGGTTCCGACCCTTAGCGGGGCGCCGCGGTCACGGCGATCATCATCATCGCGGCAACGCCCTGCGGGCGAGTTCGGCCTAGATGCGGTATCGCTCGCGGCAGGATGGGTGGAACAGCTCGTCGACCTCCATGAGCCGCTGCGAGAGACCTTGCGCCTGATGATGACGCAGGAAGGCGCTCAGCGTCGTTTCGTTACCGGCGATGCCGTAGGACCAGAAGTCGCGGCCCATCAGCGCCTGCGTCGCCTCCAATTGCTCGGCCGCGAAGGGGAGCATCACCTTTGAGGTGCTCATGTCCTCCAGCTCGGCGAGCCCGACGGACTTTGCCCGCTCGAAGGCCTTGAGCACGGCGGCGGGCAGCCACGGATGCGCTTCCGCGAGCGCACGGCGGGCGCCGACCAGATGCATGATCGGAAAAATGCCGGTGCGCTTGTAGTAGTCGCGCGCCGCCGCCTCCGAATCCGGAAACAGCCGGCCGACATTAGCCTTTCTTGCGCGATAGCACGACGGGGCGCGCGGCCCGATCATGGCGTCGATCTCGCCCGCCTCGAGCATGCCGGCAAGAGTAGAGCCAGCGGGGATGTCGTCGAGCCGCACGCCGGGCGGGAGGTCGAGCGCGACCTTCTCCACGCGACCAGGCTCCTCGATGCCCCCGCGCAGCCAATGAATGTCAGCCGGCCGCACGCCGAAATCGTCTTCCAGCAACGCGCGCGCCCAGACGTTCGCGGTCAGCTGGTATTCCGGCACGCCGACGCGTCTGCCCGCGAGATCGGCCGGCGCCGTTATCCGGTCGGTGCGCACATAGATCGAGCTGTGGCGGAAGGCGCGCGAGACGAAGGCCGGTACGCCCACATAGGGACAATCGCCGCGCGCCGTGCGGAGCACAAAGCTCGACAGCGAAAGTTCAGAGATGTCGAACTCGGCGTGGCGGAAGGCGCGGAAGAAGATCTCCTCCGGCCCGAGCGTCATCACCACCGGATCGACCCCATCGATGCCAACGCTGCCATCGATCAAGGCGCGCGTGCGGTCGTAATTCCCGATGGCGACGGAAAGCTTCTGCTTGCTCATGCAACTCGATCCACTGCGCTGATCCCGGTGGCTGCGTCGGCTGGACTCTTAGTGTCTCCGCGGGCGGGGACCAAATCAGACCTTGACCGCGGTCATGATGCCCTTCGGAAAAATCTCCTCCGGAGTCGCCAGCCGGTGCGCGATTCCCTGCTGGTGCGCGTAGAGCAGCAATTGTTCCCAGGTCGGGCGGTTCTCCTCGATGCCGAAGGGGAACGGATCACCGCCGAGCAAATCGCGCATCCTGCGCGCGTAGGTCGGCAGCCAAGCGAGCGGGTAGCGCGAGACGGCCGGGTCGAGCAGACGCTCGACGCTCCGCCGCTTCGATTCGAGGAAGGCGTTGTAGAGATTGCGTGCGACCCAGGGGTGCTCATCGAGGATGCGCTTCTTCATCGCGATGATGTGCATGATCGGCCAGACACGAGTCCGCTCGTAGTACTCTTCCTCCATCTCGAGGTAATCGGGGAAGAGGCGGACCACGTCGGAGTGGCCGTCGAGAAAGCATTGCGGCGGGCGAGCAATGATGGCGCAATCGAGCTCTCCGGACGCCAGCATTTCGCTCAGCGACTTGTCGGTGACGCGCGTCAGCTCGACGCCGTCAGGGAGGCTCAGCTCGACCTTCTCGACGCGGCCGGCCTCGTTGGCGCCGGCCTGTACCCAGCGGACGTCCTTGAGCCTGACGCCGACATCGTTGTGCATCCACCCGCGCATGTAGACAGCGGCGGTGTGCGCCCACTCAGGCGAGCCGACGCTCTTGCCCTTCAGGTCCTCGACGCTCTCTATGCCGCTCCTGCGGTTCACGTAGAACGAGCCGAAGCGGAAAAGCCGCGAACAGGGCACCGGCAGCCCAATGATGTCGGGGTCGTCGCGCGTCACCTGCGCGGTGAACTTGGCGAAGGACAGTTCCGACACGTCCCATTCGCGGTTCAGCGTGAAGCGCGCAAAAATCTCGTGATGGCCGAGCGTGAGCCACGTGTGCGCGATGCCCTCCGCCTGCACCAAACCGAGGCGGAGGTCGCGGAAGTGATCGTAGTCCGTCGTCGCGATCGAAAGCCTGACCCGGCCCATCGTCTGCCCTCTCGCCGTTGTCGCGCGGCCCCGCACCCGTTTTACGCATGGCGTGCGTCCTTGCCTATCCGTCGCGGCCGGGCGAATAAACTCCAAAGGCCGTGAGACCTCGGGCGCGGTCATGGAGACAATCCGTTGGCGCAGACTGACCGCTTCCTGCTTGCCGGCGTCATTGGCTGGCCGGTCATGCACTCGCGCTCGCCGGCCATCCACAATTACCTGTTCAAGCAGCACGGCCTGAAAGGCGCCTACGTTCCACTGGCGATCCGGCCTGAAGGCCTGTGCACCGCTTTGAAGGCGCTGCCAGTGCTACTTTTCTCCGGCTGCAACCTAACCATCCCGCACAAGGAGGAAGCGATGGCGATCGTCGACCGTGTCGACGCCGCGGCGGAGGCGATCGGCGCGATCAGCTGCGTGATCGTGGAGCCGGACGGATCGCTCACCGGCCACAACAACGACCATTTCGGCTACACTGCCGGACTCCTCGAGGCAGAGCCGGCCTGGCGCGCCGACGCCGGGCCGATCGTCGTCATCGGCGCGGGCGGAGGCGGACGCGCGGTCGTCTACAGCCTCGTCAGGCGCGGAGCGCGCGAGATCAGGCTCGTCAACCGCACGCGCTCGCGCGCCGAGGCGCTGAAGCGCAGCATCGGCGGCCCGATCGAAGTGCTCGCCTGGGAGGAGCGGAACCGTTCGCTGGCGGGCGCATCGATGCTTGTCAACGTCACCAGTCAAGGCATGAGCGGCAACCCGCCGCTCGACATCGACCTTGCCGAACTGCCCAAAAGCGCGCTTGTCTCCGACATCATTTACATCCCGCGCGAGACGCCACTGCTCGCGGCGGCGCGGGAACGCGGCAACCGCACGGTGAATGGTCTTGCCATGCTCCTGCACCAAGTGCGCCCCGCGTGGAAAGCCTGGTTCGGCATCGAGCCAAAGATCACGCCGGAGCTGCGGGCAGCGATCGAGGCCACGATCTAGGGCGGTGCCCACAGCACAACATTTGAGGTACGGTGCCGCTCGCCAACGCGAAGGACCGAAGCCGAATGACGCCACTCGCAAGTCGCCGCGCTGAGTTTCTGATGACGCTCGCCTATGCGACCGACCTGGCCACCGGCCAGTCGCGCGATTTCGCACTGCGATCCTGCGTTTTGGCGATGCGGCTCGCAGAGGCCGCGGGCCTCGGCGTCGATGAGCGCCGCAACGTCTATCACCAGGCCCTGCTTCGCTACATCGGATGCAACGCCGACACCCACCTGCTGGCGTCGGCCTTCGGCGACGAGATCGCGCTTCGCCAGGATCTCGCCAGAATCGACATGGGCAACCATTCGGAGATCGTGGAGACCTTCGTCCGCGCCTTCACCCGCCTTTTCGCCGGTGCGCCGCCCGATGAGCTTGCCAGGGCCGTCCAGCAGGGCCTTGCGGATGCGCTGCAGGTCAGCGTACCGATCCTCGCCGGCCACTGCGAAGTGGCGAAACGCATTGCGCAGCGAATCGGCCTCTCGGAGGAAATCCGCGAGAATCTCGGCCAGCTCTACGAGCGCTGGGACGGGCGCGGGCTGCCGCGCGGCCTGAAGGGCGACGAGGTCAAGCTGCCCGTCCGGCTGGTGACGCTGGCCCAGGACGTCATCGCGCTCCTCGAGGCGCACGGTCCGGAGACCATGGCGGCGACGATCGCGAAGCGGCGCGGCGGCGCCTACGAGGAGGAGCTCGCCGATCTCTTTCTCGCCGACGTCGAACGCTACCTGGTCGGTCTCGACGAGCCCGTCGATCGCGAGACGATCCTGGCGCTCGAACCCCTTCCCCATGCGGTGCTCGACGAGGCGGCCTGCGAGGAAGCATATCTCGCGATCGCGGACATGGTCGATATGCGGATGCCCTTCACATTCGGCCATTCGCGCGCCGTTGCAGCCCTCGCCGATGCAGCGGGCAAGTGCATGGGGCTTCCGGCCTCCGATGTTCGCGACATCCGCTGGGCCGCCTACACGCACGATCTCGGCGAGCTGGCGGTCCCCGTCTCGACCTGGATGCGCGCCGGCGCGCTGACCGCGCGAGAGACGGACGCCGCCCACCTTCATCCCTACCACGGCGAACGTGCGCTCGCGTCGCTCGGTAAGGACGGCGTCCCCGTCGCGGGCCTGGTGCTGCGCCACCACGAGCGCCTCGACGGCAGCGGCTATCACCGCTACGTCCGCGGCAACGACCTTTCGCCCGCCGCTCGCATCCTTGCTGCCGCCGAGGCCTTCCAGACAGCCCGGGAGACGAGGCCCCACCGCCCTGGCCTAAACGATGCCGCCGCCGCCGCGAAGCTTCGGAGCGCCGCAAGGGATGGAAAGCTCTGCCCGGAGGCCGTGGAGGCGGTCCTCACCGCAGCCGGCCGGCCCTCGCGGCGCGAGCCCGTCGAGCGGCCTCCCGGCCTGACGCCGCGCGAAATCGAGGTTTTGCGGCTGATCGCGGCCGGGCATACTGCCAAGGAGGCGGCCCGCCGGCTCAAGATCGCGCCGAAAACCGCCGACAACCATATCCAGAACCTCTATTCCAAGATCGGCGTCTCCACGCGGGCCGCCGCCGCCCTCTATGCGCTGGAGCGCGGCCTGGTTCAGCACGGAATGTCGCTCGCCTAGGGAATATTCCCCATGTCCGGCGCCGGCCGGGCGGGCAACCTTGCCATCACGAGGCGGGCCGCTGTGGCCCCGCACGCGAAAAAGGAGCAAGGCCATGAGCGGTTCACCCATCAAAGTCGGGGCCATCGCGGAGCAGACCGGCGCACTTTCGCTCATGGGCCGCGCCAACGCCAACGTGGCGAAGATGGTGATCGACGACATCAACGCCGAAGGCGGCCTGCTGGGGCGGAGGATCGATCTCATCCTCGAGGACGGCGCAACGACCGATGCCGTCGCGGCGGCCAAGGCGACAAAGCTCGTCCAGCAGGACAAGGTGGATGTGATCTTCGGCGGGATCTACAGCTCGACGCGTCAGGCCATCAAAGGGCCCGCCGTCGTCGAGGGCAGAACGCTCTACATCTACCCGGAGCAGTACGAGGGGCAGGAATGCGACCCGCTCATCTTCTGCACCGGCCCGGTTCCGGCGCAGCAGCTCGATCCGCTTATTCCCTGGCTGATGCGGAAGACCGGCGCGAAGAAATTCTACCTGCCTTCGGCCGACTACATCTGGCCGCATGTGATGAACAAGAAGGTCCGCGAGCTCGTCACAGCCAATGGCGGCGCGATCGTCGGTGAGGAGTACTTTCCGCTCGATCACGTCGAATATGGCGCGACGGTCGAGAGGATCATGAAGAGCGGTGCGGACGTGGTCTTCAACACCATCGTTCCACCCGGAGTCGTGCCGTTCTTCCAGCAGCTCCACGACGCCGGCTTCCAGAAGCGGGGCGGGCAGCTCGTCTGCACCTATTTCGATGAAAACCTGCTCGGCCTGCTGCCGCCGGAGCACGTGGAGGGCCTCTACGGCTGCCTCGACTATTACCAGAATGTCAGCGATCCGACCAGCAGGAAGCTTCTCGACCGCTACAACGCGTTGTATCCAGGCCAGGGGCAATTCACCGGCGGCAGCGCGT
The DNA here is from genome assembly GCA_050728815.1 of Propylenella sp. Taxonomy (GTDB): domain Bacteria; phylum Pseudomonadota; class Alphaproteobacteria; order Rhizobiales; family Afifellaceae; genus DASWJZ01. The sequence goes on from JBOHKB010000049.1 coordinate 20,553, forward strand.
GTTCGGGCTTGTACCGGGGAATGAAGCTCTGGGAGGCCGCGGTCAAAGAGGCCGGCACGCTTCGCCAGGAGGATGTCATCGCTGCCCTCGATCACGCAAAGGTCGCCGAGGCGCCGGGCGGTCCGGCCGAAATGGCGCCCGGTCAGCATCACGTTCGAATGAACATGTACATTGCCGAGGCGAGAAACGGCAGTTTTGAGATCGTGAAGAGCCTCGGTGTCATTGATCCAAACGAGGGGATTGTCCCGCCCATTGCTCAAACAGGAAGGATGCGCGCCGCCGGTTGATCGCGACGGAAGCGCGGCCTCTGGTCCCCCAGCAGCGCCGAGCGGGACCGCCCGGCGCCGCAGTCGGCACGACTAGGCGGCTGCCCTCTGAAGCAGCGCAATTGCCTGATCGGAAGCGCGCGTGTCGTAGTGATCCGCCAGGGCACGCAGCGCGGCTGCGCCATCGCCCGCGAAAGACGGCCCGTGCATGAGCGCCAGTGTGCGCGGTGCGAGCTTGGAGAGTTCGCGAATCGTCGTACCCATGCTGGGACTAAGAGACGAGTATTTGAACAAATCCTCGGCGGCGATCGCCGGCCCGACGATATCGCCGTCGATCAGCGCATGATCGTTGCCGAGCTGGGTGAAGAGATCGCCGCAGAGCAGGGTTTGCGTCGATTCCCCGTAGAGCACGCCTGCATCCCAGCCGTGCGGGGTGTGCGGCGTGTCGATGAAGCGGACCCGCTTGCCTCCGCCAAGGTCGATCACCTCGCCGTCGTTCAGCACGCGCGGCGTGCGGTCCGCGAAATCGTTGAGCGACACCGTGCAGCCGGTCTGGCCGTGCGCGGGCGTTGCCTCCGGCGCGACTGCGAGCCACTCGTTCATCGCTCCGCACTCATCGGCCTCGTGCGCGGGCGTTGCCTCCGGCGCGACTGCGAGCCACTCGTTCATCGCTCCGCACTCATCGGCCTCGAAATGGCCGAAGGCGATCCAGCGCAGGCGCTCCAGCGGAATGATCCGGCTCAACGCGTCGCGGTTGAGCGGGAACATCTTCCGCAGGCCGGTATGAAACATCAGCGGTTCGTCGCCGAGGACGAGGAATTGATTGATGGATGCACATGCTTGTGCAATGAAAGCATATGACCCGGACGTACACCCTCGGACGCCGCGCCGAGCAGCAGGCGGAGACCCGGCGACGCATCGTCGAAGCCGCCGTTGACCTGCACGGCACTGTTGGCCCGGCGTCGACGACAGTCAGCATGATTGCCGAACGCGCCGGCGTTCAGCGCCACACGCTCTATGCGCATTTCCCGGATGACCGGAGCCTGTTTCTCGCCTGCTCGGGGCTCGCCATGGAGCGCGACCCGCTGCCGGACGCCGATCCGTGGCGCGCGATCGAGGACCGGCGTGAGCGGCTGCGCACCGGCCTCGAGGCGATCTACGCCTGGTACGAGCGGAACGCGGAGCTGACGGCCTGCGTGCTGCGCGATGCCGAGTTTCACGCGCTGACCAGGGAAATCAACGAGATGTGGACTGGGCCACAGATGGCCGCCTATCAGGAGGTTCTCGGC
>JBOHKB010000050.1:0-33307 GCA_050728815.1 Propylenella sp.
GTTTCACCGAGCCCGATGTGATGCGCCCCGTCACAACGCGGCCGAGATAAGGGTTGGCTTCCAGGATCGTGCCGAGCATGCGGAACGGGCCCTGCTCGGTCTTCGGTTCGGCGACGTGGCGCAGCACGAGGTCGAACAGCGGTGTCATGCCCTTGTCCTTCGGGCCGTCTTCGCTCTCCGCCATCCAGCCTTCCTTGGCCGAGCCGTAGAGAATCGGGAAATCGAGCTGCTCGTCGCTGGCGTCTAGCGCCGCGAACAGGTCGAACACCTCGTTCACCACCTCGACCGGCCGCGCGTCGGGGCGATCGACTTTGTTGATCACGACGATGGGCTTCAATCCCATCCTCAGCGCCTTGGACACCACGAACTTGGTCTGCGGCAGCGGGCCCTCGGCGGCGTCGACCAGCACCAGCGCGCCGTCAACCATGTTGAGGATGCGCTCGACCTCGCCGCCGAAATCGGCGTGGCCGGGCGTATCGACGATGTTGATGCGCGTGTCCTTCCACAAGAGCGACGTCACCTTGGCGAGGATTGTGATGCCGCGCTCTTGCTCAAGTGCGTTGGAATCCATCGCGCGCTCGGCCACTTTCTGGCCGGCGCGAAAGGTGCCGGAAGCGCCGAGAAGCACGTCGATCAAGGTGGTCTTGCCGTGATCGACATGCGCGATGATGGCGACGTTGCGGAGGGCCGCTGACATGAAAAGCTGCCGGGATCAGGAGATTCGCGGGTTCGGATAGCCGATTTCCACGCCCGGAGATAGGTTTGCCTCGCCGGGATTGCGAGGCGTTAGAGTGCCGGCGGGGCTGCGAGGGGAAGAAAACTGGTGTAGAAAACCGGCAATGATTTCACCCAAGCGCATCGCGTTGTTTGCCGCCGGCCTCTTCGTTGTTTCGGAGGTCGCCGCCCAGGCCCTCGACCGCCGCGTGCGCGTCGTCAACGATTCGCACGTCGACATCGTGGGCTTCTTCGGCATGAACGTCGACACGCAGGGCGAGCCCGAAAGCATGCTCGGCGACGATATCCTGCCCGCCGGCGGCTCGATCGTGCTCAACTTCGACGATGGCAGCGGCTACTGCCGCTACCGCTTCCGCGCCGTCTTCGCCGACGGGGTGGCGCTTGAGCGCCCGAGCATCAATGTGTGCGAGGTCGGCACCTACCGCTATACGGACTGAGCGCCGCCATTGCGCGGCCTCACCCGGCGCTCCAATTCCCGACGAGGCTCGATCACCCGCGCATGGCTCCGATCCGCATCCGCACGCTCTTGGCGCTCACCATGGGCGGTCTCGTGCTGGTCGCCACCGGCACGGTGCTCACGGTCGCGGTTTTCGTCAGCGCCACGAACACGTTCCAGCTCCTGAACGATCGCACGATAATGCTCCTCGACGGCATCGAACGCGAAGTACGCGTCAGGCTCGACGGGGCGAGCGACCTCGTGAACGGATTCGTCCGTGAAGTCAGGGACGGCAGTCTTCGCGACGCTCCTCCCGAAGAGCTTCACCAGGCGCTGAGCGTGGCGCTGGCGACGGCGCCTGAGGTGGAGGTCATGCTCTACTGGAACCGCGACATGGTTAGGCGTTTGGCTTTCCGCCAGGAGGACGGCGTCATCGTACGCGGTGAACCGGAAGCGGAGACGAACTCCAGCATACGCGATGCCCTTTCGGTCATGCCCGACAGGGGGCGCCAGTGGGGCGCGCCGATCGTCGAGGGCGAGGCCACCTACATGAACTACGCGGCAAGGATAGGCTCCGATTCCTCCGACGCCGCTTTCGTCGTCGCTGCCGTGTCGCTCGAACAGTTCTCCAGTTTCGTCAGTCAGATTGGCCGGCGGCACGCGGCGGCGACCGCGTTCCTGCTTTATGGCGACGAGAATGTGCTCGCGCACCCGAGCTTCGCCGAGCACGAGGGAATGAGGCGGCATGGGGTCGTCCCGATCGCCGAGTCGGGCGACGCCGTACTCATGAACCTCGCGCATGGCCAGCCGGTCGAGTTCCTGGGGTCGGCGCGCCGCGAGGCTGTGGAAACGTTTCGGGTCTATGCGGGCGGCGCGTACTACCTCGTGATGTATCGCCAGATCTACGGCTACGGGCCGCAGCCGATCGCGGTTGGCGCTTATTTTCCGCGCACCCAGATCGGCGATATTCTCCAGCGCGTAGCATTCTCGGCGATTGTGGGAGTCCTCGTCGCGATCCTCGGCGTCATTGCGGCGATTTGGCTCGGCGGACTCATCGCGCGGCCCGTTCGGCGGCTGGCCGCGAGCGCCTCGGCGGTCGCCCGCCTCGATCTCGACGCGGTCGAGCGCCCGACCTCAAGCCCGATCGCCGAGGTTGACGAGCAGGCGCGCGCCTTCGGCCTCATGCTCGACGCGCTGAAGGTCTTTGGGACCTATGTGCCGCGCAAGCTCCTGCAGCGCCTGATGGCGGCCGGCGTTCAGCAAGGGGTGCCGTCGGAGACGCGCGAGCTCACGGTGATGTTCACCGACATCGTGCGGTTCGCCGAAATTTCCGAGCGCATGGGGGCCTTCGAGACCGCGGCGTTCCTGAACCGCCACTTCGGCTTGATCGCCGCCTGCATCGAATGCGAGGACGGCACGATCGATAAATATATCGGCGACGCCGTGATGGCGTACTGGGGCGCGCCGGACCGCATGGACGATCATGCGAAGCGGGCGGTCGCCTCCGCCCGCCGCATCGCCGAGGCGCTCACCGCCGACAATGTCCGGCGTGCCCGCAAGGGCCTGAAACCGGTGAGGATCCGCGTCGGTATACACTCCGGCGCGGCCGTCGTCGGCAATATCGGGACTCCCGACCGGGTCAACTACACGATCGTCGGCGACACGGTGAACGACGCCCAGCGCCTGGAAGCGCTCGGCCGCGCGCTCGACGCAGGGGCCGACGTGACAGTGCTGATGAGCGCCGATACGGCGCGGCGCGCCGGGCTCGGCGCGGACGAGACCGAGGACGCCGGCGCGCACCAGCTCGCGGGAGGCCCGGAGGAGGTGGCGGTCCGCCGTCTGCCCGCGTAGCGCCTGCGGGCGCTCTATTGCGGCAGCAGGGGCCCGGTCGCGCGGCGTGGCCGCATGCCGAGCCCTGCGGTCTCCACCATCATCAATTCGCCGATGTTCTCCGGCGTGATGTAGCCGACGAGGCGTCCGTCCCAGTCCACCACGCCGACCGCCGAGGCGTTCCGCCCTTGCAGATGCTTCAGCGCTTCGCTCAGACGCTCCGCGGCGGATACGGTCGGCGGGTCGGCTTCCATCACCTCGATGACCGGGGTGGCGGAGCCGCTCTTCGATAGCGCCTCAACCATCGCGTTGCGGGTGAGGAACCCTCTGAGCTTGCCGGCGCCGTCGACCACCGGGAATTCGTGCTGCGTGGTCCTGAGGAGCAGCTCGGCAGCCTCGCCGATCGTCGCCTGCGGCCCCAGCGATTCGAAGCGCGTGATCATGCCGTCGCGGACGCCAAGCCCGCGCGAAATGTCCTGCAGCCCGACGCTCTGCGCCTCCGCCGTCGCGGCGAGGTAGACGAAGATGGCGACGAAGATGAGCAGCGGATTGCCGCCCATCAGCCCGAGGAAGCCGAACAGGAACGCAAGAGCCTGGCCGATGCGAGCGGCGATGTTGGTTGCCTGCGTGCGCGAGTACCAAAGCGCGAGCAGCGCGCGGAGCACGCGCCCGCCATCCATTGGAAACGCCGGGATCAGGTTGAAGAGCACCAGGAACACGTTCACCGAGGCGAGCCGCACGATGAAGCTCAGCGCCGGGTTGTCGAGGCTCTGCAGCGCATCGAGATCGAAGCGTGCGTTCATGGCGACGATCAAAACGGCGGCGATGACCACGTTCACCGCCGGCCCGGCAAGCGCCACGATGATCTCTTCGCGCGGCTTCTCCGGCATACGCTCGAGCCGCGCCAGTCCGCCGATCGGCAGCAGCGTGATGTCGGGAGTCCTGATGCCGTAGCGCCGCGCCGCCAGCGCATGGCCGAATTCGTGTGCCACCACGCATGCGAAGATCGCGATGATGAAGACGACGCCGTCTACCGCCGCTGCCGCTCCGCCATGCTGGTAGTGGGCGATCGCGATCCAGGCGAGCAGCAAGAAGAAAGTGACGTGGACGCGGATTTCGCTGCCGAACAGACGGCCGATGGGGAATGACCAGGACATTCTTGCTCCGCTTCCTTACCGTTGCTTCAGCGTAAATGGGGTCTGCGTCGGCGGTTCCAACATTATCCGCCCGCGTGCGCATTGACAGGGCGCCGGCGGCGATCCAGATAGTAAGCCTGCCTTACGATCTTGATGCTCCAAAGATGTCGATCGTCGGACCCGAATCCATTGGCTTCCTCATTGTCGATCTCGCCCGGCTGTTCCGCCAGGAGTTCGAGCGCGCCGTCGCCGCCGAGGGCCTCGAAGTGACCGCGGGCGAGGCGCGCACGCTCCTTTACGTCTCGCTGAGCGAAGGCATCCGCCAAAGCGCGCTTGCCGACCGGATGCGCGTCGAGCCGATGACGCTCAGCAACTTTCTCGACCGGCTGGAGGGGAGAGGGCTGATCCGCCGCCGACCCGATCCCCGCGACCGCCGCGCCAAGCAGGTGACCATCACCGCGGCGGCGCAGCCGCTCGTCGAGCGCATCCATGCGCTTGCGGCGCGCGTGCGCGCGCACGCCGCTCGCGGTCTCTCGCCGGCCGAAATGGAGACGTTTCGGCGGACGCTACAGGCCCTGCGTTACAATCTGACGGAAACGGGGGAACGGGACGCCGCATGAGCGCGCCTGCGCCCCTCATGTCTCCCACTAAAACCTCGGTCGTCGGCGCGTTGCTGGTGGCGCTCGGCCCGATTTCGCTCGCCCTCTACACGCCGGCGATGCCGACCTTGGTGCGAGTGTTCGACACCGACGTTTCCGCCGTGAAGCTCACCCTCACCGTCTATTTCCTCGGCTTCGCCTTCGCGCAGCTTGTCTGCGGGCCGCTCTCCGACGTCTTTGGCCGCCGTCCGGTCGTCATGGCGTTCACAGCGTTCTACCTCGTGGGCAGCCTGATGGCCGTGTTCGCGCCCGGCATTGAGTGGCTGCTCGCCGCGCGCATCGTCCAGGGCGTCGGCGCCGCCGCCGGCACCGCCATATCGCGCGCCATCGTGCGCGACCTCTATGTCGGGCGGCAGTCCGTGCAGGTCATGAACATGATCGGCCTGATGCTGATGGCGGCGCCCGCGCTCGCGCCGACGCTCGGCGGGCTCACGCTGGAATCCGTCGGCTGGCACGCGATCTTCGCGCTGATGGCCGTCTACGGAATCGTCATCATGGCGGCCTTCCGCTTCGCCGTGCCGGAGACCCTGTCACCCTCGGGATCGCCGACACTTCGGCCGCGCCGGCTTCTCGGCAGCTATGCGACGTTGATCCGAGACGTTCGATTCCTCAGGCCGTCGATCGTCATGGCCTGCTCGGTCGGCTCGCTCTTCACGCTGGCCACTGTCTTACCTTTCGTGATGATCGACGAGGCAGGGCTGACCCCGGTCGAGTTCGGCTTCAGCATGCTGGCGCATTCCGGGTCGTTCATGCTCGGCTCGCTCGTCATGCGGCAGCTTCTGATGTCGATCGACGCGCATCGGCTGGTGCCGATCGGCCTCGGGCTGATAGCTCTCGGCGCGCTCGCGCTCCCGGTCAGCCTCGCCCTGTTCGAGCCGCGCTTCCTCTCGGTGATGGGACCGACGGCGCTCCTTGCCTTCGGCATTCCCTTCGTCATGCCGTCGATGATGACGGAATCGCTCGCGCCCTTCCCGCACATGGCCGGTGCGGCCTCGGCGCTTTCCGGCTTCCTGCAGATGGCGGCGGGGCTCCTGGGCTCCGCCGCTGCGGCGGCGATCGGCGACGCGGTTTTTGCGCTCGTCACGATCATCCCGGCGCTGGCGCTATCGGCGGCCCTGACGCATCTGATGTTGCAGCGGTTTGCGCCGCTTATGGAGGACGCGGCTGCCGAGCGTGTCGTTTCACCGCAAGCACCGGCGGAGTAGCGGCCTCACATCGCCAGGGACTTCAGCCGGGCGAGCGCTTCGTCGGCGAGCATAGCCGTAAGCTCCCCCGCGGGCATGGCACGGCCGAGCGGTCCCGCCTGTCCCGTCCACAGCGGGCTGAACTCGGCGGAGCCCGCGCTCTCCGCCTTGGAGCGAAGCGGCATGTTGTAGTCCGCTGCGAGCGGAAAGGCCGGAGCGTCGGCGCTGAGCGGCCCGACTTCGTCGATGATGCGGTTCCTGAGCCCCCGCGCCGGCCTCCCGGTGAAGACGTTGGTGAGCACGCTGTCTTCGTCGCGCGCTTTCGCCAGCGCCTTGCGGTGCAGCTCGGTGATGCGCGCTTCCGGCGTGCGGAGAAACGCGGTGCCGATCTGTACCCCCGCAGCGCCCAACGCGAAGGCCGCCGCAATGCCGCGGCCGTCGGCAATGCCGCCCGCGGCGATTACCGGCACGTCGACGGCATCCACCACCTGTGGAACGAGGGCGAACGTGCCGATCTGCGTCGCGACGTCCTCGGTCAGGAACATGCCGCGATGGCCGCCCGCCTCTGACCCTTGCGCGATCACGGCATCCGCACCCTTGTCGGCGAGGAAACGCGCTTCCCGCACGGTCGTGGCGGAACTCAGGATCTTTGCGCCGGTGCGGCGCACGCGCTCAAGCAGCGCGCCGCCGGGCAGTCCGAAGTGGAAGCTCACCACCTTCGGACGCGCGTCCTCGATCGCTTCGCAAAAGGCTTCATCGAACGCCGCCCGCGCCGATTGGCCTGGCTCCGGAAGCTCCGCGCCGAGTTCGTCATAGTAAGCAGCAAGCTTGGCGATCCACCGCTGCTCGACGCTCGCGTCATCGGCCGGAGGCCGGTGGCAGAAGAAGTTCATCGCGAAGCCGCGGTTGGTCGCCGCCTTGATGCGCGCCGCCTCCGCACGCGCATCGTCCGGGCTCAGCATGGCACAGGGGAGCGAGCCGAGGCCGCCCTTCGCGGAAACCGCGGCGGCGAGTTCGGCGCCTTGTGCGCCCGCCATCGGTGCCTGGATGATCGGCAGGTCGATGTCGAGCAGATCGAGGAGGCGCCGCGTCGGCCATTTTGTGTCAGCCATGAATCTTCGCCTCCGCGCCGCCTGCCGCGGCCGTTTCAGACTTACTCCAGAGAGCGCAGGAATTCGGCATATTCGTGCCCATGATCGCCGGCTTGGTTGGGCATGCCGGGCTTGGTCAGGAGCCCGCGGCGCGGCGGAATGAAGCTTGCGATCCGCCGCTTCGGCATTTCGCGCCAGCCGAGATTGAAGGCCGCAAACTTTGGGAAGAAGAGCATCGACGAATAGGGAAGGTGGTCGTGCACCCACCAAGCCATCGCCTCCCAATGTCCGGTGCGCTGATAATAGGGGATGAGAGCGTGCACGATGACGGTCGCCATGGCGCCGCTGAAGCCGTGGGCGTCGCGCCGGTCCCAGATGTGGTCGGCGTATTCGGCCTCCGGCTTGGAGCAATTGTGCCCGCGCTCATTGCACACCCGCGCCACCTCGCGGCAACGATAGGCGGAGCGGATGGAGATGCGGCCGAATTTCCTGCGCAGCGGTTCGAGCAGGTTTTCGCAAAGCGCCCGGCCGGTTTCGATCGCGAGGTCAGGAACGTCAGGGATATTCGACAGCCCGTAGAGGTTGGCGACCTCCGAATAGAGGAAGTCGCGGAAGAAGAAGTTCTCGGACAGCCGCACACGGCCGAGCTCTTCCAGCGACTTCACGGTTTCCGGTCGCCGCATCGCCAACCTACCTCTTCATTCGCTCCCGCATCGCCAGCGTCCTGAGCCGCAGCGCGTTCAGCCTGATGAATCCCGCGGCGTCCTTCTGATCGTAGGCGCCGCGGTCGTCCTCGAAGGTGACGAGCGCGTCGGAATAAAGCGACATCGGCGAGGCGCGGCCTTCGACGATCACGTTGCCTTTGTAGAGCTTCAGCCGGACCGTCCCCTCCACCTTCTCCTGGCTCCTGTCGGCGAGCGCCTGGATCATGTGCCGCTCCGGCGAGAACCAGAAGCCGTTGTAGACGAGCTCCGCATAGCGCGGCATCAGCTCGTCCTTGAGATGCGCCGCGCCGCGATCGAGCGTGATCGATTCGATCGCCCGGTGCGCGGCAAGGAGAATCGTGCCGCCCGGCGTCTCGTAGATGCCGCGGCTCTTCATGCCGACGAAGCGGTTCTCGACCAGGTCGAGCCGCCCGATGCCGTTGTCGCGACCGAGATCGTTGAGCGCGGCGAGGAGCGAGGCAGGCGAAAGGGTTTTTCCGTCGAGCGAGACAGCGTCGCCGCGCGTGAACCCGATCTCGATCGTGGTCGCCTTGTCCGGCGCATCCTCCGGCGAAACGGTACGCTGGAACACGTAGTCCGGCGGCGCCTGGTTCGGGTCCTCCAGCACCTTTCCCTCGGAGGAGGAGTGGAGGAGGTTGGCGTCGACCGAGAACGGCGCCTCGCCGCGCTTGTCCTTCGGTACCGGGATCTGGTTCTTTTCGGCGAACTCGACCAGGTCCGAGCGCGACTTGAACTCCCATTCCCGCCACGGCGCTATCACCTTGATGTTGGGGTTGAGCGCGTAGGCCGTAAGCTCGAAGCGCACCTGGTCGTTGCCCTTGCCGGTCGCGCCATGCGCGATGGCGTCCGCCCCCGTCTCCGCCGCGATCTCGACCAACCGCTTGGCGATCAGCGGCCGCGCGATCGAGGTCCCGAGCAGGTAGGCGCCTTCGTAGAGCGCATTCATGCGGAACATCGGAAAGACGAAGTCGCGCACGAACTCCTCGCGCAGGTCCTCGACATAGATTTCCCGGATGCCGAGCATCTCGACCGTCCGCCGCGCCGGCGCGAGTTCCTCGCCCTGGCCGAGGTCGGCGGTGAAGGTCACCACCTCGCACCCGTACGTCGTCTTCAGCCATTTCAGGATGATGGAGGTGTCGAGCCCGCCCGAATAGGCGAGCACGACCTTTTTCACGTCCGACATTTCTTTGCCTCGCGGCGGGACTGGAAGTCGCGCGGGCTTATAGGACGGTGGGGCTTCACGCGCCAAGCCGGCTACGCGGGAAGGGAGAGCCGCTTTTCCATCTCGAGATGGTCGATCCCCTCGACCACCTTGGTAGCGACGGCCGCGAACCCCTCGCGCCGATAGAAGGCGAGCGCGGCCTCGTTGCCGGCCTTGGCCTCGAGCCGCATGCGGTCGCAGTCCGGATGCCGGTCGGCAGCCACAGCAAGAAGCCCTCTGCCGATTCCGCGCCGCTGGCGGGAAGGCAGGACATAGAGGCGCGTGACGAACAGGACCGCAGGTTTTTGCGCATTGGCGAACAGGTGGCCTGCGATCGTTCCGCCCTCGTCGGCGACCAGGAACGTCGTATTCGGCACGGAAAGCTGGCGGTTCAGATTTTCGAGCGAATGCCAGGAATCGGTGATTTCGGTCACCTTCGCCGCGCCGATCAGCGCGTCGTAGGTGTCGTGCCAGGTTTCCACCAGCAGCGCGCGGACGGGCGCGATATCGGCCTCGCGGGCGTCGCGGATCGTCGGTCCCTGCGTCGTCATGCGACCTTCTGTCTCCGGGGTCGAACACGCGTGAAGCCTCTCCGTGGCGCAATTTGGATGGCGCGCTCGCCTCTCCGCCGGCATTCTGTGCGGGCATCGGAGATCGTCCATGGATTTCGTCCCGTCCCTTCCCGTCCTTGCCGCCTACGTGGTGGCGGTCCTCGTGCTCACCTTCACGCCCGGGCCGGACATGACGCTCTTTCTCGGCAAGGCGCTCCGCCAGGGCCGGCGGGAGGGCATGGCGGCGATGTTCGGCGCGATGACCGGATCGGCGATCCACACCATGCTCGTGGCGCTCGGGCTTTCGGCGCTGCTCGCCGCGAGCGCGACGGCGTTCTTCGTGCTGAAGGTCGTCGGCGCGCTCTACCTTCTATGGCTCGCCGTCGATGCGGTCAGGAACGGCTCCGCGTTGAACGTCGACACCAGCATCGTCGCCCGGCGCGAAACGGCGGTCGCCGCCTGGGCGAAGGGGCTCGGCGTCAATCTCTTGAACCCGAAGGTCATCATGTTCTTCGTGACCTTCCTGCCGCAATTCGTCAGCGCCGGCGATCCGCACGCCACCGGCAAACTGATTTTCCTCGGGGTCGTCTTCGTGGCGCTCGCGGCGCCGATCTGCGCGCTGATGATCGCCTTTGCGGCGCGGCTCTCCGCCGCGCTCAGGCGCTCGCCGCGCGTGATGCGCGCGATCGACTGGCTGTTCGCCGGGGTGTTCGGCGCCTTCGCGGTGCGGCTCATCGCAGCGCGGCAATAGGGGCGAGCAAGCGCCTCATGATCGTTGCGGCCCGGTGCGGCCCGCTGGGGATTCAAGCGCTTCGCAAACTCGGCTAAGCACGTGCGGCTGAAGCGGGGAGGGCGGTTCGCATGGAAATCGGCGTCTACACGTTCGCGGACATCACGCCCGACCCCAATACCGGCCGCGCGATCGACGTGCCGCAGCGCATGCGCGAGGTGCTCGCCGCGGCGAAGCTCGCCGAGGATGTCGGCCTCGACGTGTTCGGCGTCGGCGAGCACCACCGGCTGGACCTCGCCATCTCCGCGCCCGACGTGGTGATGGCGGCGATCGCCGGCGCGACGAAGCGCATCCGGCTGACCAGCGCGGTCACCATCCTGAGCACCGCCGACCCGGTGCACGTGTTCGAGGATTTCGCCACCGTCGACGTGGTCTCCGGCGGGCGCGCCGAAATCATCGTCGGCCGCGGCGCGTTCATCGAATCGTTCCCGCTCTTCGGCTTCGACCTCGCCGACTACGACGCGCTCTTTGCGGAGAAGCTCGAGCTGCTCTTGAAGCTCAACGCCGCGCCGCGCGTCACCTGGCAAGGACGCTTCCGCCCAAAGCTCGACGACGCGGAGATATCGCCGCGTCCGCTGCAGAAGGAGCTGCCGATCTGGGCCGGCACCGGCGGCAATCCGGAGAGCGCCGCCAATGCGGCGCGGCTCGGTCTGCCGATGACGCTCGCCAACATCACGCTGCCGCCGGAGAAGCTCGCGCCGCAGGTCGCCGACTACAAGCGGATCGGCGCGGAGGCAGGCCATGAACCCGGCCGACTCAGGGTCGGGCTCGCAGGCCACATGCACATCCAGGAGGACAGCCGCGCGGCGCGCGAGGATTTCTTTCCCTATTACTCGGCCTATTTCCTCCACCACGCGCCGAAGACGAACTACGCCCGCGAAATTCCGCGCGAGGAATACGATCGGCGCGCCGCTCCCGACGGGCCGCTCTTCGTCGGTAGCCCGCAGGAGATCGTCGACAAGATGCTCTGGGAGCGCGAGCTCTTCGGCCATCAGCGCTATCTGGCGCAGGTCGATATCGGCGGGCAGCCCTACGCCGCGGTCGCGAGGACCCTGGAGCTGCTCGGCGGCAAGGTCGCGCCCGTCTTGCGACGCGAGGCGGCCTGAACGGCAGGCGGCGGGCTCGCGCTGAGCTGGCAGGAGGGCGCGCTGGCGGCCTGTCTGCCCGTCGGAATCCCGCGGATTTCCGCCGTTTCGGGGGATGGCGGCGGACGCGCGACCTTGCTATGATCGCTGCGCATTGGAGCAAGTCGACCCGCGGTCGATTGGCTGCACGAAGTGTGCGGGGACCTGGACGGATCCCCCCGTTGCGTTCACTGGGGGTTCAGCAACGTGACGCCAGACTCGCAGGCGTTGTGCAACCAAAGGAGATGCACATGAAGCATCTAGCGACTACCTTGGCAGGAATGTTTCTGCTCGCCACGGTGCAGCAGGCTGTGGCCCAGCCCGGCTACACCACCGGCGGCGTGAACTGCCGTAGCGGCCCCGGCACCAACTACTACGTGGTCTACACGCTTCCCGCCTATACGGCGATCGACATCGGCGCCTGCGACTACGGCTGGTGCTACATCGCCTACAACTACCAGAACTGCTACGTGTCGCTGAGCTATCTCGCTTACGGCACCTATAGCGGCGGCGGGTACCGGCCGAGCTACCGCCCGAACTATGGTGGCGGCGGCGGCTACAAGCCGAGCTACTAAGCGATAACAAGAGCCGGCCCCCAAGACGCCGGACCTCAAGAGTTCAACAGAGCCCCGCCCGAGCGCGGGGCTCTAGTTTTTCCCAAGCAGGCCCCCTTTCCTTTGCGGACCCATCGCACCGCCGCCTGCTGCGCCGGGTGCTCTCTGAGGAGGCAAGGGGCGCAGGGTGCGTCCGGCTCATGATGCACCTCCGCGTGCGCGGCGCCTAGATCAGCACCGCTCCACCCTTTGACCGTTCGAGCATCCCGTCACTGTGGAGACCAGCCGAGTCGGTTGACAGCCGATGGATCGGATCTTACGCACCATCGACCCGCGAATCGCTAGCTGTATGGTTCATCATGGGGAATGAAAAGCCGTTGGTACACCGTATCATCCGGCATCCCAAAGACGGCGTGATGCACCGCGATCATCTGGTCTGGCAAGGCGACGCGGCAAAATTTCTGGACCGCTTGCCATTGCGCCAATTATTCGACCTTGTCATTACATCGCCACCCTACAATTTGGGGAAAGCATACGAGAAGCGCAATTCGCTAAGCCAATATCTGACGCAACAGAACGAGATCATTGAGCGGATACTTCCTCGGCTGAAGCGCCGAGGAAGCCTTTGTTGGCAAGTCGGTAACTTCGTCGAAAACGGTGAGATTGTGCCGCTTGATATCGAGCTTCATCCGTTCTTCCGCTCTGCCGGTCTACGGCTTCGAAACCGTATTGTGTGGCGATTTGGGCATGGACTCCACAACCGACGGCGCTTCAGCGGACGGTATGAGGTAATCCTCTGGTACACTAGGTCCGATGATTACATATTCAACCTGGATGCCATTCGAGTCCCGTCGAAGTACCCTGGAAAAAGGTACTACAGAGGCGAGAAGAAAGGGAAATTCTCCAGTCATCCGTTAGGAAAGAATCCCGCGGATATTTGGGATATGGACTCGGACGTTTGGGATATACCGAATGTCAAACACAATCACATAGAAAAGACGTTGCATCCTTGCCAGTTTCCAGTTGGCCTCTGCGAACGATTAGTCGTTGCCCTCACCAAACCGAAAGGCCTAGTCTTCGACCCGTTTGCCGGGGTGGGAACTAGCGGGGTCGCGGCAGCGCTTCGCCAGCGGCGTTACTGGGGCTGTGAGGTGTTCCCAGACTATGCCCAGATCGCTCAACAGCGAATTGCCGAGGCACTGAACGGAACCATCAGATACCGTCCCTTTGACAAACCACTATACGATCACCTGAAATCGAAGCTAGCGATAGCTCCGACGTCGCTCGAATCCGGCTGAGTGCCGACGAAACCGCGAGAAGGTGCTGTAACAATGATTCTCGGTTGGCCATTCCCTAAGCGGGTGCAGCTCCTCCAGGAACTTGAAAAGACGACGACCGGTCGCACGTATGCACTTCGATTTCAAAGCAAGCTTCAGTACTTCCAGGTATATTCTGTGCCGATTGATATGCCCAAATATCGGCTAAAGAATGGTCGAACCGCTGCAGCTCAAATTGAATATTTGGCGACTCACACAAAGACGCCCCGCGATCTCTTCTCCGCTGACCTAGAGTCTGATGCAGCTCAGAAAGTCCAGCATGAACTTCTTAAATCGCTTGTTAGTGACTCTGGACTATTTGACTATTTCAAGGAGCCGCAGCATGAGCAAGAGTTGCCTTTTGTACTCACGAATACTGGTTTCATTGTTAACGGGAATAGACGCGTGTGTGCAATGCGAGAATTATTGGACGACCAAGACGGAGCGTATCAAAGATTTCGAACGATCGACATTGTGGTTCTTCCGCCATCCGACGAGAGCGATATTGATTGGTTGGAGGGGAAAGAACAGATCCACAAGGATATTACGGCCGACTACTCATGGGTTACGACCGCTGTTATGTATCGAAACCGGATGACTGAGCACGACCAGAACATCAACTATGTTTCGCAGCTTTATGAGGTCGATAAAGCGGAGATAGCGGCGATGATTGACATGCTCGCCCATGCCGAGTCCTACCTTCATGATCGAGGTAAGGATGGATATTATTCGCTTGTTGAGGGGAGTGAATATGCTTTTCGCCAGCTTAGGAAATTCCGTCCGAAATTGGATAGTGAGGGCAAGAAAGAGGTATACGATCAGCTTTGCTACGCGGTCATTGAGGATCCAGAAGGGGATCGCGTCTATCAGGCAGTCGCCAGTGTTTCGAAATACTTCAACAGTGTCATCTCCACGATGCAGTCGGAGTTTGACATCAGAGAAAAGGCCACGACGGGCGCCGGTAGCCTTTTAGGGGCCGGGCCGAGCGCGATGGTTGCTGCGCTGCTTGGGGTTTTACGGGACGAGGACAAGCGGCCGCAAGTTCGAGAGGTGATTCGCGAGGTTCTGGCGTCAGAGACAGAGAAAGACCGCGAGCGAAAGAAGGGGAATCTAGTCCTTAGCCGAGTGAAGCGATCGCAAGGTCTTTTGGCCGAGGCTGTCAGTGCACTTAATGAGGAGACACCGAAAGGAGGTGTCGCGGAAATCTTAGAGGCGATCGAAGGATCGATAGCGGAGCTAAAGAGGTGGCTTGATGGGAACGCTAAAGGTCCTCTACGACGTTGAACAACGAGTAGCCATTCTGGAATGTCGTGATGACGCAAGTGCATGGATAAGCATTTCTCGCGTCTGTAACGAATTCTCGGATCAAATCAGGGTGCTCGGACCATCAAGCCTTTCCATGCCGTGGTGGCAATTTCTCGCGGGAAGGGAGGCCGTTGGATACCACGTGCATTCCCATGGCTTGGATGTTGAATTTGACTCCTCGGCGAGGGTGCTGCTGGAGCGGGCTCAAAGAAACACGTCACTCTACGCAAACAGCACAGCGATCGCGGCAATTCCCCCCGATGACGTTGCCGAAGAGCTGATGGAACGCGGTTTCTCGCGCGAACTCACGCCTGAGCAGAAGCGGAATGTGAGTAGTCTGTCTGGGATGCCTTCCGGCGCTACCTTCTCCGTTCCAGGCGCCGGAAAGACCACTGAGGCACTAGCCCTCTTCTTTCTGAGGGCGCAGGCCAACACGAGGCTTTTGGTGATCGCTCCGAAGAACGCGTTTGCGGCATGGGAGCGTGAACTGAAGCTGTGTGTACCGTTGTTGGAAGCAGAGTTCGTGCGCTTAGTGGGCGGTCGCGCCGCAATTCGGCAGAGAATCGCGGATGAGCGTCCCCCGCGGTGCATGTTGGTGACATATCATCAGCTCCAATTCGCTCGGGACGAAGTTGCACATCATATTTTGGCCGATACTTGGATATTCCTCGACGAAAGCCATCGGATTAAGCGTGGGTTGGAGGGAAAGATCGGAAGCACGATTCTCAGTCTTTCGTACATTCCGGAGCGCAAGCTGATCCTTTCAGGGACGCCAATGCCGAATTCGGTTGCGGACCTCGTTCCACAATTTAGGTTCCTGTTCCCTGAAGTTCCCGCCACTGCTGTGACTGTTACAAAAGCCATTCAGCCATTCTACGTTAGAACCACGAAAAAGGAGCTGGGCCTTCGGCCGCCCGATCGCCTGCTGATCCCGGTCCCGATGTCAGAGGGGCAGAGTCGCCTATACAGGCTTGCTAAGTCGGAGACAGCGCGTCAGGCGGAGTTGGCACTCCGGGACAGAGGGAAATTGCGCGCGGTAGGTAGGAGCGTTGTCCGGCTACTGCAAATCGTATCCAATCCGATGCTCGTGGCCCAACGCACTGATTTGCCGCAGGATCTGCTGCTTGACGTCCTGAGGGAGGAAGATAGTCCAAAGATACAATATGCATGCGACAGAGCACGTGAGTTAGCGAACGAGGGCAAAAAGGTCGTCATCTGGACCGGCTTCGTAGCGAACATTGAGCTGTTGTCCCGACGCCTAGCCGATCTGAGCGCACAGTTCATTCACGGAGGGGTCGATGCCGGTAGCGAAGAGGAGGAGGATACCCGAGAATGGAAGATAAAGCAGTTCCACATTCCCAGCAAGAATTGGGTGCTGGTAGCGAACCCCGCAGCCTGTGGCGAAGGCATAAGCCTGCACGAAGTATGTCATAACGCAATCTATGTCGACAGAAACTACAACGCTGCTCAATATCTTCAATCGGAAGACCGCATACACAGGCTTGGCTTAGCCAGAGACCAACGCACATTTGTCGAAATACTATTTTCCCCGGGTTCGGTTGATGAGTCTGTGGATCGCCGGTTACGAGCCAAAGTTCAAAGAATGGCGGAGGTGCTAAACGATCATAGCCTTCACATCGATCCGGTGTCGTTTGACCCTGCAGAGATTGAGGACGATGAAGTGCTAGACTCCGAGGATGCCGCAGACCTACTTCGAGAACTCAGAAACGAAGAGGCGGAACCGGAAATGGGCTCGGTGTGATGTTCGCGGTTGGGGTGCTATATTCTGCCCAGGAATTCCTCAAGCTGACAATTAAGCATGATTTGCATGTAAAAGACTTTCTAGATGACGATCGGTTCCTGTTGGCTAGGTCGAAAGACATAATTGAGGTGATCCAAAATTGTGGGTGGGTTCGGCTCGCCGAGTCAGGACATATGGTCGTTACAGAGCGCGGCAATGCCATCATTGGTTGTGGTACCACGTCCGCCAGCCTTCGTTTTCAGATCGTTGATGTGGTTGCCTGCTATCGACCTCCCTGGTCGGCAAAGTTGATGCATGGCCGGAATGAAGCTCTGGCAGCTATGCCTCCCGAGGCTATGCAGTGCTTTAAGGAGTGCGGTTTGTTGGACGAGTGGAACGATGAACTCACGGATTGGTGGGCGTCAGCAGGTCATGCCGCGCGTTCGCTGCAAAGTGAGGCGCTCTCGGCGACTGGCCGATACGCGGAAAAACTGACGTACGAGCACGAGAAGTTACGGATAGGGAAGGAGCCAGAATGGGTGTCGAGAGACTCCAGCTACGCCGGGTATGACGTGCTCTCGTGGAAATCGCCAGACGATGATTCGCCGTTGAGTATAGAGGTAAAGGGTTCGGAGCGCCCGCCTAAGCAGGCGGATTTTGTGGTGACGAGGCATGAAGCTGGTACCGCGCAACGTATCCGCGGTTACACTTTTCACCTGTGGTATGTCAGTGACCAGTTGCAGCTTTTTGTGGTGCCCTTTGTTGAGGTTGCGGCGCATCTGCCGACCGACAACGAAGCTGGGCGGTGGCAGCAAACTCGAATCCCGTTCGCGCCTTTTCGTGAGTTCAGAGTGACGGTACGAGGCGGCGTCTGGACGCGAAATAGCTGATTGTGGTTTTGAAGTTAGCTCGTCTCGACCAGAGGACCATCCCTACCGCGTAAACGCCTTGTATTTGATACGCCGCGGGTTCTCCACGGCGTCCGAGCCGAGCCGCCGCTTCTTGTCTTCCTCGTAGGCCTCGAAGTTCCCCTCGAACCATTCGACGTGGCTGTCGCCCTCGAAGGCGAGGATGTGGGTGGCGAGGCGGTCCAGAAACATGCGGTCGTGGCTGATGACGACGGCGCAGCCGGCGAAATCCTCGAGCGCCTCCTCGAGCGCGGCGAGCGTCTCGGTGTCGAGGTCGTTGGTCGGCTCGTCGAGGAGGAGCACGTTCGCGCCGGATTTCAGCATTTTGGCGAGGTGCACGCGGTTGCGCTCGCCGCCGGAGAGTTTTCCGACCGGCTTCTGCTGGTCGCCGCCCTTGAAGTTGAACGCGCCGACATAGGCGCGGGAATTCATCTCGCGCTTGCCGAGCTGGATCACCTCCGCGCCGCCGGAAATCTCCTCCCAGATCGATTTTTTTGGGTCGAGCGCGCGGTTCTGCTCGGAATAGCCGAGGACTGCGGTGTCGCCGAAGTGGATTTCGCCCGAATCGGGCTTCTCCTCGCCGGTCAGCATCTTGAAGAGCGTGGTCTTGCCGGCGCCGTTCGGGCCGATCACCCCGACGATGCCGCCGGGCGGCAGCTTGAAGGAAAGGCCGTCGATGAGAAGCCGGTCGCCAAAACCCTTCGACACGGCGTCCACTTGGACCACGAGGTCGCCAAGTCGGGGGCCGGGGGGAATGACGATCTGCGCGTCGCGCGATTGCAGCCGCGCTTCATTCGCCTTCAACAATTCGTCGTAAGCCTTTATGCGGGCTTTGGATTTTGCCCGGCGTGCTTCGGGGCTCCGGCCCATCCATTCACGCTCGCGCGCAATGACCTTCTGCCGCGCCTCGTCCTCGCGTTGCTCCTGGAAGAGCCGCTTCTGCTTCTTCTCGAGGTAGGCGCTGTAGTTCCCCTCGTAGGGGATGCCGCGGCCGCGATCGAGCTCGAGAATCCAGCCGGTGACGTTGTCGAGGAAATAGCGATCGTGGGTGACGATCAGGACCGCGCCCGGATAAAGCTCCAGGTGCTTCTCGAGCCAGGCGACCGTTTCCGCGTCGAGGTGGTTCGTCGGTTCGTCTAGGAGGAGAAGGTCGGGCTCCTCCAGGAGCAGCTTGCAGAGCGCGACGCGTCGCTTCTCGCCGCCCGAGAGCGTCGCGACGGTAGCGTCGCCCGGCGGGCAGCCGAGCGCCTCCATCGACATTTCCACCTTCGATTCGAGGTCCCAAAGATTCTTCGAGTCGATCTCGTCCTGCAGCTTTGACGCTTCCTCCGCCGTCTCTTCGGAGTAGTTCGCCATCAGCTCGTTGTAGCGGTCGAGCACCGCCTGCTTTTGGGCGACGCCCTCCATGACGTTAGCCTTCACGTCCTTCGTCGCGTCGAGTTCCGGCTCCTGCGGCAGGTAGCCGACGCGCGCGCCTTCCGCCGCCCAGGCCTCGCCGATGAACTCCTTCTCGATCCCGGCCATGATCTTGAGCAGCGTCGACTTGCCGGAGCCGTTCGGCCCGAGCACGCCGATCTTGGCGTCCGGATAGAAGGAGAGGTTGATGTTCTCCAGCACCTTCTTGCCGCCGGGATAGGCCTTTGACAGGCCCTGCATGTGATAGATGAACTGGCGCGCCATTTTTGAGTGCCGCTCGCCTTCGCGCGGATGATGGGGAAGTGCGCCGGATGTAGGCGAAGCGGGGAAGATTCACAACGGGCGCGAGGACGCGCCGTCAGCCTTTGCCCGATACCTCGTCGAGCAGCCAGCGCGAGATCGGCCACATCGCGGCGAAATGGCCGAGGCAGTAGTCGACGAACTCCGGCGTTTCGGTGATTTTGCCGGGTTTCGTGTCCAGGCTCGCGAAAAGGCCCTCGTGGAGCAGGAACTCCGCGCGCGGGTGACTTGGATCGAAGCCGCGCGGCACGGACTTCCGTGTCGCGCCGCCGACCTCGTACGGCCCGGCGGAGCGCACTTTCTCGACGGTCTTCGCCAGCGCCTTTCCCGCGCGTTCGTCGACGACCGCGCGGCGATACGCCTCGAGCTGTTCCTTCTCGAACATGTGCATGCCCGACCCGAGGATCAGCCGGTCGGAGAACATGCGGAAGAAGAAGCCCGGGGAACCCCAGCCGCGGCGGTCGCCGTGCCAGAACCAGAGATCGAGGTGGTTCTTGTAGGGCGTCTTGTCCTTGGAGAAGCGCACGTCGCGATTGATGCGGAAGAGCGAGCCGTTCACCTTCGGCTCGAACGCGACCGTCGGCGAAATCTTCTGGAGGCGCGGGCCGATAACGGCGACGAAATTCTTGGCCGGCTCGACGTAGTGAGCTTCGTAGTCCACGCGGTGCGCGTCGAACCAGGCCTTGTCGTTGTTTTTGGTGAGGCCGCGGAGGAACGCAGCGGTGCCTTTCGAAAAGCCTGCAAAATCCGACATTCGTCCGCCTCGTCGCCCAATGATCAGGCGAGCATACTTCCCGCCTTCGTACCGGCAAAGCCCGCGCGGCTATTCCAGCGGCAGCGCTTCCGGTAGCACGCGCCAGACTCTCAGCCCACCGGCGTCGAGCGGCAGCGGTTCGAGCCACGGCACTGACAAGCCTTCGGTGAGCGCCTTCGCAAACGGCGGGGGTGTGGCGGCTTTCGCCCAATCGGCGCAGATGACGAGATAGTAGGGCGCGTGCGTGCGTATCACCCGGCGCATGTCGGCCTCCGATCCCTTGAAGGCGTCGATGCCGGCGATGATGCCATCCGCAGCGCGATGGAATCCGGCCGCGATGATCGAATGCCGCGTGTGGAGGAGCGTGTAGGCGCCGAGGTCAATGGGCGCGAGGATCAGGCCCGGCGGCAGGCTTCCGAGCGCGGAGATGCTCTGTTTCGTGAGGCAGTCGGACGGCGGGTGCCCGCCCGGGCCGAACACAGGCGCAAGCTTGCGCACGGCGAGCGCCGGCGCCGACCAGACGAAGCCGAGGAAGGCGAGGCCTGCGAGCACGGCAGCTGTGGCGCGGAAGCCTGTGATCTGCCCGCCGCGAAGGGCCTCGACGATCCGCCAACCGGCAAGGCCGGCGACCGGCGGGATGAAGGTGGATACGACGTAGAGGCCGCGCACCTGGAGAAGCGATAACGCGACTCCCGCCCACAGGCAGCCGGCCGAGATTGCCATTAGCCGCCGCATCGGTCCGGCGCTGTGCAGCGCGAGGACGAGCGCGGCGAGGGCGGCCGCGAGCAGCGGCCCAAAAGCCTGGAAGATCGTGTCGGACCCCTGCGCCAGACGGATCAGCCCGGGCCATGCCTCCGGGATGTCGCTTATCCAGATCGACCGGTAGGGCTCCGGCACCATCTCGTAGGGGCCGGCGAGGCATTTTGGGTAAGCGAGCACAAACAGGCCGATCAGTACGACCACTCCGGCCGCGGCGGCAGCAAGTCTCAACGCTGGTGTGGTCAGCCGAGGCGTCGCCAGGGCCAATGCCATCGCAATCAACGCGCCGCCGCAGCCGATCAGCAGCCACGGCAGCGAGAGCATATCGCAGACCGGACTCGCCCACAGTTCAGGCGAGGTTTGGACGCCGAACGCGACGAGCAACGTCGCCGCGAACGTCATGGAGAACCGCGTCAGCCGCGCGGTTGCATCATCCTCACCTAAAACCCAGGGAATCACGTTGGCTATGCCGACGACCGCCACGAACGGAAGTGTCTCCAGCCCAACCGCGAGCGAAAGCGCCGCGGCAAGTCCGCTCGCTTCCGGCGCCCGGCGCATACGGCCATAGAACGCGAAGGGAAGGGCGGCGAGGCTGATCAGGAAGACCTGCAGCCCGTGATGGTCGATGCGGCCGACGCCGAAGACGTACTGGAACACGACCATCTGGCACGCGACGAGTATGGCGAGGAGCGCCGCCATGCGCGCCGCGATATCCCGCAGTACGGCGGCCACGAGGGCGAGGTAGCCGCCAAACAGAAGCAGGGGCCAGACCATCGCGACCGTCGCTTCGGCGGCCGGCTGCCCGAGAAATGGCCTGAGCAGCCAGATCGCGGCGGCGAGCGGCGCGTCGACAAGGCGCGACCAATGCATGAGCGCGCCGTCGGGCGGCAGGTAGCGATATTGATGCGTGTCGAACCAGGACTGACCCGCGAGAAGATCGCGCACGCCAAGGAGCCGTATCGCGTCGTCATGGTCGGGAAGCACGAGGTCCAGCACCTGGCGGACATGCGGAAGCTGGGAGAGTAGGAAGATCGCGACCCCGAGCAGCCCGATCGAAACGCAGGAGAGCGTCGATAGAAGCGGCGTGGACCGCCCCTGAAGGTCCGCCGCGGGAAGGGTCAGCGCGGACTTTGCGTCAAACATTGCTCTCGCCGCGGAGACCCTACTCGACACTTAAGCGAAGGTCAGGCAACGGCGACGAGATCAGCCCCGCGCCGAGTGTCGAAGTGCCGTCGCCGAGCTCGGGCCAGGCGAGTTCCCGCGAAACGAATTCGTCGGTTCGCTTGTTGAGCAGCCAAACCAGGTCGGTCGCGGACGGCTTGGCTTTCACGCCGAGGAAGCGCTCGGCGAAGATCTGCTGCAGCCCGACAGGCGCCTCCTCGACGCCCGCTTCCACGCCGGGCGCTTTGATCGCAAGCAGCGTGGTGAAATGATCCAGGAGATCGCGCTCCGTCAGCGAATCCGTCGGCATGTGAACCGTCCGCTCCGCTATGCGGGAGCCGTGGTCGCCATGCACGATGATCGTCGCCTCGTCGTAGACGCCGAGGCGCTTCAGACGATCGAACAGCGCCGCCATCTGCCGCTGCGTGCAGACGAGCTGGTCGAAGTAGATGCGGTAGGCCGCGCGGCGCTCCGCCTGTGTCGATAGTTCGAGAGGCGCGTCGCGGCCGGGCTGGTTTCCCCATTCGCCTGGATCCGCGAGCGAGCAGTCCGCGTGGTAGAGATAGCCATAGTGGGGAAGAAGGAGATGCACGACGTAGGCGACGCCGCGCGGCGTCGCTTCGATATCTCTCTCGAAGCGATCGAGAGCTTCGCGCGCTGGGAGCGCCGAGGGGAGGGGGACCTCGCGTCCGAGATGGAGCTTGCCGACGAGCACGCGCAGGCGCGCAAGCGTCGACAGCGGCGAGCGCTGGACCGCGTTGATCGAGTGGAGCGGGTACGTGTAGCAGGAGTCGACGGCCTCGATCTCGCTGCACATGTCGAACCAGGCGGTCTGGTAGACCTGGAGCGCGTAGCCTTTCTCCTTGAGGCGCTCGAACCACGTGCTCCGGTGCAGGACGTAGGTCGCCGAGATGAGGTCGAGATGCGACCTGACCGCAGGGCCCGGCTCGGCGTTGAGCAGCCCCGCCAGCGAGTACTGTGTCTCGGCAAAACCGCTGTAGGCGCGGCTGTAAAGCTCGAAATCCGCGTAGGTATCTCGGATGGCGTGCTCTGCGGCTTCGCTACCCTCGACGTCCGCGGGCAGTCCTGCAAGGCCGACATGCTCGTCGAGGACGATGTGAACGACCGGCGGCAAGTCCTTGAGTTCTGCGGGAAGCGCGCCGGAAGCGCGCGGCTCGCCGCCGATCGGGGTTGGCAGGACAATGGTGCCGAGGACGAAGGTGCTGAATACCGCGACGACGATCGACTGCAGGTGCTGCCGCAGCAGAAACGCAAGGGCCAGCACCGATAGGAAGATGGCGGCGCCCATGACGCCGAGCACCACGCCGACATTGCCGGTGAACTCGGCGGTGGTCAGCGCCGCCTGAAAAATCTTGCTGTTAATCTCCTGCCGGTAGAGCGCGAACACGCAGAGCGTCAGCGCCATCAGCGCCGGCCCGAGCGTCGCGGGACGCAAGAGCGAGATTGCTCCGACCGCGGCTCCGATGGCCGCCGCGCCGGCAATGAGGATCAGGCTTTCCGGCAACAGCAGGCTGTATTCGTGGAAGCGCAGGAACGGGAGGACGATCGCCACAAGGACGAGTGCGGGCGCGACGCAGGCGACGAGCCAGCGCCAGCGGCCGGACGCGGAGGGCGGGGCATCAGGCAGTGCGGTCATACCAAAACAGCTCTCGTCCGGATGGGCCAATCACGCGGGATTTTTCGACGCGCGCCGCCGCGTCGAGCGCGGCGACAAAATGCTCGCGGTCGTAGGGGTGATGCGTGGTGCGGCGGGCGATCATCGTCCGCACCTGCACGTCCTCCGGCGGCACAAACTCGATCAGCCCGCGCGGCGCGAGGCCGACAAACCATCCGACGGCTTGCCGCAGCGGCACGTTCGCGCCGAATACCAGGTGATGGATGAGCGCGAGCGCCATCGCGGCATCGGCGGCGGAGCGTTCGTTGAGGCCGGCGCGCTCGCTTTCGGCCCAGCCCTGGTTGGGGCTCGGATTGGCGAGGTCGCCGACGAGCGGCGTAAGCTCCGCGCCCGCGTCACGCGCCGCAACGAAGGCGGCGTCCACCGCGCGCGCATCGCCGTCCCAGCCGATGGCGCGGTCCGCGCCGGACCTCAGCGCGAGCAAGGAATATTCGGCCGTGTTGCAGCCCATGTCCCAGAGCATCTTGGGACGAACCGCCGAGGCGAAGGCTGCGACCTCGTCTCGCTTCGCTGACTGCTCTTCGTCCAGGTAGCTGCAGGTCGAGGTGTAGTCCGACCACAGGCTGCGCCCGCCCTTAGGCGTCAGCTTGGCGACCCAGGCGCGGAGATCGCGAAGCATGTTGAGGAATGCGGCGCGGGGGAGGGCGGCCGATTTGGCGAGGCCCGCCGTCTGGCCGGACGTCGGCTCAGCCCTTTCAAGCGCCGAATGCGCGACCACGTGGAGCAGCACCCGCCGTGAAAGCTTTGCCCGCCACGGAAGCAGGCTGCGCAGAGCGGATGTCGGGATACCTTCCAGCGCGCCGCGGTACCAGGCGTTTGGCATCAGACCTGTGTGGGCACAGAGCAGCAGCGGGTTCAGGAACTGCTCGCAGAACTGCCGGTAACCGGCCCAGATCTCACCCTCGCGGTAGGGGCGGAAGGAGAGGATGTCGATGAAAACCGGACGCGCGCCAAGCAACTGGACATTGTAGGCGGAAGCGTCGCTGAGCGTCAGTCCGCCCTCCATCGCTTCCAGGTGAACGTCGAGGTGGTGTAGAGCCGCCGCTCGGAGGGCCTGGAACGACCACTCGTAGGGATGCGAAATGAACGGCAGCCGAGGATGCTCGAGCACCCGTGCGGCGCCAGCCAGCCCGAGCGCCTCGGGCGGAAGCGAAAGCGAATCGAACGCAACGATGCGGCCTGCATCCGCCATCCGGTCGAGGATGCCGGTTCTCAGCGCGGCGGTGAAATCCGCCTCGTGTTCGGGACTGACGGTGCGGAGGATGCGGTCGCCGAGCCGATGGACGCCGCCTGCGGGATCCCGGTAGGAGCCCGGGATCGATTGCGCCTGCGCGACCGTCATCCGGCGCGGAGGCGGCGGCCGACGTTGCGGAAGAACTCGCGCGCGCGATGCAGATAGAGTTTTCCGACGACGAGCGCGCCCGCCACGCCGCCCAGCATGAGCTGCAGCATCATGCTGCCGGTGCCCGGATCGATATAGGCGAAGGCGGGCGCCGCCGAAGACGCCAGCACGAACACTGAACCAAGGGCGGAAAGCTCTGCGAGCCGCGAAGCGCGATTGTGTCTGGTCACCTGATGCCTCGTTTGTTCTGGCCTGTGGGCTGATCGGCAAGGCGAACCGCGTCTCTCTCTCGCTCTCGGGCTGCCGGATCGCCTCTATTTGGAGGGTCAGTCGCACAGCTTGCTTAAGAATGTCTGCGGCCCGGCAAATTTGATGAATTCAGATTAAGGGAGCCTTAATCAGCGGCGAAAAGCCGCGCGAAACCGTTGCTTCTCGAGCGCTCGGCTCGGGGCGTGGTTTACGCGTTCTCAATCCGGCTCCGGCATGCTCGCACGAGCTTTCTGGAGCCGGAGATGACCGAGACGACGCCGGAAACCAATCCCGTCCGAGCCGCCTGGCGCGACGTGGAAAAAAGCTTCGCGGAGACCGAACCGCTGGAGTTGACGATCCTCATGCCCTGCCTGAACGAGGCGGAGACGCTCGGCATCTGCATCGACAAGGCGCGCTCGTTTCTCTGGCGGACCGGCATCCGTGGCGAAGTGGTAATCGCCGACAACGGCTCGACCGACGGCAGCCAGGAGATCGCCCGCGCTCGCGGCGCCCGTGTCGTCCCCGCGGCAAGCCGCGGCTACGGCGCGGCGCTCAGCGCCGGCATCCGCGCCGCGCGCGGCCGATATGTCATCATGGGCGACAGCGACGACTCCTACGACTTCGCCAATCTCGACGCCTTCGTGGAGAAGCTGCGCGAGGGATTTGACGTGGTCATGGGCAACCGCTTTCGCGGCGGCATCGCCGAGTCGGCCATGCCGCGGCTTCACCGCTATCTCGGCAACCCGGTGCTTTCCTTCGTGGGGCGGCTGTTCTTCGGCAGCCCGATCGGCGACTTCCATTGCGGGTTGCGCGGCTTTTCGCGCGCGGCCGTGCTCAGCCTCGACCTCGATGCTCCCGGCATGGAATTCGCCTCCGAGATGGTGGTGAAGGCGACGCTCGCCGAATTCCGCATTGCAGAGGTGCCCACGACGCTTTCGCAGGACGGCCGCTCGCGTCCGCCGCACTTGAGGAGTTGGCGTGACGGCTGGCGACACCTGAAGCTGCTTCTGGAGTTCGCGCCGCACTGGCTCTTTCTCTATCCGGGCGGCGCGTTGGCCTCGATGGGGATGCTCGTTATCGCCGCGCTCATTCCCGGTCCGCTCACCCTTGGCGGGGTAACCCTAGACAGCGCGACGCTGCTCCTTGCAGTCGCCGCGGTCCTGGTCGGAACGCAGCTCGTGCTCTTCTATGTCGTGGCGAAATGCGCCGCCGTGACCGCTGGCCTGCTTCCAGCGAGCGAGCGCTTTCAGCGCATAGAACCCATGATCAGCGTCGATCGCTTCTGCCTCGCCGGCGGCGGGCTGCTCCTCGCCGGCCTTGTCATCGCGCTCATCGCGACGGTGCGCTGGACGGCCGCGGGTTTCGGCGACCTTGACGCCGGCGTGAACATCCGCTTCGCGGCGGTGGCGACGCTTCTGATGGCGCTCGGCGTACAGAGCGTCACGGCCGGATTTCTGGTTGGCCTGGTGCGGAGGCGGAAGGCGCCTGCCCAGGACAACAGGTCGGAAGGGAGCGAAAACCCGCCCGCAAGCGCGGGCGAAGCGCACGCGCGGAAGGACGAGGCGGCGTAGCCAGCGACGAGAAGGAGGGCCGGGGAGCCGGCCCAAGGCCTGCGGGCAGTCAGGCCGCCACGGCATTCGTGAGCGCTTGGATCGCCAAGACCGCTTCTCCGATCTCCCAGCCGCCGTCCCAGATCATGCGGAGCGCCACGTAGACGATCACGATCAGGCCCGCCCATGCGAGCCAGCGGTGACGGTCGAGCAGGCGCGCGATGATGGTGGCGGCGATGCCCATCAGCGCGACCGAAAGGACGAGGCCCCCCGCCATTATCCACGGGTGCTCTCGCGCCGCCCCCGCTACGGCGAGGACGTTGTCGAGCGACATGGAAACGTCGGCGACGACGATCTGCCACATGGCTTCGCCGAGGCCCTTGCCGGACTCGACCACCACCTCTTCTTCGCCGTATCCGGAAAGCGTCGCAGTGCCCGCGTGCTCGGCGGCGCTCTCGCGAATCTCGCGGAAGAGCTTCCAGCAGACCCACAGCAGCAGCACGCCGCCTGCGAATAGCAGGCCGACGATCTGCAGGAACTGAACCGCAAGAAGCGACAGCAGAACGCGCAGGACGACCGCGCCGACAATTCCGAACAGGATCACCTTCTGGCGGATCGCCGCTGGTGCGCCCGCGGCCGCCATCCCGACCACGATGGCGTTGTCGCCGGATAGGACGACGTTGATGAAGATCACCTGCAGGATGGTGGAGAACCCAGAGGAGAGATCCATCGGTCGGTTGCCCCCTTGCTGAAATTCTTGCCGAAGCCGCAGTCGCCTCGGCGGTTGGTTTTTCCGCGTCGTTCGTCGTGTGTCAGGGCGACCGAGCCGCCACTGCCGATGCGAAGGAATCCGCTCTCTCGCGCCTAGCGTCGCGTGCGCGAAGTCCGATCTTCGCGATTTCCAGGGCGACGAGCAGGCTCGCGGCGACAGCCGTCGTGACGATCCAGTCGCTGAACGAGAGCGGCACCGTATGGAACGCCGCCTGCAGCGCCGGCACATAGATCACCAGGATGTGGGTGCCGAGCGAGAACGCGATCGCCACCAGCAGCCATTTGTTCTCGAAAAAGCCTTTGAAGGCGCTTCGGCGGCGTGAACGGCAGTTGTACACGTCGAAGAGCTGGAACATCATCAGCGTGGTGAAGGCGATCGTGCGCGAATGCGCCTCGTCCGCCAGGTTGGGCTCGGTGCCGGTGGCGAACAGCGTGAACAGCCCGCCCGGGTAGTACGCATCGAGCACCCCGACGGTCCCCACCATCATCAGGAGGCCGACGCAGGCCAGGCGAATCCAATCCTCGGTCAGGAGCACACCCGAGCCGCGCCGGCGCGGCGGCCGCTTCATCACGTCGCGATCCTTCGGGTCGATACCGAGCGCAAGCGCGGGCGGGCCGTCCGTGATCAGGTTGATCCAGAGGAGCTGCGCCGCGAGCAGCGGCAGGAAGAGTCCAATATCCGCGGATATGAGGCCGAGCGCCCCGGCGAACATGACGCCCACGAACATCGTCATCAGCTCTCCCGAATTGGTCGAGAGCAGGTAGATCAGGTATTTTTGGATGTTGTCGTAGACGCCGCGACCTTCCTCGATCGCTTTCACGATCGAGGCGAAATTGTCGTCGGTCAGCACCATGTCCGCCGCTTCCTTGGACACGTCCGTCCCGGTGATCCCCATGGCGATGCCGATATTGGCGGCCTTCAGCGCCGGCGCGTCGTTGATGCCGTCCCCGGTCATCGCGACGATGTGGCCCTTGCGCTGCAGCGCGCTCACGATGCGGAGCTTGTGCTCGGGGTCGACGCGCGCGAACACGCGCACGTCCTCGATGATGGAGTCGAACTCCGCTTCCTCCATGCCGCGCAGCTCGGTGCCGGTGACGAGCCGCGATCCCGGTTCGAGGATTTCGAGCTCCTCGGCGATCGCCCGGGCCGTCGCCGGGTGATCGCCGGTGATCATGACGGTGCGGATATGCGCCTTCTTGGCGATCGCGACCGCGGCTTTCACCTCCGAGCGCGGCGGGTCGATCATGCCGACGAAGCCGAGCAGGACGAGATCGTCCTCGACGCTGTCCGGCAGCTCGATGTCGATCCCGCCCGGATCGGCAAGGGCAGCAGGATCGATGCCCAGCTGTGCCGCTGACGTCGTGCGCGAGGCTATCGCGAGCGTCCGCAAGGCTTGGCTCGCGAGCGCGTCGTTGCGCTGCAGGAGTTCGGCGCGGCGGCCGTCATCGAGCGGGGCGATCCCGTCGGCGTCCAGAACCTGGCGACATTTCGCAAGCAGAACCTCGGGCGCGCCCTTTACAAAGACCCGCAGTTCGTCATTCGTCTGCCGATCGAGGTGAACGGTCGTGTGACGCTTGCGCTCTGACGTGAACGGAACCTCGGCGATGCGCGGAAAGCGCGCGAGCTCCGCATCCGTTATCCCGAACTTGCGCGCAGCCACGATTAGCGCGCCTTCGGTCGGATCGCCCTGTACGCGCCAGCGGCCGTCATGGTTCGACAGGCTCGCGTCGTTGGCGAGGGATGCGGCGCAGAGCGCGGTTGCAAGCGCCCCGCACGCGGGAGCCTCTTTGGCGATCTTCTGTCCCCCGGCGGTGAACTCGCCCTCCGGGGCGTAGCCGCTGCCGCCCACCTCGACCAGAGTCCCAACACTGAAGACGGCGCGGACGGTCATCTCATTGCGGGTGAGCGTGCCGGTCTTGTCCGAGCAGATCACGGTTGCGGCGCCGAGCGTCTCGATCGCAGGCAGCTTGCGCACGATCGCATGCGCTGCCGCCATGCGGCGCACCCCAAGGCTGAGACCGACCGTTACGATCGCCGGAAGCGCTTCCGGAATGGCGGCCACCGCAAGGGCCACGGCGAAGAGGAACAGGCTGAGCAGGATATCGAGCGAAAGCTGGCTGGCGCTGAACAGGCCCGCCGCGAAGACGACACCGCAGATGCCGAGCATCACCACGCTCAGGCGCTTGCCGGTGCGGTCGAGCTCCTGTTGCAGCGGGGTCGGCTCGCGCTCGGCTGCTTCAAGGAGTCCGGCGATGCGGCCGACCTCGGTCGCCATGCCGGTAGCAACGACGATTGCGCGGCCGCGGCCATACGTGGCGACCGTGCCGGAGTGGATCATGTTGTGGCGGTCGCCGATGCCGACGTCCGCATCGATCGCGTGGGCGTCCTTCGCCACAGGCATGCTCTCGCCGGTAAGCGGCGCTTCGTCGGTATTGAGGTTCGCCTCTTCGATGATGCGGGCGTCGGCCGGAATTTTGTCGCCGGCCTCGATCATCACGACGTCGCCGGGGACGAGGTCGCGGGTCGGCAGACGCAGCCGGTCCCCGTCGCGCACGACCGTCGCTTCGGGTGCGGCGAGCGCCATCAGCGCGCGAACCGACTTTTCGGCGCGCGCCTCCTGGATGAAGCCGAGCATGGCGTTGAGCGCCACGATCGCCATGATGACGATCGCCTCGTAGGGTAGTGCGCTTTCGCGTGGGTCCTGCAGAAGCCACTCGATCGCCGAGATGACCGTGGCGACGAGCAGAATGATGACGAGGAAGTTCTCGAACTGTTCAAGCAACCGCTTCCACCAGGGAGTCTCGGGCGCGCTCTTCAGCTCGTTCGGGCCGTAGCTTTCGAGCCGGCGCTGCGCCTCCGTGTGGCTCAGCCCTCGAACCGCGTCGGAGCCGAGCGCCGAGACGACTGCCTCGGGCGGCATACGGTGCGGCACAATTGCGTCACCCGCGCCCGCGGCGCTGGACATGTTGTCGGGGAGGGAGGGTCCGCCGGAAGAGGCTTCAGTCATGGGGCACCCGTGCGCGATTTGCGAACCTGGCTGCCGCCGAGCGCTCTTCCTTCAGTGACCGACATTGGAGGAACGGCTGGGCCACAGCGTGTCCAGTCCGACATCGCAGCGCGGGAGCGCCGCCAGAGGGGCCCGGCCTGGAGATTTCTGTGTATCGAAAAGTCTCGCGGCCCTCAAGCGGCACTACTCAGAGCGTGCTTCGAGGAGCCGCCGCCCCGCGCCTTCAAGCACGAGGCAGGTCAGGCGGCCGGTAAACACCGCGCCGGTGTCGATGTTGATGCGGTTCGTGCGGATATCGGGCTCCACGACCGGCGTGTGGCCGTGCACCACGATCCGCCCGAAATCGGCGTTGGAAATGTGGAATGGCCCCCTGATCCAGATCAGGTCTTGCGGGTCCTGGTCATAGAGGCGGCGGCTCGGGTTGATTCCTGCATGCACGAAGAAATAGCTGCCGAACTCCGCGGTGCGGGGGAGGGCGGAGAGAAAGGCTCGGTGGCGCGGCGGGATCGCGGCGACGCACGCCGCGTGCATCGCCGGCGGCGAGGACGGCAATGCCGTCACGCCGTAGGAGACAAGCGTCGCATCGCCGCCGTTGAAGAGCCAGTTCGCGAGCCCCGAAGGATCGGCCAGCGCCTCAAGAAGCATGTCCTCGTGGTTGCCGAGCAGGCAGATGCGCTCGTGGCCGAGCGGCGCCGTTTCGATCAGCCATTCGACGACCTCGCGCGACTGCGGGCCGCGGTCGATATAGTCGCCGATGAAGATTTCCACCG
This sequence comes from Propylenella sp., assembly GCA_050728815.1. Classification (GTDB taxonomy): domain Bacteria; phylum Pseudomonadota; class Alphaproteobacteria; order Rhizobiales; family Afifellaceae; genus DASWJZ01. The sequence goes on from JBOHKB010000050.1 coordinate 31,063, forward strand.
CCCGTTCTGCCGGCGGCGAGGCGCGGAGATCGTCCCTGATCTTGTCCGCCATCGTTTCAAGCAGGTCGAAGCGCCCGTGCAGGTCGCCGATCGCGTAGATGCGAAGGCCATCGGGCAGCATCGGGCTTGTGGGCGGCATGATCGACTTGGCTGACGGGACCCGGCCCTGATCACCTCGGCATCGGGATGTCGCTGACGAACTTCGGTACGTGATAGCCCTTCTGCACGGCGGGCCGCGCGGCAATCGAACGGTACCAGCGCTTCACGTTCGGAAAATCGTCGAGGTCGATTTCCTGCCATTCGAAGCGCGAGATCCACGGCCAGGTCGCGATGTCGGCGATCGAGTAGTCGCCGGCCATGAAATCGCGCCTATCGAGCCTTCGGTCGAGCACCGCGTAGAGCCGCTTCGCCTCCCTGCTGAAGCGCTCCTCCGCATAGGGCGCCTTGCCCTTGTTGTATTTTACGAAGTGATGCACCTGCCCGAGGAACGGGCCGATGCCGCCCATCTGCCACATCAGCCATTCGAGCACGCGATAGCGCGGCTCGCCCTCCTTCGGCAGGAAGTGGCCATGCTTGTCGGCGAGGTAGATCAGGATCGCGCCCGATTCCATCAGAGCGAGGCCGTTGTCGCGGTCTACGATCGCGGGGATCTTGTTGTTCGGCGATATCTTCAAGAACTCCGGCGCGAACTGCTGGTCCTTGCCGATGTCGATCGGGTGCGCCTCGTAGGGAACTCCAAGCTCCTCCAAAAAGATCGAGACCTTGCGTCCGTTCGGCGTCGTCCAGGTGTAGAGATCGATCATGTCCTCATCCGCGGCAGGGACGGAAAAGCGGCGGGCGCCGCCGCGTCTCGACATGCCGGGCCGAGTGCCGACTGGCAAGGGCGGGCGCCTCACGCTTTGTTGCAGACGAGGGGGACGGAGGATTGCTGGCAACGCGCGAGTGCGGCTTGACTTGCATCAATCAGACGGCGTCCTTCAGCCAATAGCGGTTCCGAGAACCACCCAGCGGAAGGCGCAATGGGCGAGCCGATCTTCACCGTCAGCGGCGTCACCAAGCTCTACCGCAACGGCGACGTGACGGTTGAGGCGCTGCGTGGCGTCGACGCGGTGCTCAACGACGGCGAGGTCGCGGTGCTGCTTGGGCCGTCGGGGAGCGGCAAGTCGACGCTCATCAACATCCTGGGCGGCCTCGATTCCGCCACGTCCGGCTCGGTCAGGTTCCGCGGAGAGGAACTGACCCGCTTCTCGGAGCGCGAGCTCACGCTTTACCGCCGAGAGCATGTCGGCTTCGTGTTCCAGTTCTACAACCTTGTTCCCAGCCTGACGGCGAAGGAGAACGTTGCGCTGGTGACGGAGATCGCCAAGCGCCCGATGACGCCGGAGGAGGCACTGGGGATCGTCGGGCTCGAGGAACGCGTCGATCACTTTCCAGCCCAGCTTTCCGGCGGCGAGCAGCAGCGCGTGGCGATCGCGCGGGCGATCGCCAAGCGGCCGGAGGTGCTGCTCTGCGACGAGCCGACCGGCGCGCTCGACTCCAAGACCGGCGTGCTGGTGCTCGAAGCGCTGACCGCAGTCAACGCGGAGTTCGGCACGTCGACCGCGATCATCACCCACAATGCGGCGATCCAGAAGATTGCGCATCGCGTTCTCTTCTTCTCCGACGGCCGCATCGCCCAGACCGTGGAAAACGCCGAGCGGGTCGAGCCCGCCGAAGTCGAGTGGTGAGGCGATGCGGGCGCTCGACCGGAAGCTTGTGCGCGATTTCCGGCGGCTGTGGTCGCAGGCGCTCGCTGTGGCGCTGGTGCTCGCCTGCGGCGTCGCGACCCTGATCCTCGCGATCGGCGCCTACCGCTCGCTGGAGGAGAAGCGCCGCGCCTATTATGAGCGCTATCGCTTCGGCGACATCTTCGCCACCGCGACGCGTGCGCCGCGGGCGCTCGGCGACCGCATTCGCGCCATCCCCGACGTCGCCGCGGTCGAGCTGCGCATCGCCAAGCTCGTGCTCCTTGACATCGCCGGGATGGAGGAACCTGCCACGGGGATGGCCATCTCGCTCCCGGACCACGGCCAGCCTGCGGTGAACGCGCTCTTTCTGCGCAAGGGCAGGCTCCCGGAGGAAGGGCGCGAGCTCGAGGTCGTGGTCAACGAGAATTTTGTGGAGGCGCACGGTTTCGAACTCGGCTCGGAGTTCCAGGCGATCCTCGACGGCGCAAAGACGACGCTACGCGTGGTCGGCGTTGCGC
>JBOHKB010000051.1:0-18395 GCA_050728815.1 Propylenella sp.
CGGGTTGATGGGCGAAGGCAGCTCGCCCTTGAGCACGATGTGCTTCTTCCTGACCGACGTGTCGGCGATCGGCACCGCGGACAGCAGGGCCTCCGTATAGGGATGATAGGGCGGCGAGAACACCTGATCGGTCGTTCCCTGCTCCATGATGTGCCCCAAATACATGACGACGATGCGGTCGGCGAGGTAGCGCACCACCGACAGATCATGGCTGATGAACAGCAGCGTCGTGCGGTTGTCGCGCTGGATATCCATCAGAAGCTCGGTGACCGCCGCCTGCACCGAAACGTCGAGCGCCGAGACAGGCTCGTCAGCGATCACGACGGAAGGATTGCCCGCGAAGGCACGGGCGATGCCGATCCGCTGCTTCTGGCCGCCGGAGAGCTGGCGCGGGCGCCGCTTGGCGAAGTCGCGCGGGAGCTTGACGATGTCGAGCAGCTCCATCACGCGATGTTGCACCCTCTCCTCATCTCTCTCCACGCCAAACTTGCGGATGACGCGGGCGATCTGCGAGCCGACGGAGTGGCTCGGGTTGAGCGTATCGAACGGGTTCTGGAAGACCATCTGCAGCTTTGAGATGGTCTCGGCGCCGCGCTTCTCGACCGGAGTGTCGGAAAGCTCAATGTTGCCGAGAGCGACCGTCCCGGCAGTCGCCGTCTCCAGCCCCATCAGGACCTTGGCGAAGGTGGACTTGCCGCAGCCCGACTCGCCGACGATGGCGACCGTCTGCGCCTCGCGCGCGTCGAAGGTGAGCTTCTGGTTGGCCTTCACCGTGTGCTTTTCGCCGGCGAAGAAGAACGCGCTCCGCTCGATCTCGTAGTGCTTGGTCATGTCGTCGACCTTCAGCACCACGTCGCCAGGCTCCGTCGGCTCGCGGCCGGCGCCCTCGCCGGGCGGCGCGTCCCAGTCGATCTCGTCGATGCGAATGCAGCGCGAGGCGTGGTAGGCGCCGTTCTTGACCTCCACCATCGGGATCGGGCCGGCGTCGCAGCGGCCGGCGACGAAGTAGTCGCAGCGGGGGCCGAAATAGCAGCCGTATGGCCGCTGGTGCGGCACCGGGAGTTGGCCGGGTATCGCGACGAGCGGGCGGCTGTTCTTGTCGGCGCCAGGGATCGGGATGGAGGCGAAAAGGCCGCGCGTATAGGGGTGGCGCATGGCGTCGAACACGTCTTTGACGGCGCCCACCTCGACCGCCTCGCCGGAATACATCACCGTGATGCGGTCGCAGGTTTCGAGGATCAGCCCGAGATTGTGGGAGATATAGATCATCGAGGTGCCGAATTTTCCGGCGATCTCCTTGATCAGCTCGACGATCCCCGCCTCCACCGTCACGTCGAGCGCCGTCGTCGGCTCGTCGAGAAGCAGCAGCTTCGGATTGGAAAGGAGGGCCATGGCGATCACCACGCGCTGCTGCTGGCCGCCGGAAATCTGGTGCGGATAGGACCGCATGATGCGGTCGGGGTCGGGCACGTGGACGCGCGAGAGCATCGCGCGCGAGCGCTCGATCGCCTCCGGCTTGCCCACGCCCTCGTGGAAGATCGGCACCTCGGCAAGCTGCTCTCCGGTGGTCATCGACGGGTTGAGCGACGCCATCGGCTCCTGGTAGACCATGGCGATCTGCGAGCCGCGGATCTTGCGCAGCTCCTCGTCGCTCATCGCGGTCAGGTCGCGGCCTTCGAACAGCACCTCGCCTGAGACGATCCTTCCGTTCGCGCCAAGGTACTGCATGATGGCGAGCGCCACCGTCGACTTGCCGCAGCCGGACTCGCCGACGACCCCCTGCGCCTCGCCCGGCATGAGCTTCAGGTTGAAGTCGATGACAGCAGGGATTTCTCCCGCGCGGGTGAAATAGGAGATGCAGAGGTTGCGGCACTCGAGAACCGGGATCGTGCCGGGGCGCACGCTGTCTCGCTCGACGGTGTTCAGCCGCTGGTCCATGGGACGATGCTAAGGCAATAAGGCAGTAAGGCAATAGGGCAATCGGCAGTGGGGCATCCGGGGCTATCGATTTGAGCCCCGTGTTGGATGCAGGACGGTTAGCGGCGTGCGACCGTGTTTGCGATAGACCGAAAAGTCGGAATCGAGCGTGAGCACGACATGGCCCTCGAAGAGCTCGGCCATCCGCACGACACAGGCGTCAGCGAGCGACATCGGCCTGTCGCGATACTTTCGATGGAGACGCCGCAGCTCCGAGACGTGCTCGTCCAGATGGAAAGCGATACTCAGCGCACCGTTCTCAAGCAACCCGAACAGCCTGTCCTGGGCGACCGGGAGGCGTGCGAGCAGATGCATCGCTTCCATCAACACCGGCTCGCACACCAGGAGCGGCGCCTGCAGTTCGCCGATGCACGAGGCCACCCAGCCATGGTGCCGCTCGCCCCGGTCGAGTAGAGCCACGAGCGGTCCGGTGTCAGCGATCGCGGAAAGCATCGCGACCGAGTTCGGCGAGGTGCGCGTCGTTTGAGCCGAGGTCCGAAATTCCCGAATCGACGACGCCCATCGCGTCCTTCACAAGCTCGGCCAAGCTTGGGCGGACCGACGCCTCGCGCGGAGTATTGAGGGCAAGGCGCAAGCCTTCCTCGACCAAATCCTTGAGTTTTCGGCCTCGGAGAGCGGCCTCTGCCTTCGCCTGGCGATACAGTTCGTCAGGCACCTCAACTGTCGTTTTCATTGGCCAATCCAGTTTCCCATAAACCCATATTTATGGGAAACTACAAAAATGTCAAAGGCTCGGGCAGTGTCTCAGTTTTGAAATTACGGACCTTTCTATTCGTCCGAACCCTCAATTACCCCCGGCGATGCCTCAATCCCGCATACTCATCTCGCGCAGTCCATCCGCCATCAAATTGAAGCCGAGAATCAGGCTCGAAACGGACAGCGCCGGGATGAGCAGCATGTAGGAGAACTTCCAGACGAGCGCGGTGGAGGACGCTTCCTTGATCATCAGCCCCCAGTCGGGATCGGGCGGCTGCAGGCCGAGGCCGAGGAAGGTGAGCGTGGTGATTGCGACGGTGGTGTAACCGAGCCTCAGGCACGCATCGACGATCAACGGTCCGCGCACGTTTGGCAGAAGCTCGATCAGCATGATGCGAAGCGCCGACTCGCCGCGTGTCTGCGCCGCAAAAATGTAGTCGCGCGACTTCACGTCGAGCGCGAGGCTTCGCACGATGCGCATGATCTGGGGCGCCGATGAGAATGTGACCGCGATCACGATATTGAAGCCGCTCGGGCCGAGATAATTCAGGATCAGGATGAACAGCACCATCACCGGGAAGGAGAGGAGCACGTTGGCGAAGAACGAGACGACCTGGTCCCACCAGCCGCTTAGATAGCCGGCGACGAGCCCGAGCATCGTGCCGACCACATAGGCGACGGCGGTCGCCGTGATGCCCCAGACCAGCACGCGCTGGCAGCCCCAGATCGTGCGCGCGAGCATGTCGCGGCCGCGCGTGTCGGTGCCGAGCCAGTAGAAAACGCCGTTCTTCTCGGTGAACGGGGTCACGAACGGCGCCACCGGCTTGTTCGGATCGGCAAGCGGCAGGTAGGGCGCGGTGACCGCCAAGAACACCCAGAGGAAGACCAGAGTCAGCCCAATGATCGCAACCAGCGACTCACGCCACGACCAGACAGCCACGGCATAGAGAAGCAGGGCGGCCGGAATAGCCGGAATGAGGACGTAGTCCTTCAAGCCGCCGATGCCGTTGCGGAGGCCGAAAGCATCGATCTGCCTGCCGAACATGACGTAGGCGACAAGCGGCAGCCACACGAGCAAGAGCAACGTGAGCACGCCGCGCGGTTTGGCGACCTTCGCGAGGAGCGGCTGCGGTGGAAGCGGGGCTGCTGCTACGACGGCCATCTCGGTTCGCCCCTAGCTGAACCGGATGCGCGGGTTCAGGAACGTGTAGCCCACGTCGGAGATGAGCTGCGACATGACGGCGACGAGCACGGCGGCGAGTGTCGCCGCCTGCACGACATAGAGATCGCCGAACAGCGCCGCGTCGAGCAGGAGTTTCCCGAAACCCTCGTACTGGAAAAAAACCTCGACGACGACAACGCCGGAAAGGAGCCAGTTGAGCTGAAGCACGATCACCGTGAAGGGCGCGATCAACGCGTTCCGGAGCACGTGCTTCATGATCACCCGGCGGTAGGGCAGCCCTTTCAGGATGGCGGTTCTGACATATTGCGAGGTCATCACCTCGGCGACCGAGGCGCGGGTCATGCGCGCTACGTAGCCGAAGTCATAGAGGACGAGCGTCAGCACCGGCAGCACGATGTATTCGAGGCCCTCGCCTTTCGATTTGGTCGGCAGCCATCCGAGGCCCAGCGCAAAAACCACGGTCAGGATGATCGCGGTCGCGATCTCCGGGACGGAAGTCGACAACACGGAGACGAACGTGATTGCGCGATCCTGCATCTTTCCTTCGCGGATGCCGGCGAGCACGCCCGTCACAAGCGCGAGCGGAATCATCAGCGCAAAGACCCAGAAAGCAAGAATGCCGGTGTTCTTGAGGGCGCGGAGAAGCAGGAAGCCGACATCGGCGTTCTTCTGGAAGGAGCGGCCGAAATCGCCGGTGACGACCCCTCCAAGCCATTTCACGTAGCGCTCGTAGAAGGGGACGTTCAGGCCCTTGTTTTCCAGCCAGCGCTCATAATCGGACTCGGTCAGCATGGTGACGGCGAAACCGCCCAGCTCGTTCACCGCGACCTGTTTCTTGAACTTCGGGCTATCGAAGACGACGAAGAGGACGAACGAAACGACCAGGATGATGAGGGCCATCTGCAGGAGACGCTGCAAGATGATCTTCAGCATGGGTCTGTTATCCCCCTAGGACGCCTCCCCTCCACCTCGTGGGGAGGGGATGGGGGAGGGGTCGCCCCGCTTCTCGCGATGTTCAAACACCCCTCACCCAGGCCCTCTCCCCACAAGGGGGAGAGGGATCACAGTCTTCGTTCGTCAGGACTCGACCCAGACCTTGTTGAACTGGTGGTACTGTGTCGGGTGCGGCGGGTAATTGTGCACCTTCTTGGACGCGATCGTGTAGACCGGCCGCCAGACCGGCTGCAGCATCACTGCGTCGTCCTGGAGAATCTTCTGGACTGTCTCCATCTGGGCGCGCCGCTCCTCCACGTCGAAAAGCGACTCCGCCTGATCGAGCGCCTTGTCGAACTCAGGATTGGCGTAGTGCGTCTCGTTCCACGGCACCCCGCTTCGATAGCCGAGCGACAGGACCATCGTCCCGAGCGGGCGGTGCGTCCACGGCGTGGCGGAGAACAGAGCCGTGTTCCAAATCTCCCAGAGCTTCGCAGGCGGGATGATGCTGACGTTCAGCCTTATGCCGGCCTCGGCGAGCTGGTCGCGCATCGCTTCCGCGATCGCCTGCTCGTGCGGGCCGTTCACGTTGCCGACCTCGATCGTGAGCTCCAACCCTTCCTTGCCCGCTTCGGCGAGAAGCGCCTTCGCCCCCTCCACATCGCGAACAAGCGCCGGGAGCGCGAAGTATTCGGGATGAATAGGGGAAACGTGATGATGCTCTCCGACATCGCCGTCCTCGCCGAACGCAAGCGCCTTGGCTGACGCCGCGTCCACCGCCTTCAGGATCGCCTGGCGTACGCGCTTGTCGGTGAACGGCTCACGGTCAACCTGGAAGCGGAACGTGATCGTCTGGCAGGTCCGGCTGGCGACCACCTGCCCGTCAAGGGATTCCGCGAGCGGCATCTGCTCGACGCCGAACTGGTAGATCGCGTCGACCTCGCCCGAGGCGAAGGCCGGCAGCTGATTGTCGGCGCCGTAATTGATGTAGTGGATTTCGTCGAGATAGACGTCCCCTCCCCAATAGGGATGCGGCTGTCCGTCCGGTCCGACGGCGCGCTTCAGGATCGCCTTGTCGTCCACCGCGAACTCGGCGAGCTGGAAAGGCCCTGTGCCGACCGGGTTGGTGTCGAACGGCGGCTGGAAGCCGCGGTGCACGATCGCCGTCGGATAGTTGTAGAGGTCCTCCGGCAGCGACAGCACGGCCTTCGAGAGATGCAGGGTGATTGTATAGTCGTCGACGCGCTCCATCGCGCCGTCGATCATCTTCTTCGTCATCTTCGCGGTGCCGTCGGCGTTCTTCTCGCCGGAGTCCACTTCTTCGACCATCGCCGCGAAGGTCGAGAGGCCGACATTGGGCGACGCCAGCGTCGGGTCCATCCAGCGGGTGAAGTTGAAGATCACGTCGTCGACGTTGAAATCGTCGCCGTTGTGCCATTTCACGCCCTGGCGAATGTGAAGCGTCCAGGTTTTCAAGTCGTCCGATGTGTCCCAACTCTCGGCGAGCATGGGATGGGTGACGTTGTTCGGGTCTGTGAACGCAAGGTACTCGATGATCTGCCGCGCCACGTTCGACCTCTGCGTCCAGTCGAAGGTCGCCGGGTCTTCCATCTTCTGGACTTCCATTCCGACGCGGAGGATGCCGCCCTTCTGCGCGTTCGGATCGTCCACGAACGGGAAGGTTCCCTGCGCGAAAGCAGGCGCCGGCAGGCCGGCCATGGCATACGCCGCGCCGGCGGCGACACCGGTCAGCGCCGCGATGCGAATGAACTCGCGCCGGCTCAGCCGGCCGCGCTCCATCAGTTCGAATGCTTCCCTCGCCTTCGGATGTAGTCGGCGTTCAGTATCCCTCGACGCTGGCATGTTCGTCTCCTTCCTGGTCAGCCGGCTGGCGGCTAAGTCTGTTGCATTTGCGGACGCGCCGGATGGTTGCCCCGCACTGCGGCTGGGCCTCAGCCTAGCATGGCGAAGCCGGTTGGAGACAAGCCCCGCCGGTTCCCTGCGGTTTTTGTTTCCCGCTTGTCGCGCAAAGGTTATCTGATGTCGCGATCAGGTCGATTTCGGCGCGAGATTCGGATTTGGTATCGCCACAAGCGACTTCGCTTCGGCGCATCTGGGTGTGGGTCGCGTGTGTGGGCGCCGGCCGATCCGCGCGCTTGATCGTCCTGACCGCGAAGGTTGCCTGATGCTCGACTCGCCTGAGTCTCCACCACTCCCGCGCGGTCGGCGCTCCGGCGGCCGCGCCGGCAATCTGCGCCGCGCCAGCGGCGCGGCTATCCGTCAGCAGCCCTGGACTATCCCCGAGAACCGCGACCGGCCGACCGAGCCGATCGACCGGGAAGGCGTCGAGCGCATCCACAACGGCGCGATGCGCATCCTGGAAGAGATCGGCATCCTGTTCTTGAACAGCGAAGCGCTCACGATCCTCAAGCAGGCAGGGTGCGACGTCGACATGCCCGAGCAGCGCGTGAAGATGGATCGCGCTTTTGTGATGGAGCAGGTGGGGAAGGCGCCGAGAAGCTTCACCATCACGCCACGCAATCCCGAGCGAAAGGTGAAGGTCGGCGGCGACGCCATGATCTTCGTGAACGTGTCGAGCCCGCCCAATGCGATGGACCTCGACCGCGGGCGGCGGACGGGTGATCGCGAGAGCTTTCGCGACTTCCTCAAACTCACGCAATACTTCAACTGCATCCACATGGCCGGCGGCTATCCGGTCGAGCCGGTCGATATTCATGCTTCCGTCCGCCACCTCGACGCCATCCACGATAAGCTGACGCTCACCGACAAGGTCGTGCACGCCTACTCGCTCGGGAAGGAGCGCGTGGAGGATGCGATGGAGATGGTGCGCATCGCCGGCGGGCTGACGTGGGAGGAATTCGCGGCGACGCCGCGAATGTACACGAACATCAACTCTTCCTCGCCGCTCAAGCACGATTTCCCGATGCTCGACGGGGCGATGCGGCTCGCGCGGCGCGGCCAGCCGACGATTGTCACACCGTTCACGCTTTCGGGCGCCATGGCGCCGGTGACGATCGCCGGCGCGGTCGCGCAGCAGACGGCGGAAGCGCTCTGCGTCATCGCGCTGCTGCAGGTGATCCGGCCGGGCCTTCCCGTCGTCTACGGCTCGTTCACGTCGAACGTGGACATGAAATCAGGGGCACCGGCCTTCGGCACCCCGGAGTACGTGCGGGCGACGCAGATATCCGGGCAGATGGCGCGCTATTACGGGCTGCCGCTCCGCGCCTCGAATGCATGCGCGGCGAACGCGCCCGACGCGCAGGCAGCCTGGGAGAGCGCCAACTCGCTCTGGGCCTGCATCACCTCGAAGACGAACATCGTCTACCATGCCGCCGGCTGGCTCGAAGGCGGGCTCATCGCTTCCTACGAGAAGTTCGTCATCGACTGCGAGACGCTGCAGCAGGTGATCCATTACATGAAGCCGATCGGGACGACCGACGAGGATATCGCCCTCGACGCCATAGCCGAGGTCGGGCCGCGCAGCCATTTCTTCGGCGCCGCGCACACGCAGGCCCGCTACGAGACCGCGTTCTACAACCCGTTCCTCTCGGATTGGCGCAACTACGAGGCCTGGCAGCTAGCCGGCTCCGTCCAGACGCCGGAGCGCGCCAACAAGATCTGGAAGCAGATTCTGGCCGAGTTCGAGCCGCCGCCGATGGACCCGGCTATCGCCGAGGAGCTTCGCGACTTCGTCGAGCGCCGAAAGCGCGAGGGCGGCGCGCCGACGGATTTTTGATTGGCAACCCCTCCAATGAAGCGTCGCGACATCAACGCAAAGGATGCCCCGCAACCGCTGGGTGGTTATCTGCAGGCCGTCGAGCTGACGGAGGCGAAGCGGATACTTCTCATCAGCGGGCAGATTCCGGTCATGGCCGACGGCAGCGTGCCCGCGAATTTCGAGGAGCAGGCGCGACTGGCCTGGGCGAACCTCATCGCACAGCTTCGCGCCGCGGACATGACGCTCGACAACCTGGTGAAGGTGACGATCTTCCTGTCGGATCGAAAGTACATTCCGGAGTACCGGAAGATACGGACGGAAGTGCTCGGCGGAAGGCAGATTGCGCTGACGACCATCATCACAGGCATCTTCGACGAAGAGTGGCTGCTCGAGATCGAAGGCGTCGCGGCAGCCTGATTCAACACTCTTGGGGATAAAGGAAGAGATGAAGTCCCACACTAAGGTCGCTGTGATCGGCGGCGGCGTCGTCGGCTGCTCGGTGCTCTATCATCTCACCAAGGCCGGCTGGAAGGACGTGGTGCTGATCGAGCGGAGCGAGCTCACCGCCGGCTCGAGCTGGCACGCGGCGGGCGGCTTCCACACGCTGAACAGCGACCCGAACGTCGCCAAGCTGCAGGCCTATACGGTGGGGCTCTACAAGGAGATCGAGCAGATTTCCGGCGAGAACTGCGGACTGCACCTGACGGGCGGCCTGCAGCTCGCCGACACGCAGGAACGGCTCGACTGGCTGAAGATGGCGCATGCGCGCGGGCGCTATCTCGGCATGGAGACGGAGATCATTTCAACGGCCGAGGCGAAGAAACTGCTGCCGCTCATCGACGAAAGCTATTTCGTCGGCGCGATGTGGGACCCGATCGAGGGGCATCTCGACCCCTACGGCACCACGCAGGCCTACGCGAAATCAGCGCGGATGGGCGGCGCGGAAATCTACACCCACAACCGCGTGACCGACCTTCGGCAAAACGCCGGCGGCTCGTGGACCGTCGTCACCGAACACGGAACGCTTCACGCGGAGCACGTGGTGAACGCCGGCGGGCTCTGGGCGCGCGAGATCGGCCGGATGGTGGGCCTAGAGCTGCCGGTGCTCGCGATGGAGCACCACTATTTGCTGACGGAGGACATGCCGGAAGTCGCCGAGATCAACAAAAGCACCGGCAAGGAGATTGTCCACGCCATCGACTTCGCCGGCGAGATATACACCCGCCAGGAGCGGCAGGGGCTTCTCTTCGGCACCTATGAGCAGGCCGCCACACCGTGGTCGCCGAAAGTGACGCCCTGGGATTTCGGGCAGGATCTGCTGACGCCTGACCTCGACCGCATCGCGCCCTCGCTCGAACTCGGCTTCAAGCATTTCCCGGCCATGCAGCACACCGGCATCCGCCGCATCGTGAACGGGCCCTTCACCTTCTCTCCCGACTTCAATCCGCTGGTGGGACCGGTGCGGGGCTTGCGGAACTTTTGGTGCGCCTGCGCGGTCATGGCCGGGTTCAGCCAGGGCGGCGGCGTAGGGCTCGCGCTCTCCAACTGGATGGTCGAGGGCGATCCCGGCTTCGACGTGTGGGCGATGGACGTCGCGCGCTACGGCGATTGGGCGACGCTCGGCTACACCAACGCCAGGGTGCGCGAAAACTATTCGCGCCGTTTCCGCATCCGCTTCCCGAACGAGGAGCTGGAGCAAGGCCGCCCGATGCAGACCACGCCGCTCTACGACGCGATGATCGCTCAGGGAGCGGTGATGGGCGAATCCTGGGGGCTAGAAACGCCGCTCTGGTTCGCGCCGAAGGGGGTCGAACCGAAGGACATCGTCTCCTTCCACCGATCCAACGACTTCCCGCACGTGAAGGCAGAGTGCCTCGCGGTTCGGAACCGCGTGGGCGTCACCGAGATCGCCAACTTCGCAAAGTACTCCATCGCCGGTCAGGGCGCCGAGGGTTTCCTCTCGCGGCTGATGACGAACCGCATGCCGAAGGCGGGGCGCATCGCGCTCACCCCGATGCTGAACGAGCGCGGCAAGCTGATCGGCGACTTCACCATCGCCAAGGCCGGCGAGGACCGCTTTTTCATGTGGGGCTCGAGCCAGGCGCAGATCCATCACATGCGCTGGTTCGAACGGAATCTGCCAGCGGACGGCTCTGTCACCATCCGCCCGATTGGCATGAGCCTGGTCGGGCTGTCGATTGCCGGGCCTAAAGCGCGTGACGTGCTGGCAAGGCTGACGGACGAGGACGTGTCCAACGCTGCTTTCCGCTTCCTCGACTTCCGCGAGACGGAACTCGCGAACGCGCCGGCGATGGTGAACCGCGTCACTTACACTGGCGACCTCGGCTACGAGATTTGGGTGGCGCCCGAGTACGAGCGGCGGCTCTACGCGAACGTGATGGAGGCGGGCGCGGATTTCGGGATCGCGAACTTCGGCATGCGCGCGCTGCTCTCGCTGCGTTTGGAGAAGAACTGGCCGACCTGGTTCCGCGAGCTGCGGCCGATCTACGGACCGTACGAGGCGGATGCCGGCCGCTTCGTCGATCTGAGGAAGAACGACTTCGTCGGCCGCGAGGCGGCTGCGCACGAGAACGAGGACGGCGGAAAGCTTCGCCGCGTGACCTTCGTGGTCGATGCCGCCGATGCCGACGTGCTCGGCGACGAGCCGATCTGGCAGAACGGCAAGGTGATCGGCTGGGTCACGTCCGGCGGCTACGCGCACTATGTCGACCGGTCGCTTGCGCAGGGCTACATTCCCCACGAGCTGGTTGAGGACGGGGCCGGCGGATTCGAGATCGAAATTCTGGGGGAGCGCCGCGGCGCGGCGATCCAACCCGTGCCGCTGTTCGATCCGGAGGGCACGCGGATGCGGGGGTAGCGGCCATCAGTTTCCCGTGACCTTCACCACCCGCCCGCCGCCGCAGCTTGCGGTGTTGGTCGACGTGGAAGTCGGCGGAGCGGCAAGAATCAGGGTGGCGAGGTCGCTTTCCGGCCTGACGTCGCCCTTCAGGTTGATCCACAGCTCGGCGATGTTCCGGTCGGCGCCGCTGCCGCTGCACCGGATAGTGAGCCGGTCCGACGCACCTGCCCCGAACGCCTGATCGAACGCCGCCTCGATCGCGTCGCGCTTCAGCATCTCGCCGATGTTCTCGGCGAACAGCGCCTGTGCGGGCGATGCGTTGAGCTGCTCCATCAACGCCAAAACTTCGGCAAAATACTCGTCTGGGGTCGCGCCTTTGTCTTCCCCGCTCTTGTCTTCCTCGTAGCAGGAACCATGCTTCGGCCATTCGTGCAGGTGCAGGCCGGACTGCACGCCCGGCATGACGACCGAGAGCTGATACAGAACCGCCTGTGACAGGTCGATGCTTGCGTCGCTGGAAAGCGACCCGCTGCAGCTCCGCGGCGCGCCGCGGGCGCAGTAGCAGGGGAAGATCGCCTTGTCGTCGAGGTCGTCGGGCCAAAGGCCGTGAAGCGCGAAGTGCGTCGCATCGAAGCGGTCGGCGGTCAGCGATTTGCATTCGGGCTTGTTCCTGCCCGCCGATGAGGCACAGAAGGCCGGCTCCCAGCTCGCCGCCAGAACGAACTCGATGCTGTCAGGCGCAAGGCCGCCGCCGTCGTCACCGCCTGACCCGCCGGACCCTCCGCCCGACCCACCGCCGTCACCACCCGGAGACGGTTTGCCCGCGAGCACCAGCGACTCTTGCGGTGCGTAGGCGCCGCAGTTCATCGGCACCCATCGGGCCTCCGTCTCGGGCGCGCCCGGCACCCTCACTTGGTAGTGCGTGCCGGGCGTGCTGTTCCGCCCGAGCATCGCGTAGGCGCGGAGCACTTCGAGCCGCACGCTGCCGGGGTTGTCGCTGTCCTTCTTCTTGTTAGCCTCGCAATCGGAGAAGGCGATAAAGTAGCCCTTCAGCGGCACCTGAGCCGACGCGGCGCCGGGCCAGGCGAGCGACAGCAGGATGGCGAGATAGAGAGGCAGTCGATTCATCGAAATCTCCCACACCCCAACAGCCCTAGGTAGCGGATATCACCACAAAGGGTGTGTCAAATCCATGTGTGAGATGATGCTTCGGCGTCCAGTCGGGCTGTGGGCCGCAAAGACACGCGTTTACTCAAGCCAAGGATTGACGACAGCGATGCCGAACGGCTTAAAATCCTTGGTGTTTCGAGTCGCCAGCCGTAGACCGTGCAGCTGCGCGGAGGCCGCGATCAGAGCGTCGACGACGGTTGCGGGCCGGCCTTGCGTTACAGCCAAAGCTCGGAGGCGTCCTGAGCGCTCTGCAACTGCATTGTCTACGGCGATCGTTCGCCCGTCGAACTCAGCCGTGACCTGAGCGATCCAAGCGAGAAGCTTCGCCCGCCGCTTCGCATCGGGCGAGCGCTCGGCGCCGTAGACCAGTTCATGCAGGGTGATTGCGCAAAGCCACGGATCGACCGCTTCGCGAACAAATCGAACGACTTTGCGATCAGGCTTTGGCTTGACCAGCTCCGAAACGACGTTTGTATCAAGCAGAATGCCGTCCCTCCTGTCAGATCAGGACTCGGAGAAGGGATCGCCGCGGTCGGCTCCGCGCGGCGGCAGTTCGATCGGGGCACCACGAGGCGCCGTTTCGACAAGAAAGCGACCGAGATGCTTTCCGGGGCGTGCCGCTTGGAACTGATCGGCCGAAACCAGCACGCATGGCTCGCGCGTGCCGATGAACTGCGGCTCGCCCTTGCGCGCCCGCCGCATCACCTCGGACAATCGCGCTTTGGCATCCTGCACGGACCACATGGACAGGCCCTCCGAACTGGTCCAATGTAGTCCAGAACAGGACGCCTCGCAAGTCGCACCCATATGTCCGTATTCCGTCACACCACCGGATCGCCGCCTTTCCCCGGCCGACGGCGGAAGATCGCGCCGTTCGCATTGCCGGAGCATCCGGGCGAGACGGCGTCGCGCGAGGCGCTCGCGCTCTACTCCATGGAGAAGGCGGCGAGCCTCAACCAGCACGTCATCGGCTACGGCCCGCTTGCTGAGAAGGAATGGGCGGCGCTCGGACTTGATGCGCCGAACATGAGCGTGGCGCGGCGCTACCGGCTCGGCCGCATCCGCGCGGAGCTGCTGAAGCGCGACCTCGCCGGCATCATCGTCTATGATCCGCTCAACGTCCGCTACGCGACGGACTCCACCGACATGCAGCTCTGGTGCACGCACAACGCCGTGCGCTTCGCTTTCGTCGCGGCCGACGGGCCGGTGATCCTCTGGGATTTCCACAACTGCGAGCACCTCTCGTGGCAACTCGATCTGATCGACGAGATCCGCCACGGCACCGCATGGTTCTACTATGAGGCCGGCGAGCATGCGCACGAGCGCGCACGGAAATGGGCGGCGGAGATCGCCGACGTGCTGCGGCACTGCGGCGGTGACCGGAGCCGGCTTGCGGTCGACAAGATCAATCCCTTCGGAGTGGAGGCACTCGCAGCCCACGGCATCGGCGTGTTCGACGGCGAGGAGGTGATGGAGCACGCGCGCAAGGTGAAGTGCTCCGACGAGCTGAAGGCGATGCGCCGCGCTATCGCCGCCTGCGAGGCGTCGATGCGCATCATGGAAGAGGCGCTCAAGCCGGGCATGACCGAGAACGACTTCTGGGCGATCCTTCATGCGGAGAACATCCGACGCGGCGGCGAGTGGATCGAAACGCGCCTCCTCTCCTCCGGCCCGCGCACCAATCCCTGGTTCCAGGAATGCTCGGCGCGGGTGATCGAGGCCGGCGATCTCGTCGCCTTCGATACCGATCTGATCGGCGCCTACGGCTATTGCTGCGACATTTCTCGCACGTGGCTCGCGGGCGACGGCCGGCCTACCAACGAACAGCGCGCGCTCTACGCAATGGCGGAGGAGCAGATTGCCGCCAACATCGCGATGCTGAAACCGGGCCGCGCGTTCCGCGAGCTTTCACACGCCGCGGCGAACGTGCCGGACGACTGCCTGCCCAACCGATACTCCGTACTTTTCCACGGCGTCGGCCTCTGCGACGAGTATCCGGCGGTGCCCTATCCGGAGGACTGGGATCGCTCGGGCTATGACGGGGTGCTCGAGCCGAACATGATCGTCTGCGTTGAGAGCTACGTTGGCCGCCACGGTGGGCGCGAGGGCGTGAAGCTGGAAGAGCAGGTGCTGATCACTGAGACGGCGTGCGAGCAGCTTTCGCGCTACCCCCGCGATCAACGGCTAAGCTCCCAGTAACACCAAACCGAGCCGGAGACAGCGCCAAGGTTCCCTCAAACGGTCACCTTCGAGTACGAACATACTTCACTTGCTTAAAATCCTGCGGATCGACTTCTCTCCTCAATTCAACAGGTTGGATCGCCGGATTTCGCGAGGAAAGGAACCTCCCAACCGCGGCCTCGCCGATCTTCTCTTGTCTTCCATTGAGCAAGTCGATCTGATCTCCAGGCGTAAGGGACCCAGCGGCGTCGGAGCCAATTATCAGCGTCCAAGCATCAAACACATGGAGAATATCCTCCAAAGCTATCACCCGGCTCTTCATTTTGAACCTCTGCCCGGACCGCTCCGGTCACATCACGTGAATGGTGTCGAGTTCCAGGAACAAGTTGGCGCCACGCCGCAGAATGTTAAACGTTACTGTGAGATCACTCCAGCGGCCGTTCAGAGGGAGATCGAACCAAACATAGCCCATGTAGTTTGGAGTGCTCGACGATGTTTCTTGATAACGAACAACTTCGTGTCTAGCGAGACCGGGCGCCTCAGTGATCGATGTCACCTTGTAAACCGGCTTGCCCAGCTCAGTCTCAATCCAGCCGTAGCCTTCGATCAATCTCTTCAAGAGATCCGGCGTCATTTTGGGCGATTTCTGAGATGTCATACGAAAGGCCGCGTCATATTCCTCGGCGGCGAGCCGCTCGCACCAGAGCCGCACGACATCCAGTATCTGCTCGTCTCTAGCGTCGACTGGCAAAGTAACCGGCGCAGCTTCATGCATCGTTGGCCAAATCAGATAGAGCGTGACAGTTCGGTGCGCGCCGCAGCATGTACAACTCGCCGGTCATCCACCAGCCTCCTTCACCGGCCAAGCAGGACGAGCGGGGCGTAGTCGGCTGCCGGCAGCACTGCTGCGCCGGCGATGCCGAGCGCCTCGCGGGCGTCAGCCGCTTCGCCGCTCGCGAGCGCATCGAGAAGGGCGGCGCGTATGTCGTCGACCTCCACGGCGCTACGGCAAGCCGCGGTGATGAACGGCAGCGCCGGACGCACAGGCGTCCGCATGATCGCCCGGAGCCGCGACACCGCGCCGGCTTCGTAGCGCTCGGCGAACGCCCAGACGACGGCGTCTATCGCCGCAAGGTCTGCCCGCCCGTCAGCCACGGCGCGGAGGGAGGCGCGGTGGCTGCCCGTCTCGACCCAATCGGCGGATGCCGGGTCGGCGCCCGCCTCCTTCATCGCCGCGACGAGCGCGACGCAGCCGGAGAAGCTGTCACGCGCGTTGAATGCGATGCTGCGGCCCGCGAAATCGGCGAGCGCCCTGCCCTGCTCCTCGCGCCTCGCAATAACGAAGCTCGAGTAGAGCGGCCCCTCGCAGCCCGCAACGCCATAGACCGGCGTAGCGACAAGCGTGACGGAATCTTGCAGGCGCATCGCATAGGGGTAGCCGCAGGTCTGTGAGAGGACGAGGCCCGGATCGCGCCACACGGCCTCGGCGTCGCGCGAACGTTCAAGCGCCCCGGGCGCCTCGATGCCAACGCTAGCGAGCCGCTCGGCGATCGCGCGCCAGAGCGCATCAGTCGCCCAGGCGACCTCCGGCCAGTCGTACATCGGGAGAGACGCAACGGGCGGCGATGCGGCTGGTCCCGACACCGCCAGAACGGCTCAGCTCCGCCGCAGGTGGGGGTGCGGGACCGGCTGCTTCGGCCGGAAGAGATAGCGCTTGATCACCTCGCCATACCCCGAGAAGCGGTAGCCCTCATTGGCAGTAAGGTATTCCGCACGGCGCGAGCGATAAAGCTCGGGCAGCTTGTACCAAGGAACCCGCGGGCTATCGTGGTGCACGAAGTGAAGGTTGTTGTTGAGGAAGAGCAGCCCGAAAAACGGCGACGCCTCGACGATCGCGGTGCGCCCGCCGTCGGTTTCATACGCCTGGTGCTCCGCAAATGTCCTGAGATTGAGGAGCGACAGACCGAAATATGCGATCACCGCATAGAGCCATGCCGGAATGCCGCAAACTCCGGCCGTCCAGCCGAAAACCAAGGCAAGGCCGACGATGTGGTGCAGCCAGGCGCGGCGCACGTCGCGCTCGCCTCCGCTGATGAGCTGCAGGTCGCGCCCGACGAAGCCGACGAACATCACCGCCGGCCCGATGGTGAAGCGGCCGAAGAAGGTGTTGTTGAAGTCGAGCACCCGATGCATCCATGGCGGCAGCTCCCCCCAGTCCGAAAGCGCGTAGTAGAACGATTCCGGATCGTCGTACGGATCGGTGAGCGCCGAGTTGTTGTGGTGCTTCATGTGAAGCGCCTTGAAGCGCCGATAGGGAAAGAGCAGGCCGAGCGGTGGATAGACGAGCGCCTCGTTGAGGGCCGCAGAGCGCGTCGGGTGGCCGTGCAGCGCCTCATGCTGCAGCGAGCTGTGCAACGTCACGAGCGGCGCGCCGAGGAGCACGAACAAGAACGGTCCAAGCGCCTCGTAAGAGATCGTCACGAGGCCCCAGAGCAGATAGCAGCCGGCTAGCAATGCGACCGTCGGCCATTCGGTTTGGTCGGCGGAAAATCCCCTTTGCCCCATGTCGCTGAAAAGACAGCGATTCTCCGATCACGGCAACGTGAGAACGCGCACCCTATGTTGCATTTGAATTGCAAATTTTCTGAATGTTGATCATTGTGCTCACATGAGCATCAAACTCCTCCGTCATAACCCCCATGGATAGGCGCGAGGTCGGTGGCATCTTTCGCCAGCGGCTGGAGACGCTGATGCGGCGCGCCGACGTGACGCGCTCCGCGTTCGCGCAGTCGATCGGGATCGACCGCTCAGCGCTCACGCAGCTGCTTTCCGGGCAGTCCGCCCGCCTCCCCCGCGTGGACACGCTGCAGCGCATTTCGGAGCGCTACTCGGTCAGCCTCGATTGGCTGCTCGGGCTCTCCCAGGACGACACGCTAGCGGCGGAGGTGAAGCCCGCGCTGGAGATCGCGGCGGCGGCGGGCGCCGACGAGGACACGCTGCTCGAGCGCTGGCACAAGGAGGCGATCGGCTACAAGATACGATACGTGCCGGCGCAGATTCCCGATCTGCTTCGGACATCCGAAGTCATCGCCTACGAATATTCGGGGCGCGACGCCCCGAGCCCTACCTGGCAGCTCCGCAACGCGGAATTCCGGCTCGACTACAACCGGCGGTCCGAGACGGATATGGAGGTCTGTATGCCGCGGCAGCGGCTTGAGCTGTTGGCGGAAGGACGCGGGCATTGGCGCGATCTCGCAAAGCCCGCGCGGCAGACGCAGCTCGAATACATGGCTGAGTTGGTGGAGGAGCTTTATCCGAGCTTCCGCCTGTTCCTCTACGACCAGGTCCACCGGTTCTCGATCCCATACACGGTGTTCGGTCCGCAGCGCGCCGCGATCTACGTGGGCGATATCTACCTTGTGCTGAACTCGACCGAGCACATCCGAGCGCTGACGCGCCACTTCGACAACCTCATCCGGAGCGCTGTGGTCAGCGCCAACGAGAGCGCCGCCTTCATCCGCACGCTGAAGGCCGAGTAGCCGGAGCCCTGGACAAACTTGCCAGCAAATACGGGGTGGACGCGCCTTCGCTGACCGGGTTCAAACACATCTGAGATGCGGGCCTTGAGAAAGGCT
>JBOHKB010000052.1:0-6084 GCA_050728815.1 Propylenella sp.
CCCAAACTCCGCTCCGATTTTTCCGCGCTCCGGGCCGAGTCAACCTGATCGGCGAACATACCGACTACAATGGCGGTTTCGTGCTGCCGGCCGCCTTGGAGCTCTCGACCGTCGCCGCGATTGCCCCGCGTCGCGATCGGACGCTCCGCGTACGCTCGCTCCTCATGGGCGAGACCATCAGTTTCGATCTCGATGAGCGGCAGGCAACGCGACGCAACGACTGGAGCGACTATGTGCGATGCGTCGCGACGGTCCTCGAAGACGCCGGCCACCGGCTCGCTGGGGCCGATCTCATGATCGACAGCGACGTGCCGGTCGGCGCCGGGCTGTCGTCGTCGGCGGCGATCGAGGTGGCGACGGGATACGCGCTGCTCAGCAATTCCGGCCTCAAGATCGACCTGACCAGGCTTGCGCTCGCCTGCCAGCGCGCCGAGAACGAGTTCGTCGGCATGCGCTGCGGCATCATGGACCAGTTCATCGCCTGCCACGGCGCCGCCGGCCACGCGCTCCTCATCGATTGCCGCAGCCTCGACCGGCGTCTGGTGCCGATAGACCCCTCCGTGCGGCTCGTCGTCTGCAACACGATGGTCCGCCACACGCACGCCGGCGGCGAATACAATCTCCGCCGGCGGGACTGCGAGGAGGGCGTGGCGCGCCTGTCGAAGGCGCTGCCCGGCATCACCGCGCTCCGCGACGTGACGCCGGAAGAGCTCGAAGCGCATGCCGATCTGCTGACGCCGGTGATCTATCGCCGCTGCCGCCACGTCGTCAGCGAGAACGACCGCACGGTGCGCGCCGCCGATGCGCTGGAGGCCGGCGATCTTGCCCTGTTCGGGCGTCTCATGAACGAGTCCCACGTCAGCATGCGCGACGACTTCGAGATTTCTTGCCGCGAGGTCGACGCGATGGTCGAGCTGAATGCTGCCGCGGCCGGCGTCCATGGCGCGCGCATGACCGGCGGCGGCTTCGGCGGCTGCACGATAAGCCTGGTGGAGGCCGACGCGGTCGAGTCGTTCCGGGAAAAGGTCGCCGAGGGCTACCGCGCGGCGACGGGGCTTGAGGCCCAGATATTCACCTGCTCGCCGGGCGCGGGCGTCGGTCCGGTCGAGACGGGCGTTCGCGCATGAGCATCCTGCAGGAAACGTCGCACCGCCGCCTGAACCCCCTCACCCGCGAATGGACGCTGGTGTCGCCGCACCGGACGCGGCGACCGTGGCAGGGCGCTATCGAAAAACCGGCGGGACCACCGCCGCCGTCCTATGATCCGGATTGCTATCTCTGCCCCGGCAACCGGCGCGCTCACGACGCGATCAATCCCCGCTACGCGCACACCTTCGTGTTCGACAACGACTTCCCGGCGCTTGAAGCTGATGCAGGCGGACCGACGCTCGACCGCGACGGGTTGATCGTCGCGGAGGCGGAGCCGGGCATCTGCCGCGTCGTCTGCTTCTCGCCGCGACACGACCTAACGCTGGCGCGCATGACGATCGAGGATATCGGCCGCGTTGTCGACGTGTGGGCGGAGCAATCCACTGCGCTCGGCGCGATGGAGGGGATCAGCGCGGTGCAGGTCTTCGAGAACCGCGGCGCCATGATGGGCGCGAGCAACCCGCACCCGCATTGCCAGATCTGGGCGACGAAAAACTTGCCCAACGAGACGGTGAAGGAGCTTGCATCGCAGGTCGATCACAAGCGTCGGCACGGCTCCTGCCTGCTCTGCGACTGCATCCAATTGGAGCGCGAGGCAGGCGAGCGCATCGTCTTCGAGAACGAGTACTTCACCGTGCTCGTGCCTTTCTGGGCGTTCTGGCCGTTCGAAACGATGCTCGTTCCCCGCCGGCACGTCGGTGCGCTCGACGAACTGACGGCGGACGAGCGAATTTCGCTCGCGGACGCATTGAGCCGGATCGCCACACGCTACGACAATCTGTTCGAGACGTCGTTCCCCTATTCGATGGGATTTCATCAGAAGCCGACTGACGGGGAGTCGCACCCCGCGTGGCACCTCCACGCGCATTTCTATCCGCCGCTCCTCCGCTCCGCGAAGGTGCGCAAGTTCATGGTCGGGTTCGAGCTGCTCGGCACGCCGCAGCGCGACATCACCGCCGAGAGCGCGGCGGCGCGGCTCCGCGAGGTCTCCGCCGTGCACTATCTCGACGCGGCCGGTTCGACGGGACGGCGGTCGTGAAACAGCTCACGGTCGCGGTCATCGGCGACCGCTTCCTGAAGCCCGATCGGTTCGTGGCGGCGCTCGCGCCGCTTTCCGAGAGCGTCCGCCTTAAGACACGAACGCTCGAGCTCGAATGGCCGGACAGACCGCTCACGCACGGCTATTCCGGCGACGACCTCAAGGGCCTCCGCGAGTTCATGGGCGAGCCGGCGGAGATCGAACGGTTCATCGCCGGCGCGGACGTGCTCATCAACCACCTCGCGCCGATCACCGAGGGCATGCTCGAACGCAATCCGCGGCTGAAGCTGATCGCCGTCTCGCGCGGCGGTCCAGTGAATGTCGACCGTAGAGCAGCGCGGGCGCGCAACGTGACCGTGGTCGGCGCGCCCGGCCGCAACGCTGCTGCGGTCGCCGAGTTCACCATCGGCATGATCCTCACCCAGACGCGGCTGATCACCGCCGGCCATCAGAGTCTCGCCCGGGGCGACTGGCGCGGCGACCTCTACCGCGCCGACGTCACTGGCAGCGAGCTTTCCGTGATGACAGTGGGCGTGGTGGGCTACGGCCATATCGGCACGCGCGTCGTCCGGCTGCTCCATGCCTTCGGTTGCAGGATTCTCGTAACCGACCCGTACGTCGAGCTGAAGCCGGAAGACCGCGAACGCGGCGTCGAGCAGGTGGCGCTCGACACACTGCTCGCCCGCTCCGACGTGGTGAGCCTGCACGCGCGCGTGACGGCGGAGACGACTGGATTCATCGGTGCTCGCGAGCTTCGGCTGATGAAGCCTTCTGCGTATCTCATCAACACCGCCCGCGGGCCCCTGGTCGATTACGACGCGCTCTACGCGGCGCTGAAGGAGGGGCGGATTCGCGGCGCCGGCCTGGAGACATTCGCCGTCGAGCCCGTGCCGCCGAAGCTACCGCTGCTCAAGCTCCCGAACGTCACGCTGACGCCGCATATCGCCGGCGCTTCCCAGCAAACCATCGAGCGCGCAGCAGCCATGGTCGCCGAGGAATTGCGCCGGTTCGTGGCGGGCGAGCCGCCGCTCAATCCATTCTGAGAGCTGCCAGCCTCTCTACGCTGGCGTCGGCGGGCGTCAGGGCCGGCGGTAGACCCACACCCGCCCAGGCGGCAGGTTAAATGTCACCCACTTCGAGCCCTCGACGGTGAAGCGGCCGGGGATGGCGTCCTGCGGCGGGACGGGCGAGTAGGAAAGCTGCGCGATCCTTCCGCCCGGAACGAGCCGATCGAAGAGGCTCTCAAGGTACGGCGCGCGCTTCGCCCGCGGCACATTGAGGAGCGGCAGGCCTGATAGAATTGCGGAGAAGGTCACGCCGCGATGCTCGCCGAGCGTTTCGTCGAGCTTGAGCGCGTCGCCGCGGATGATGGTCATCCCGGGATAGCGCTCGCGCAGCAGGCGGCAAAAATCCTTGTCGTATTCGACGGCGATGACGCGTTCCGGCGGAACGCCTGCGGCAAGCAGCGCCTGGGTACAGACTCCGGTGCCAGGACCGATCTCCAGCGTGTAGCCCGCAGGATCGGGATTGGCGCACTTCACCATCAGGCTTGCTAGCGCGCGGCTCGTGGGCGAAACCGACCCCATCTTGATCGGGCTCGTCGCCCAGGTCTTGAAGAAGCGGACCTCGTCCTCGAGCCTCTCGCCGATCGATACGCCCTGCTTTGCCATCCGTCCGTCCTGTGTTTTTCCTGCGCCGCTCACCGGTCACCGCACGGGTTGAGATGCGAGCATCCTCACTTTTCGCCCAGCGTGTCGAGGAAATCCTTGACGCGCGAGAAAAACCCCGACGACTCGGGGTTGTTCTCTTCGTTAGATACGCGCTCGAATTCCTCCAGGAGATCGCGCTGCCGGCGCGACAGGTTGCGCGGCGTCTCCACCACGATCTGCACGTACATGTCGCCGACCTGGCGCGAACGGAGCACGGGCATGCCCTTGCCCTTCAGCCGGATCTGCAGCCCGCTTTGCGCGCCTTCCGGGACTTTGACGCGCGAGCGTCCGCCGTCGAGCGTCGGCACCTCGAACTGGCCGCCGAGCGCGGCGGTCGTCACCGAAACCGGCACACGACAAAAAATGTCGGCGCCGTCGCGCTGGAAGAATGCGTGCGGCTTGATCGACAGGAAGATGTAGAGGTCGCCCGCCGGCCCGCCGCGCAGCCCCGCTTCGCCTTCGCCGGCGAGACGGATGCGCGTGCCGTCCTCGATGCCGGCCGGGATGTTGACGGACAGCGTCCGCGCCTGGCTCACACGCCCCGCGCCCGAGCACTTGCCGCACGGATCGGAGACGACCTCGCCGCGGCCCTGGCAGGTCGGGCATGTCCGCTCGATGTGGAAGAAGCCGCCCTGGCTCGCGCGCACGCGGCCGGCGCCGCCACAAGTCGGGCAGGTTGTGGGGCTCGATCCAGGCTTCGAGCCGGAACCCGAGCACACATCGCAGGTGACGCTGGTCGGCACCTCGACCTCGACCTGCTTGCCGGCCCAGGCTTCGCCGAGCGTGACTTCGAGATTGTAGCGGAGGTCGGAGCCGCGCTCGCGGCCGGAGCGGCGTCCGCCCCCCCGGAAATCGCCGAAGAATTCGTCGAAAATGTCGGCAAAGGAGGAGAATCCGGCCGCCGCGCCGGCGCCGAGGCCGCCCTGCTCGAAAGCCTGGTGGCCGAAGCGGTCATAAGCGGCGCGCTTCTGCGGGTCCTTCAGGATCTCGTAGGCTTCGTTGACTTCCTTGAACTTCACCTCGGCGGAACGGTCGCCGCCGTTGCGGTCGGGGTGGAATTGCATGGCCAGCTTGCGGTAGGCGCTCTTCAGGCTCTTGTCGTCGCAGCCGCGCGAGACACCGAGCACCTCGTAGAAATCGCGTTTCGCCATCAGGTATCGCTAAAGAGAGACGTGGGAGGGGCCGCCCCGCTCTCGCCGGACGGCCCCCAAGATGCTGCGTCAGGACGCCGAGCGCTTGCGCTCGTCCTCCGGAATCTCCTCGAAGTCGGCATCGACCACATCTTCCGCCGAGCCCGAGCCGGGGGCGGGGGCGGCGCCGCCGGAATCGCCGCCGGCGTCGGAATCTCCGCCGCCGTTTGTCGGCCCCGCGGCCGCCTCCGCCTGGCTCGCCTTGTACATGGCTTCGCCGAGCTTCATCGATGCTTGCGCGAGCGCCTGGCTTTTGGCGCGGATATCGGCGACATCCTCGCTCTCGCGCGCGCCCTTCAGGTCCGCGATTGCCGTCTCGATGGCGGATTTTTCCTCCGCGCCGACCTTGTCGCCGTGCTCGGCCATGGCCTTTTCGGTGGAGTGGATCAGCGCCTCCGCCTGGTTCCGCGCCTCGACCAGCTCGCGCCGCTTTTTGTCCTCCTCGGCGTGTGCCTCGGCGTCCTTCACCATCTTCTCGATCTCGGCGTCGGAGAGGCCGCCGGACGCCTGGATGCGGATTTGCTGCTCCTTGCCGGTGCCCTTGTCCTTGGCCGAGACGTTGACGATCCCGTTGGCGTCGATGTCGAAGGTCACCTCGATTTGCGGGATGCCGCGCGGGGCCGGCGGTATGCCGACCAGATCGAACTGGCCCAACAGCTTGTTGTCGGCCGCCATCTCGCGCTCGCCCTGGAAGACGCGGATCGTCACCGCGCCCTGACTGTCCTCGGCGGTGGAGAAGACCTGGCTCTTCTTGGTCGGGATCGTGGTGTTGCGGTCGATCAGTCGCGTGAACACGCCGCCCAGCGTCTCGATGCCGAGCGACAGCGGCGTCACGTCGAGCAGCAGCACGTCCTTGACGTCGCCCTGCAGCACGCCGGCCTGGATCGCGGCGCCAATCGCCACCACCTCGTCGGGGTTGACGCCCTTGTGCGGCTCTTTTCCGAAGAGCTGTTTTACGATCTCCTGCACCTTCGGCATGCGGGTCATGCCGCCGACC
>JBOHKB010000053.1:0-12060 GCA_050728815.1 Propylenella sp.
GGCTCACGCTGAAGATGCGTGGGGCGATGGAGGCATGGCTCTTCATCAGCCCCACGCTCGCCGGCTTCCTTATTTTCTTCGTCGGTCCGCTGATCGCGGTCGTCTGGTATTCACTGACCGAGTGGAACCTGCTCACCCAGCAGGCGACCTTCGTCGGCCTCGCCAACTACGAGGACGCGCTTTTCGTCAATCCGGACTTCTGGCAGGTCGTCCGCAATTCGGTCGTGTTCGCGATCGGGCTGGTGCCGCTCAACATGGCGCTGGCGCTAGCGCTCGCCATGGCCCTGTCGCGCCCGTTTGCCGGTGTCGTGTTCTTCCGCACGATCTTCTTCGCGCCCGTCGTCACGTCCGCCGTGGCCTGGGCGATCGTGTGGAAATTCCTGCTGCAGGGCGAATCCGGCTTCATCAACCAGCTTCTGGCGACCATCGGCATTAACGGGCCGAACTGGCTGCGCGAGCCGAACTGGGCGATGGCGGCCGTCATCGTCACACGCGTCGTCAAGATGGTGGGGCTGAACATGATCCTTTACCTGGCGGCTCTTCAGGCCATCCCGCGCGACTATGAGCAGGCGGCGCACCTCGAGGGCGCGTCGGCCTGGCAGGTATTCCGCATGATCGTCTGGCCGCTGCTCGGGCCGACGACACTGGTCATCATGGTCATTACCACGATCGGATCATTCAAGGTGTTCGACCACATCTACCTGATGACGGGTGGCGGGCCGGAGAACGGCACGCTGGTCCTTGCCTTCTATATCTACCAGCAGGCCTTCCAGTTCTTCGACGTGGGCTATGCCTCGTCGCTTGCCATGATCATGTTCGTCATCGTCATGGTGCTGACCGTCGTGCAACTTGCACTGCGCCGGAGGGACACGTGAGTTCCCTCACGCAGCGCCAGCTCCGCATCATCAGCCAGGTATGCTGGACCCTCGCCCTCGCCGTCATGGCCATTCCTTTCGTGTTTCCCTTCCTGTGGATGGTATCCGGGGGCCTCAAGGATGCTTCCGAAATATTCGGGTCGCCTGGCATCGTCCCGCGCGAGTTCCAGTGGCAGAACTTCGTCGAGGTGTTCACCTACCAGCCCTTCGCGCAGCAATATTTCAATTCCCTGTATATTGCGCTGACCGTGACGGGGACGACGCTGGTCGTCTCCTCGCTCGCCGGCTACGCGCTGGCGAGGCTACGCTTCGCGGGCGCCGCGCTGGTCAGCCTGTTCCTCGTCTCGGCGCTCATGGTGCCGGAGGAAGTGACGATCATCCCGAACTTCTTCCTGATGCGCTGGGCGGGCTTCGTCGACTCGCACTGGCCACTGATACTGCTGCCGGTCTTCGGGCCGCAGGGCATCATGGCGACCTTCCTGATGCGGCAGTATTTTCTCGCACTGCCGAAGGAGCTGGAGGAAGCGGGCGAGATGGATGGGCTGTCGCGGTTCGGCATCTGGTGGCGGATCGCGCTACCCATGTCGCGACCAGCGCTGGCTGCGGTCGCGATCATCACCTTCCTCAATTCATGGAACTTGTTCCTCGAACCGCTGATCTTCGTCTCTTCGCTGGAAAAGTTCACCCTGCCGCTGGCGCTGTCGAACTTCACCGACCCCTACGGCACGCCGCTCTGGCACCTGCAGCTTGCGGCTACCAGCCTAGCGGTCGTGCCGATCCTCATCGTCTACCTGATCGCCCAACGGCAGATCATCGAGAGCTTCGCCATGTCCGGCATTAAGGGTTGAGCAGGAAACACACGGAACGACCATGGCAAGGGTGACACTGAGCAGGCTGGAAAAACGCTTCGGCAAGGTCGATGTCATCCGCGGAGTCGACCTTGAGATCGAAGAGGGCGAGTTCGTCGTCTTCGTCGGCCCGTCGGGCTGCGGGAAGTCCACGCTGTTGCGGATGATCTCGGGGCTGGAGGACATCACCGCCGGCGAACTCTACATTGGCGACCGGCTTATGAACGAGGTGCAGGCGGCCAGGCGCGGCGTGGCAATGGTCTTCCAGTCATACGCGCTATACCCGCACCTCACGGTGCGCGAGAACATCGGCTTCGGGCTGAAGGTACGAAAAGTGCCGGCAGAGGAACGCGCCAGGCGCGTGGCGGAGGCTGCGGCGACGCTGAAGCTCGACGCACTGCTCGACCGCTATCCGCGCGAGCTGTCGGGTGGGCAGCGCCAGCGCGTCGCGATTGGGCGGGCGATTGTCGGCCGTCCCGACGTGTTCCTGTTCGACGAGCCCCTGTCCAACCTCGACGCCGAATTGCGCGTTCACATGCGCTCGGAGATCGCGGCGCTCCACAAGCGGCTCGGCAACACGATGATCTACGTCACGCATGACCAGATCGAGGCAATGACCCTTGCCGACAGGATCGTGGTGCTGCGCGATGGGTATGTCGAGCAGGTCGGCACCCCGCGCGAGCTTTACGCGCATCCGGCGAACGCGTTCGTGGCGCAGTTCATCGGCAGCCCAAAGATGAACATCATTCCCGCAGCTTGCGCCGGCCACGAGGCGCGCCGGGCGAACGGCGAGGTTCACGGCGTCGGGATGCGCCCCGAGCACCTCGAGGTCGTGGCGCCCGGCAAGGGCCTGCTGCGCGGCAAGGTGCTGATCAGCGAGTATACCGGCGCCACGACGCTGCTCCACGTCGAACTGACTACGGGCGAAACCTGCATCGCGATCCACGACGGGCAGGCCCCGGATGCGGGCGCCGACATCGGCCTCTCGATCGCCCCGGAGAACCTGCACTTCTTCGGCGCCAACGGGCGAACCATAGCGCGGACGCATGCTGCGAAGCTCGCACTGGGCCAATGATAGTTCGCCCGCCGATCCGGCTCCGCGGGCCACAGAAATCGTTGGGGGAGGGCAGCTGTGGGTCAGACTCGGCTCTCTGCAGGCGAGATCAGTGCAACCGCTTTCCGCTCGAAAGCCGACATGCTCGCCGTTAGTCCGGACTTCGGTTGAGCGCCAACAGCAGAGGTACCGGTGTCATGCTGGTTCAATCACTTGGCTCGTCGGAACACAGGCGTGATCTACTTTGCAATTCCTATAAGACTGGATGGTCCCGCAGCGTGGGCCGTTGCATCGCTTGTGCGAGTCGGCAGTCGGGATGAGGACGAGTCGTGGCTCTTCGCGTGCGCTGTGGCGGTCTTTCGGATGAAGTCCTCGACCGGCAGGCCGGGAGAGGCAACTTGGGTTGGCTGCCACTTGGCGAGTATCGTCTTCATCTTCTCTGCGATGTACAGGTTCCAGCGCTGCCCGCAGCCGTGCGTCACCTGCTCGGCGATCGGTGGCAGGTATTCGTAGAGGCTACCGCGCTCGGCGAAGATTGAGAAGTCGAGGTCGTCGGTCAGGAAAACGGGGGTGTCATTGCTCTGCGCCGCTGCACCGGAGAATTCGGCAACCGCGGTTCGCCGCGCCGGCCCGGCGAGTTCCAACAGGCTGACCAGCACGATCCGGGCAGGCGCGTCGCCCTCGCGCAGGAGCGGCTGCAGACTGTCGTTTGATGGCGCCCTGCGTAGCGTCGGTTCGGTGCCCGGCTGACTCTCCAGCTTGTCATCGTCGTCCGACATCGCCACCATCCATCGCAGATGAGGTGAACCCACACCTCTCAATCATCCACGGGCTCCCACGACGTTCAAGCGAGGGGTCGACACCCTTCACGGCCGGCCATGCTCTGCTGTATCGTCAAACGGGGACTGGCCGAGGCGCAAGGAAGAATCAAGGGCTAGATGCGTAGATTGAAACTGGCATTCATCGGGCGGCCTCCTCGGGCGATGGCCGCCATCCTTATTGCGACCGCCGTAGTCACGGTGGTTGGGCTGCGTGTGGGTAGCGCGCGCGAGACGGCGGGGCTCCCGCCCACGGACAGGATCGCAATTGTCATCGGCAACGCAGACTATCCCGCTGCCCCGCTCCTCAACCCGGTGAACGACGCCCAGCTTATTTCCAATGCGCTCGCTGATTTCGGCTTCACCGTGTTTCGCGCGGAGAACCTCGGCACGGCCTCCTTCCGCGAGTTCGTCGATGGGGTCCGGCCCAAGATCGAGAAACCTGAAATCCTCTTCGTTTACTTCGCTGGTCACGCTCTCCAGTACAAGGGGGACAATCGGCTGCTGATGACCGACATCGGGGCGATCGAGGAGAAGAGCGTTCTCGATCATTCGGTGTCGGTCAGGGACTTCCTCGAAGAGCTGAATGGGTTTGCGGCGCGCACCCTGGTACTGGCGCTCGACTCCTGCCGCGACAACCCTTTCACGGATGCGGCCGAGGCCTTTCAGACCGGGCTGAGCTACGTCGAGCCGTCGAGCGGTGAGGTTCTGATCGGCTACGCGACCCGCGCCGGGGCGGTCGCCCTCGACGGTTTTGGTGACAACAGCCCATATGCGGTAGCCCTCGCAAACGCGCTCACCGGCACCGACCGCACGCTGATGAAAGTCTTCCTCGAAGTGCGGCGCGACGTCCGCGAAGCGACGAATGGGTTGCAGATTCCATGGGTGTCGAGTTCGATCGAAACGGATTTGGTGCTCGGCTCCACCGAGGGGCGCGGTCTCGGCCGGATTGAGGCGCCGGCGGCGGGTGGCGAGCTCTCGGTCGAATGGATTCTTTGGCAATTCATCCGGGACAGCAACGACCTCGACGACTTCGCCGCGTTCCTGAAGCATTTCCCCGACAGCGAGTTCGCCGGCGAGGCGCGCGAACGCCTTTCCGTCGAAACGGCGGCGGTGACGCGCGGTCTGGCACGAGTCAACGTCTTCGTGGCCGCCGAGAGCCCCGACGAACCCGCCGTCGAGCAGGCAGAGTTGGTCGAGCCGCTCGTACTCGCGACGACAGGCGACCGCTCCCCGCCGCCCGAGCTCCGAACCTGGTCGCTCACGCTGCCGGAGACGCAATTCGGCCTTGGCACGCTTCACACTGAGTGCGATCTCCTCGCCGCCGATCCAGACGATCCGGCGCGGGTCGCGCCGGGAGTACGCGGGGGGCTGGTGGCCGTCCGCCGCGCGATCCGTGCCTGCGCCTATGCAGTTGCCGACAACCCAGCCGAGATGCGCCTGCTGTTTCAGTTCGGCCGGGTGCTCGACTCTGCCGGCGCCTACGATTGGGCGAAGGCGATCTACGAGAAGGCGGCGGTCGGCGGATACAGCGCAGCGATGGTCAATCTCGGCTTCCTCTACCGGCAGGGAAGAGGCGTGCCGAAAGATAGCGCTAAGGGATTTGAACTCTACATGCAGGCCGCCAAGCTCGGCAATCTGAGGGGCAGGGTCGGCGTCGGGCTCATGTATCAGAACGGCGAAGGCGTCGACGAGTCGCCGGAGGAGGCCGTGCTCTGGTATCGCCTCGCCGGTGCGCAGGGCTGGCCGAACGCCATCGACGCGCTAGCCACTCTCTACCGCCGGGGGAGCGGCGTCCCGCAGGACTTCCAATCGGCGTTCCGCTTGTTCAATGCGGCGGCCGAGGTTGGCAACACCAACGCGATGACCAATGTCGGCATGGCCTACGTTCGCGGCGAAGGGGTCGCACCGAACTTAGCGGAGGGAATCCGCTGGCTGGACACGGCCGTGGAGGCGGGAAACCGTTTCGCACCCTTCCAGCTGGCGCGCATCGTCGCGTTCGACGACCCGGAGCGGGCGCGATCGCTCCTCGAGCTTGCCGGCGAGCGAAGCTTCCATGACGCGCATCTGGAACTCGCCAAGCTTTACGCCGGGAAGCTGGACAACATCGAGGAATCCTATTTCGAAGCAAGGCTCGCGGAGGCGCTCGAGGTCCGCGGTGCAGGCGAATTTGCGGCGGAGCTGAAGGGCAGGCTCAGCGATGAGCAGCGGAAGCTGACGGAAGTGCGCCTCCAGGAATGGCTGCGGCTGAACGGCCGCTGAGCAAGGCCTGATCCGCTCATCTACTCAGTAGTCGAAGCGCTGCTGGTAGGGGCGGCATTCTTCTGCCAGCCGCGCAGCCAGCGCCCCCACAAATTCCGGCAGGCCGCGCTCGGCCGCCGTCAGGCTGGCCGGCGCGCTTTCGGCGTGGCGGAAGCGCTCGTAGCGGCGTCCGAGCATGTCGAGGTTGCGTTCGGGATCGCCGCCAAGCGGCCAGTCGAGCCAGGTCTCCAGCGATCGTCGTTCCTCCGCGCAGTCCATCAGGTCCTCGTAGCGGACGACGCGCATGTAGCCAGGTCCGGAGGCGGAATCGGCCATGGCGACCAACGTTCGCGACGCAACCCCGCAATACTCACGTGCCCAGCGCTCCGTGTAGCGGCCAGGCTCGTCCTTGTAGCTTCGCTCAAGCAGGCTGAGGTAGACATCGCCGATGCTGCGAACAAGCACGACGACCTTTCGCGGCCTGATCGTGGCTATCGTCGGCTCGTGAAATTGCGGCCGCACCTCTTTCGCGCCCCATTTTTCGAGCCTTTGGAGAAGCGGCGCGAGAAGCGTCCGATAGCGCTCCAGGAACCTCTCTTTTCGCCGTTCTTCCGCCGGCACCATCCACTCCTCCCACCCGACCTCAAAGCCACAACCGACGGCCTGCTTCCACAGCCGCCGCGCCGTGGCGCCGTTGACGAACCACGGTTCCATCATCACCCAGTGGGTCGGCGGCATCGTGAGGAGGTTGCCAAGGAACGTGCTCCCCGACCGCGCGATCGCGGCGATGTAGAGATGAGCCGATAAGCCGATGTCGTCGCCCGGCGAGGGAAAGCCGGTCAGCTCTTCATTCGACAACACGAAATCTGCTGGCCAAGGCGCGTTGGGGTCCTGCTCGGCTGCGGTCTGCACTTGGGCTTCCCCGCCCTCTTCGTTCGCCCGAACCGTCGCTACGCAGACGCCTGCATCGGGCGGATGGAATATACCATCTCCTCGATGAATCGGGCGGCCTCTGCGGCGCCGTCGGCAACTTTGATTTCAGCGCAGCGCGCCTTGATTGCCGCCCGTACATTAGCATCCAGCATCTCAGCGATCGCCTCTTCGGCACCATAGACGTCAAAGGCCCGGAGGCTCCGACCGAGACCGTTACGGTCGGCGTATCGAGCGCGCACATCCTGCCGATCCATCTCCGCGGCTTCGTTTGGAACAAAGACCGCCGGCACTGCGCCAAGCACATATTCATGGAAGCTGTTGTAGCCGGCACCTGAGACGGCGAAATCGAACGCATTACTGAGCCGGTAGCTCGGAAAGGCGCTCACGATCCGATGCGAAGCGCCAAAGCTTTCTCTCGCTTCGGACGGGTTCACGATCAGGGATGCGAATTCGACGACATCGACATTGCCGTGGCCGAGCAGTGCTTCGAGGAGTGCGCGGCGGGCTGGCCCAAGCTCGAAATTCGTGCCGGAGCCTAGCTGCATGGCGACGAGCAGGCGGTCATTCGCGGCACCAAGCCTTCTGCGTGCCGCCATGCGTGGAAGGCGGTCTTCTGGACGCAACAGAAGTATGGGCGCAACCGCACGGACGTTCGCGCGATCAGCGCGCGTCGGGCCGAAATCATCCTCGCCGGCGATTTCGCCCGGCTCGACCACCGCGTCGAAGCGACGGGTCCGCCTTAGCATCGGCAGATGGCCCTCGCGCCACATGGCACGGCGTATCCAAACGCTCGGCGCACGTCCGTACGCTTCGATCGCCGCGAGCATGCCCTCATAGGGAGCGTTTCCATCGAAGACGCAGACTGCCGGGTGGTGGAAGAGGAGCGCCTCGAAGAGCTCCTCCGCAAGCGCCGGGTTCCACACAGCGGGCTCCACATTGGCATAGCGATGGAACATCGTGTGCTCGACGAGATAGCCGGCCTCGCGCACCAGTGCGGCAGCGCGTGATAGCGTGAAAAAGACCGGCCGCAGCCCTGGCATCAGTCGCTTGGCGATAGCAATCTCGCGCGTGAGATGGCCGAGCCCGACACCGTTCGAGGAGATGAAAAGCACAGTGCGCTCGCCGCGCCCGATCGTGAGCGCCGACGCGCCGGCAGGCTCGGTGTTCTTTCGCGGCCGCAATCCAAAGAGCCGCTCGACGCGATCAGGAAAGCGGTCGGAGGAGAAGAAGTCCTCCGCCATCGCGCGCGCCTTCGCCGCCTGATGAAGCGCCGTTTCTTCTGAATCCCGCAGGCTCAGAAGAATTCCGGTCACGTCCCGCGGCTCTCCGTAAAGCGCGGCGTCCCCGAACAGGGGGCGAAAGCTTGCCGGCAAAATCGTCACGAGGCCCGTCGCCAGCGCCTCCAGCACGCTGCAGCCAAATGCCTCGACCCACCGTGCCGAATGAAAATAGACGTAGGCGTCTAGGCTCGCCAGGAACCCGCTCGGGTCCATGGCGCCGAAGGGGAGCAGTTCCCAGTTTGCGGGAACGGAGCCGAGCTTCTCCCGTAGGAAGGGTCCGGCGCCGAGAACCCGCACCTTAAAGCGCGCGTCGTCAGGGTAAGCCGCCAGCATCTCGGCGCGCGTATCCGGCCATTTCAGAGCGTCAGGCCGCGTATGGCGGCCGATGACAATCGGATTAGAGAAAGGCGTATTCGGCCTCATCGGCCAGCGCCTCAGGTCGATCAGATTGTGCCAGTCTTCCGCCACGAGTTGGACGTCGTCGAGCGGCACACTGGCGAATCCGCTCCGACAGTTGGGCCCGACAGGCGCGACCGCCGGACGGCACCCGAAGCTCGTTTCCACAGAGCGCACCTGCTGAATGATGTCGTATTGCGGTTCGCCTTCCCCATCGAGCGGGGGATGCTGAGCTACTATCACCGCCTCTCGCGGCCTGATCTCGATCCGCTCTGCGAGCGGCATCGGAAAGAGCATCGGGTGGTAGACGACGAGCAGCTCGCAATCGAGCCGCTGACGCGGATCGAGCCAGGCGACCTTGCCGCTGTCTATTGCCCCTCGGAGCTGCGGGTTGAACGGATGCGGTCGGCCGAGGACCGGGCCGCGCACATGCAAGAGGCCGGCGCGAAATCCTGCGTCCGCGGCAGCAAGGATCTCGGTGGCGAGCGCGGTCGACGTGCCTCCCGGAAACCTAGCGTCGGAAACAAAAACGATGTCGAGATGATCGCGCGGCAAGGTTCATCCGTTGAGAATGGTTCGTAGGATTGCCAGCACCCCGGCGGCAAAGGCAAGCCGCTTGCGATTGCGCCGATTGGCAAGGCGTGCATCCAGGAGTATCCGCTTGGGCGCGATCGGATTCCAGCGCGGCCGATCGGAGACGAAGCTCCCACCATGGATTGCCGCATGCACTGCAACATTTGCGGGGGAAACCAGTTCGCCGATTTCGGCCGTCGGGTGAACATCCGTTGCGCCTCCTGCGGATCGCTCGAGCGGCAGCGCGCGACGTGGCTCTTCATCGACGGGCTGCGCTTGTTGCAGCCGGGGATGCGCGTCATGCACATTGCGCCGGAGCAGGGATTGTCCGCTCGCTTGCGCGCGTTGGTCGGGGACGCGCTCTACGAGACCTATGACGCGAACCCCGCATGGTATCGCGCCTCGCGCACCCGCCAGCTCGACCTTATCGCCGACGCCGAGCGGCTGCTGAGTCGTCACTACGACCTTGTGGTCCATTCGCACGTCTTGGAGCATCTGGCCGGAAACATAACGGCGGTGCTTTTCCATCTGCACCGTTCGCTGACCGAGGGCGGGTTTCATGTCTTTTCAGTACCGATCGTCGCCGGGCGGTATGAGGCATCGTTTGGAGACATCCCGCCAGAGGAACGCGAAAGGCGCTTCGGCAAGCGCGATCACATGCATCTCTTCGGCCGCGACGACATCCGCGCAACGCTCGGAATGGTATTTCCAATGCCTGAAGACTACGATCTTCAGCGACTCTTTCCCGGCGTAGATTTCGATGAGATCAATATCCCGCCCTATGCGCGGACCGGGCTCACGCCGCACACTGTCCTCTGCATGCGCAAAGGTGATATTAAGCTGGCGGAACGACCCCTTTGATCATGTCTGAGGGTTGTTGTTCTTGCGCACCGCGTTTTTGGTGTGTTAGCCAGAAGAGAGGGGTGCGGCACGATGCGGACAGCCTGTAAACGGATATCGTCAATCGGCTTGGCAGCCATGGTGGCGGCAGCCCAGTTTTCTACAGCGAGCGCGCAGACGAGCGTCGAAGGGCGATGGGCGCTGAGCCGCAGCACCGGCATCCAGCTGCCTCGCGGGTCGTGCAGCGCGAGCGGCGCCGACGAATTCTCGATGAGCGACAATCGTCTCACGTGGAATGCGCCGTCGCGGTTGAGAATACCCGCGCTTGAACTGAGGATCGTCTCCGGCTCGATCAACGTGCCGTCGATGCAGGGCGTCCCGATTCCAATGCTGCTCAACGTTTCGGATGGGAAGGGACGCCAGGGTAAGATTTGGATTTCGCGCAGCCAGCTGGTCCATCGCTACAACAACGGCGTTGAGCTGCAGTTCAGGTATTGCGGCTGAAAAGAGAGAGCGGTTCCTCAAGGGAGATAGTCGATGATCGGGAAGGTTCGCTCTCTGGTACGCCTTCTGACGGTTTCTTTGTTCGGAGTAGGGGCCGCTTCCGCCCATGTTGCGGTGCCGGACCAGAGCGCTCCCGGCTTCGCAGAGCCTTCGGTCAGCCGGGATACGGGCGGCGTTGTCGTCGCCCAGGCGATCGACGATCTTGAGGAGTTCCTCGAGCGTTATTCTGGCCGAACGCCGTCTTCGTCGCCGCAAGCTACGCCTCGCCCGAACCGGATTCGTCGAGTAAGCCCCCCTGAGCCGGTCATTGGAGGCGGGGGGAACGCGGGCTACTGATCGTAGACTGAGGTTCAGCATCGGCGGGACCGTTTCGACGCAGGAAGTCGGCTCAGCGCGGTTCCGCTGCGACGTCAGCTGTGGGTCGTCTATTGCGTTCCGCCTTCGCGATAGGGACCGCCGCTCAGCTTTCGACAAGCCGAGGTAGCGGGGCGCTAGGTCGGGCTTCTGCCTCGCGCCAACAGCGGACAATAGACCGAGCCGGCATCCGCCGCCTAGGCCTGGACCGATGAATTCGCGCTTCGCCTTTGATATGATCGATCATGCGACAGCGCCATCAATCGCTTCAGATCTGTGCTCGATCGGATGTCCCAGAACTTGCCTAAGACAATTCATGCAGCGCGCGACGCGTACCGCCGCAACGCATGGGCCGATGCGACCGAGCTGTTTTTACGTGCAGACGCCGAGGCCGAGCTTGAGATCGACGACCTTGAAGCGCTCGTCCGGGCGGCGGCTGTGTCGGCTCATGATCGAGAGATGCTATCGGCGCTCGACCGAGTCTACGCATATCACGCCAAGAAGGGGGATCACGACAAATCCGCTCGGGCAGCGTTCTGGAGGGGCCTCCGGTCGATGATGATCGGAGATATTGGTCTCGGGTCCGGATGGCTCCAGCGCGCCGGCAAGCATGCCGAGGAGACCGCGCCCGGCTCCGTGGAGCGAGGTTACCTGCTGCTACCGCATGTCTTCATGCATCGAGGCAAGGGCGCATATGAAGCCGCGGTCGAGATCGCCGACAAGGCAATTGCCATAGGCCAGACCCAGGATGAGCCGGACCTGATCGCCCTGGCCGGCAGCCTGAAGGGCGGAATACTCTTCCGACTCGGGCGGATCGACGAGGGCTACGTCCCGATCGATGAGACAATGCTCCTGGCTAACAGCAACCGACTTTCACCGGTCGTTACCGGTGTCGTTTACTGCGAGATCGTCGCCTCCTGCTGTCGGGTGCTGGAGATGGTGCGCGCGCGCGAATGGACCGCGATCCTCGACGACTGGTGCCGGCGCAATCCCCAAGCGAAAGCCTTTAACGGTGTCTGCCAGGTGCACCGGGCCGAGGTTCTGCAGCTCGGGGGAAACTGGAGCGAGGCCTTCGCGGAGGCCGAACGCGCGGGGCATGGTCTCGTGGGGACCACCGAGCAGACCGCCCTGGCCAACGCCGCCTACCGGCGCGGTGAAATCCTGCGGCTCCGCGGCGACTACGACGCCGCTGACGCGGAGTATCGCCAGGCCGGCGAGATGGGCATCGACCCGCAGCCCGGGCTGGCGCTCCTCCGGCTGGCGCAGGGCCGGCACCAGGAGGCGGCCGCCATGATCCACCGGGCGCTGCAGACAGCGGGTGACCTTCCGGGGAAGACTGCGCTG